>JBLHZD010000118.1:0-11075 GCA_047631095.1 Alphaproteobacteria bacterium
TTCAAGACGCTGACGATCCGGGGACGAAACTGTGAAAGATATTCCTGTGCGCATACTCCAGATTTGCACATAATAACCTTACAAGGAATCCCGCTTCGGACTCCTTTGTTCCGGCCTATCCACTAGCAACGGCACGATCAGCACCGCCCCGACGTTGGCGCCGGTCAATGCGATGGCGACGCTACGCCCCTGATAGCGCTCGAACCAGGGGGCGATTGTCGCGGAAAGGCTTGTTAGGGAAAGGGACGCATAGCCAAGGCCCATAAGCATAAAGGCGCCGAAAAGCTGCCAGGTCGCCGCGACATGCCCGATCCAGGCGACGCCGCCGCCGAGCGCCAGCGCGCCGAATAGGAAAACAGGGCGCGCGCCAAACCGGTCTATGACGCCGCCAATCACGCTTAACGATAGTGCATTTGTAATGTAATAGGCGGTTACGGCGGCGGAAACGAGCGAGACCGACTAGGACTGCGCGCGCGTGATTTCGGCTAGATAAACGCTCGCGCCGAATACGCTAAAACCCCAGGTAAGAACTGCGGCAACGAAGCAAACGCCGACGACGCGCCAGCCATAAAAATGAGTTGCCAAGACCTGCACCCTTTCGCCGAGCGGCGTTTGATGATTTTTAAGCATGCCGGACGCAAATAGGCGGGTCAATTGGCTGTGGCGGAGGGTGTCGTGTCCTTAGACGCGCAAATATGACGCGTCTAAAGACGCCAAATATATTGAATCTCGAGCGACCTTTGGACAACATCATTTACCTCGGGCTCCAGGGCATAGTAACGAGTGTTAGCGATACAAATTTGAGGGGGAATGAACTCGTGACGACGAACAATAAGCAGGCGTTTGACCTGACCAAAGATCTCGACCCGACAGGGACCTATATCGGCCGCGTTTGGGACCCTTCGGCGGCGGGACCATCGGTCGTTGTTGTGCGGGACGGGCAGCTTTTTGATATTACGACGAAAGACGCGCCGCTTGTTCATGACATTCTGGAAAAGGATGATCCGGCCGGTTTTGTTCAGACGCAAGTGGGTAAATCGCTCGGACGCATCGAAGAAATCGGTGGGAACCACGGAGGGGGGGCTGACGCGGTGCACCTGTTGGCGCCGTGTGACATTCAGTCGATCAAGGCGGCGGGGGTTACCTTCGTAAAGTCTATGGTTGAACGGGTCATTGAGGAATCTGCGGCGGGCGATCCGGCCAAAGCCGACGCTGTGCGCAAACGCGTGACCGCTCTTATTGGCGACTCGCTCCATGATATTTCACCGGGATCGGAAAAAGCGGCGACCTTGAAAAAGGCGTTCATTGAGGAAGGCATCTGGTCGCAATACTTGGAAGTGGGCATCGGCCCGGATGTCGAGGTTTTCTCAAAATCCCAAACGCTTTCTTCGGTTGGTTGGGGCGCGGAGGTTGGTCTTCATCCAAAATCAGTGTGGAATAACCCCGAACCCGAAATTGTTTTGGCGATAGATAGTAAGGGGACCATAAAAGGGGCGGCGTTGGGCAATGATGTGAATTTGCGCGATTTCGAAGGTCGATCCGCGCTCTTGCTCTCCAAGGCGAAAGATAACAATGCGTCTTGCTCCATTGGTCCCTTCATTCGATTGTTCGATGAAGGCTTCACGTTGGACAATGTGCGAAACGCCGAGCTTAATATGCAAATATCCGGCGAAGACGGGTATGAGCTGACCGGCTATTCCTCCATGAAGGAAATCAGCCGTGACCCACTGGATATCGTCAGCCAGACCATTGGTCGTCATCACCAATATCCCGATGGGTTCATGTTGTTTCTGGGAACGTTGTTTGCGCCCACGGAAGACCGCGATGCGCCGGGAGAGGGCTTTACGCACAAAGTGGGTGATGTGGTGACGATCTCCTCCGAAGGTTTGGGGCAGCTTAGCAACACGGTTCGTCTTTCCACGAAATGTCCTGAATGGACTTTCGGCATCGCCGCGCTGATGCGCAATCTCCAATCCAGAAACCTTCTGTAAATTTAGAAACCGACGTTGGCGTGAAATGGCAAACGGCGCCGGTGCTAGGTTGAGGCGCCGCCGCCGCCCAGTTTTTCGGTGAGTTCGGCGGCGATGGATTTCACCTCAGCGCCGATGATATCAAGCCCTGAATCTCTCATTTGCTCGCTTAAGCCAACCAGAGCCACCCCATAAGCCATCGTGTCGCCAAGGCCAAATACCGGCGCGGCGGCGACCGTGACCCCGCGAATGTAATTACCCTCATCCACGCCATAGCCGGTTTGGCGAGTCTGTTCGACCTCGCTTCGCCAGGTATCGTAATCCGGCGCGTCTTCCCAACGAAGCGCCTTGAATGCGCGCTTGATCTCATGTTCCGAGTGTCCGCAATGCGCTGCCAGACAACGACCCGTTGCGCTGATCAAGGCGGGAAATCGGCTGCCAACATCAACTTGTATTCGAAACGCCAGGTGAGAATGAGAAATCGCGAGGACATTCATGTGCTGTAGTCCGATAACGCGGACGCCAATTGCCGTCACGCCAAATTTGGTTGAAAGCCGATCCAGCTCCGGTTGTACAATTTGAGCGAAACGATCTCGGCGTAGCGCGCTTCGCGCCAAGGTCACCATGCCCGCGTCGAGAGCGTAGCACTTCGTCTCTGCATCGACGGAAACGAGTTCTTCCAAAACAAGCGTGCGAAGGATTTGCAGACACGTGCTGGGGATGATGCCCAACTCCCGAGCAATGGCGACGACGCCGACAGGGGCATCGTGACGTCCCAAAAAGCGCAGGATTGCAACGCTTCGTGTGACTGCAGGGACCGGTCGGGGTGGTGTTTGTTTAGGCGGCATGTTCCGTTTTCCTTCGGCTTTAAATTTTATATGGACAAATATAATTGTCTATATAAAATTATAAATCCGGCGTGGTTTGTTAATTCTAGGGTGGTTCACGGTGACACTGAATGAATATTTAACCTATAGCGACGCGCAGCGAAATTTCTCGACTGACAAGCTCTGGGACCTTTTTGACGGAACGCGGGAGGATTTCAACCTTACGCATGAATGTATCGACCGCCATGCCCTCGATCCACAGCGCGTCGCCATCCGGATTGTTCATGCGGATGGAAATGATGAAATCCTGACGTTTCGCGAAATTTCTGATGCGTCCTCCCAGTTCGCCAATTGGTTGGCGGCGAAAGGGTTCGTCGCCGGTGACCGCATTGCAATAATGCTGGAGCCATCATTGGCCTTTTACGCCGCGATCTTTGGCGCCATCAAATATGGCGCAATCGCGGTGCCGATGTTTACGCTGTTCGGCGCAGACGGGGTACGCTTGCGGGTTGAAGATTGCCAACCGTGTCTGATCGTGACCAACGCGGCGAAACTGGAAACCACGCGGGGTTTGATCGGTGTCAGCGTCTGCCTCGACGGCCAGGTGATGACGGAGATCTCCGCGCACTCGCAAACCTACACGCCTCACTCCTCCGCAAATGATCTCGCTGTGTACCAATACACGTCGGGAACGACGCGCGCGCTACCGGAAGCGGTGAAACATACGCACCGGGCGGTTGTTGTTCTGATGAGCGCGGCGTTGTACGGCACGGGTATTCGCCCCGGTGATCGCTTCTTCTGTCCATCATCGCCCGCATGGGGGCATGGATTGTGGCACGGCACGATTGCACCCTTGGCGATGGGGGTGGAGACCGGCGTCTGCGCGGGCAAATTTTCACCGGAGCGATTGCTGGAGGCGCTCGAGCGTTATGAGATAACCAATCTGTCTGCCGCCTCGACCCATTACCGGATGATGAAGAACTCCGGAATCGCCGCGGACTTCAACTATTCGATTCGCAAGGCGTCCTTTACGGGAGAGCCAATTGACAGCGACACCTTGTCCTATACCGAGGCTCTGTTTGGCGTTCCTGTTTGCAGTATGTACGGCACCACGGAAGTCGGCGTTATTTTGGTCAATTATCCCGGCGCGGAAGATTTTGTCGTTAAACCCGGTTCTCTTGGAAAGCCGGTGCCGGGGTTAGGGGTCGTTGTTCAGTCGCCTGAGGGATCAATATGCGCCGCCGAGGAAATCGGTGAAATCATGGTGCGCCGCCGGGACGCCTGGATTTCAACCCGAGACCGGGGTTGGACGGATGCGGATGGCTATTTCTATCACGCGGGCCGCGCGGATGATGTCATCATTTCCGCTGGATGGACCATTGGCCCTGTCGAGGTTGAAGATTCGCTGCTGAAGCATCCCGATATCAAGGAAGTCGCGGTAATCGGCGCGCCCGATGAATTGCGCGGCCAAATCGTCAAAGCGTTCGTCGTGTCCGACCGTGAGGGGAACGATGAGTTTTTGTCAGAAATACAAGATTTCGTGCGAACGCGGTTGAGCCAGCATGAATACCCGCGCCAGATCGCTTTTGTCTCCGAACTACCGAAAACGCCCGCTGGCAAAGTGAACCGAAAGACGCTGCGCGAGCAGGAATCCGCCACCGTCGCTAAACCCCAAAATCGACAAAATCCATAATCGTGAATAGATAAAGGGACGATAACAATGTCTGACGATCAAACGCTTTTTCCAAAGATCACCGAAGACGGGCTCGACCGGTTGCGCAGCCGGATCGGCGTCAATATCGAGAATACGTTGGAGCCCTGGTGCTATGAGGCCACGCGGGACAACATTCGACATTATGCGCATGGTATCGGCGACGATAATCCGCTTTGGTGTGACCCTGAATATGCGGCCAAGACGAAGTATGGCGCTGTCGTGGCGCTGCCGAGTTTTCTGTTTGCGACCAACCGGGTAATTTCGGGCTATGTCGGCGGATTACCGGGGGTGCACGCTATGTGGGCGGGCGCGGACTGGACGTGGCACAAACCGGTTTTGCGCAATGACGAAATTTCGACGAAGGCTCACCTCAAGGATTTGATCGAGCATCAAACGAAGTTCGCGGGCCTCGCCATTCAGCAAATCTATCACGTCGATTTCATGAACCAGCGTGGCGAGCTGGTCGCGGAAGCGGATAGTTGGGTGTTCCGCACAGATCGCGACGAAGCGCGCGAACGCGGCACCAAATATGATGAGGTGAAAGCGAAGCCGCCGCGCGTATACACCGATGCCGAATTGCAGGAATTCTTTCAACTCTATGCGAATGAAGAAGTCCGGGGCGCGACGCCGCGCTACTGGGAAGATGTTCGCGAAGGCGAGGCGTTGGCGTCAATGGCCAAAGGCCCAATGACCGTGACAGGGTTTATCGCCTACGCTCAAGGCTGGGGCGGACTGTATATTCGCGCTAACAAGTTGAACTGGCGCCAAATATCAGCGCATCCCGGCCTTGGAATCAAAAACCGGTTTGGCATTCCGGATTGCCCGGAACGGGTCCATTGGGAAGAGGAATTTGCGCATATGGTCGGCGCGCCCGGCGCCTATGATTATGGACCGGAGCGCTGTTCCTGGTTAACGCATCATTTGACCAACTGGATGGGGGATGATGGGTTTTTGCGCAAAGCGACCAGCAAAATCAGGCGCCATAACCCGGCGGGAGACCTGCTGGTGTTTACCGCGAAGGTAACGCGGAAATTTGTTGAAGACGGGCGCCATTTGGTCGCCATCGAACAGGAAGCCCGCAATCAGGATGGCGAACTCTCGATTATTGGAGAAGGCGTGGTCGAACTTCCGACGAAATCCTGAAGAACGACCTGCTTTACGAGTGAGTCGCGGAAACCGGGTTTTCGCGACCAGACGCCGATTTTGTATCGCTGCGAGTGGAACTTTGGCGCGACGCCAATAGACCACATCGTAGCGATATGATCGGGATTTGGCCTTATATCTCTTTGGTCTATCTCCTCGGTCCAAGATTTCCCTGGAATGGCGCCTCTCCAGCCGCCATAACTTAAATCCGAATTTGTCTACCGCCATCGCCGTGCAGGGTTCAGGTTAAGAACGGATAACGGCGTGATGTTGCTTTTGCGGTAAATTGGTTCGTGTGACGACGTCTTATACGACGAATTCCAGCCGGAGCCTCTCCATGCCAAAGCCGATCGTCGGTGTCATTGGATCTTTGCATCGCGTGAATGAACGATCCGCCGGGCATCGGGCCGGGGAACGGAACCTTCGCGCGCTTGCCGATGTTTGTGACGCCATGCCCGTTATTTTTGCGGGCGATCCAAATATTACAGATATCAAATCACTGTTGAATGTCGTTGATGGCGTTCTTCTGACGGGGGCGCGCGCCAATGTTCACCCGACCAATTTTGGCGTTGAGCCACATCCCAGCCATGAGCCCTATGATGAAAACCGAGATGCGGTTGCGCTGGCGTTGACGAAAGCCTGTGTTGAACAGGGCGTGCCGATATTTGGCGTGTGTCGCGGCTTTCAGGAAATGAGCGTCGCCTTTGGCTGTTCCCTTCATCCTGAAATTCGCGACTTGCCCGGCCGAATGAACCATCGGGCGCCGCGGGTGGAATCGGGGGAAATACATCCCGACCCGGAAGTCGTGTTCGCCGACCGTCATGACGTTAATCTCGTTCCCGGCGGCGCGTTTGCGAAACTTTTGGGGCAGGAGACTATTCGCGTCAATTCACTCCATGGCCAAGGTATTTCCGATGTGGGCGAGCGTGTTGTCATCGAAGGCGTTGCGGAAGACGGCACAGTGGAAGCGATACGGATCGCCGACGCACCTGGATTTGCGCTGGGCGTGCAGTGGCACGCAGAATACGACCCGCAGACCAATCCGATCAATCGGGTTTTGTTCCAGGCCTTCGGACATGCGGTGAATGAGAACAGGCGTTCGCGCTGACCGACATTTCTCAATAAATTCGAATATCCGGCATTGGTTCTTTTTCGGCGCAGTTCATCAACTGGTGACAGGACGAAATTGCGCCAGCGACTGCGCATGATCAGAAAATTGCGTGCTTTTCGACATACATGCGGATGATGGACGATGTATGAGACACGGAATCCTGTTGTTGCACACTCCGAACCTGATCTGAAAATATAACGCGTCTCAGCGTTTCCATATCCTCGAAGGACAGTTCCGCCAATCCGTCAATGGCGCCATCGGGGCCATCTTCGGCCAAGTCTACTTGATAGTGCCGCAGATCTGGGAATTGCAGCACCATGGGCGCGTGGCTGTCCAGCCACCATTCCTTGAACTCTGGCCGCTTCATTTCATCCGCCCGTTTCAAAATGCTGATCATTTTGAACGGCGCTGGTTCTCCCGTGTCGATAAATTTGTGCTCAACAAATTCAACAACCACCTGGCGGGATGTGGCGGCGTCGCTATTGGCCTTGGCCGCTTGACCCGCCGGGCTGGCGACTCCAGAATCTGTCGCTGCCGTGTCATCGAACCAATATTCGCCGACGCCGTCGAATTCAGCATCGCCGTCATCGGCGACCAGAGAAATTGTATGGTGGCGTAATCCGGGAATTTGTTCGGCGAACGGACGATGCTCATTCAACCACCAATCAAAGAAATCACGCCGCTCCATACCGTCGCGCCGCTTCAGGAAAGCCATCGTTTTCCGCATGTTTATGCTCAACGTTGGTTGGCGGGATTAGCGAGCTTTAGCGCCGCCGGGCCTATTTGCCGCCCGGCGTCCAGTTATACGCTTTGGCGCAGGCGCCGCCCATTAATGTCGCGCGTTCACGATCGTTAAGCCGGTGGGTGAGACGGAAGGGTTCGACGGCCTGTTCGTAATTGACGACGGCGAACGCTCGGGTCCAGTCGGTGCCCCACAGGCAACGATCAAGCCCCCAGGCGTCAAAAACGCGGGCGAGGGGATCCCAGATATCTGGAAAGGGAAAAGGTTCGTGTGATAGCGTACACGCGCCGCTGACCTTGATAACGGCGTTGGGGCGTTTGGCGAGGTCGAGCACTTTCGGCAAATCGACCCATGGTTCCGCCGCCGCCGGTGGTGTCCGTGGTTGCAGGATGCCGAGGTGATCAATGATGAAACGGGTGTCGGGGTGGCGGTCAACGACGGCGATGCCTGCGTCCACATTGTCCCAGCAAAGCATGTTCACCGGAAAGTCGTGGCGCATGGCTTCGAGCAGGATCAGGTCGAGCCCCGGATCCGCCGGATCGCGCCCGGCTTCGCGGGTCATCATGATGCGGATGCCGACGGCCCCGGGGGTTTTCTTCCACGCGGCGATCACATCGGCCACGTCAGGATCGGTCGGGTCGACGGGCTTCACAAGGCCAAAGCGGTCAGGATGAGCGTTCTGGACCTCAACGGCATAGCTGGCGTCATATTGGTACATGGTGAAGGCGGAGATGAAGATTGCGCCGTCGACGCCAACCTTATCCATGGCGGCCACCATCTCGTCGCCATTGACGTGGTCGGGCCAGTTGGGCGTCCCATGCCAGGGGCGTTCGGGCGTGTTGGCTTCATAGACGTGAACTTGGGAATCGATGATTGGCATGAAGTGCCTTTCTCTACGCTGATGAATTTGTCGATATTGCAGCAGGTTGACTTGGTTACGTCCAGTGGGGATGGCGGAGGGGGTTATGTTTTATCGATTATAATTTAGGCGATGGAGCCGCGCCTGACCCCGGCGCCTGATCCCGGCACCTGATCTCTGCGCCTTAATTCGGGAAGGGGTCTTTCATGCCTTCAGCCAGGGGTACGTCGAAGGCGTTCAAGGTGATGCAGACCGTTGTGTAATAGGCGATGGTGGCGACCAGCTCCACAAGCTGTGTTTCGCCGAGCAGGTCGCGTGCGCGGTCGTAGAGTTCGTCACTGGCGCGACGGGTGTGTACGAATTGGTGACAAAAGTCGTAAATTATTTTTTCGTCGGTACTGTCGAATGCTGGCGTTTCGCCCAGGCGCAGGGATTCGATCACGGATTCGGACAATCCGGCCTCTCGGGCGAAGGGCGTTTGCGCGGCGAATTCGAATTTCGCCTGATGGTGCTGGCCAACGATACAGCTGGCGATTTTCTTGAAGTGTTCCGGGCAGGCGGTATCGAACCGAATGATGGCGCCAAGTTTTTCGTTCAGCCCGCCAATCGCCGGGGCTTTGACATAGGCGGCGTAAGGGCCGTTGAAACCCATGCTGGCGCGCGGCGGGCTGTTGATCGACTTATAAACCGCGCGTTGTTCCGGCGTCAGGTCCTCAAGGCTCATGGGGGACAAACGGGATTTGGAAGCGGCCATAATTTGTTTTCCTTTCACCGGATTGGCGTTATCGATACGGTTACATTATCGAGGATTGAAGCATCTTTATCCCCCACAACGAAAGATCGAATTCATGCGCGCAGTAGGTTTAATGGTTCATGGCGGCCCGGAAGTTCTTGAAGTCGTGGACGTTCCCGAGACCCATGCCGGTCCCGGTCAGGTGCGGGTCAAGGTGTTCGCGGCGGCGGTGAACCCAACCGATTTAATGGCGCGCAACGGGTCCCGCGCGGACCAACAGAAGGTCGATCCACCACCGTATATCCCCGGCATGGACATCGCCGGGATTGTCGATGAAGTCGGCGCGGGCGTCACGACGGGCGTAAAAGTCGGGGATGCCGTTATGGCGATGGTGGCGCCAAAGGGAAGCCACGGCGCCTATCGCGAGCAAATCGTTTTGGAGGCTCGAGCCGTGGTCGCCGCCCCGGCGGGAACGAGCCATGTCGAAGCCTGCACCCTGCCGATGAATAGTTTAACCGCGCGGTTGTCGCTGGATTTACTGGGGCTCTCATCAGGCCAGACGTTGGGCGTAACCGGCGCCGCAGGCGCGTATGGCGGCTATGTTATTCAGCTCGCCAAGGCGGAGGGATTGACCGTGATCGCAGATGCGTCCGATGCGGATCGCGATCTTATTGCGTCGCTTGGCGCTGATATCGTCGTCGCCCGCGGCGATGACGTCGCGACGCGGTTTCGGGAGCACTTTCCCGATGGGGTCGATGGCCTTGCGGATGGCGCTGTCTTGAATGAACGCGTGATACCGGCGGTTCGCGACGGCGGCGCGTTCACCTCCGTACGTGGTTTTGAGGGCGATGCGCAGCGCGATATTAAATTTACGACAACCTTTGTGCGGTCCTATGACGGCGAGTATGAAAAGCTCGATCAGCTGCGACAAATGGCGGAAAACGGCGCGCTTACGCTCCGAGTGGCGGATACCTTTCCGCCGGAGCGCGCTGGCGACGCGCATCAACGACTCGAGGCGGGCGGGACGCGAGGGCGGTTGGTCATTACGTTTTAGAAGCCCGCCAAGGTCATTGGGCTCGGAAGGCTTGTTTCCCGTCATAAGGGGCGTAAGCTGGTTTTTATCCGTACAAGTTTGTAGATCGCGACGGCCCAAATGGCCTGCGGTCATCGTATCCAATAACATGAGGGTTGGAAAATGAGCGCACTTGCCGAGGATCAAAATTTAAAAGTCACACCGATTAGTGAATATATTGGCGCGGAGATAACTGGCGTTGATCTGACCCAACCGGTGGATGCGGCGACAACCAAGGCCTTGTACGACGCTGTTGTCGACAATGTCGCTGTTGTCATTCGGGATCAACACTTTACGCCAGCGCAATTCGCCGCCGCGGCGTCGTTGTTCGGCGAATTGATGCCCGATCAGATCCAGAGCAACCTTGCCGAAGGCGTTCCCTTGGTCAGCATCCTGTCGAACAAGGAAAAAGACAGTAATGGCAATCAGGCGAAAGTGCCGAAAAATGCGACCTGGCATACCGATCACACCAATAAGGAACTGCCGCCGAAATTTACATTTCTGTATGCGGTGAAAGTTCCCGATAGCGGCGGCGGCACGTCGGTCGTCAATATGATCGCTGCGTATGAATCATTGTCGGCGGAAGAGCGCGCGAAAATCGACAAGATGAAAACCGCGAATGTTAAAATCAGCAGCACGCGCCTGAAAACGGCGAACGTGGATGTGCTCGCCGAGCAGGAAGCCTTGAAAGAGCCTCCCGTCATTCATCCTTTGGTGCGGACCCATCCGGATCGCGGCACAAAGGCGATCTGGTTTCATACCGGCAAGACCGAAAATATTGAAGGTATGAACCCGGCTGAAACGCAGGAATTTCTCGCAAAATTGCTGAAGGATTCGGTTAAGCCGGAATTCGCTTATACCCACAACTGGTCCCTGTGCGACATGTTGATTGTTGATAATCGAT
>JBLHZD010000119.1:0-11058 GCA_047631095.1 Alphaproteobacteria bacterium
CAGATGATCGCCCCGAACATGGCGACGACGTTGAATTTTTTGTTCACCGACGCGAAAATCCCGGCCAAGGTTCTGCAGAAGCTGCTGTCGCGTCTCATCGACCGGACCTATAACTGCATTACGGCCGAAGGTGACACGTCGACCAATGATTCCCTGTTTTTGTGTGCGACGGGCAAGGCGAAACACAAACCTATCACGGACGTGGCCGACCCTCGGTTGCGCCCTTTCGCCGTCGCGTTGGAAGCGGTTATGCGTGATATCGCCCACGCCATCGTGCGCGATGCGACGGGCGCCAAGAAATTTGTCGAGATTACGGTGACGGGTGCTGCGTCAACGCGCGCGGCGCGGCGCATTGGGCTGTCCATCGCCTCATCAACATTGGTCAAAATCGGGCTCCGCACCGCCAATCCCTGGGGGCGCATGATCATGGCTGTGGGGAAAAGCGGCGAACGCGCGGACCGGGATAATTTATCAATGTCGGCGGGCGGGGTGCTGGTGGCGACCCAGGGCAATCTGCGGGACGACTATGATGTAAAGCGGGTGACCCGACATTTGAAAAGCGACTCCCTTGAGTTTGGCGTGGATGTCGGCGTAGGTCGCGGGCGCGCCACGGTCTGGACCACGGATAACTCTGTGGGATACGGATGAGCCGGCGCAGCGCCGGTCCCTTATTTTGGGAAAATTTGAAGACGACGGATTTCTCAACGCCGGATATGGCGCGGCGTGTTGCGATTCTGCCTGTCAGCGCCGTTGAGCAGCATGGCCCGCATTTACCGCTGGCGGTGGACGCGATCATCAACGCCGGAATTCTGAAAGCGGCGCTGGGAAAAATTGTGGCGGATTCACCGGTTCTGGTGCTTCCCGCACAAACAACCGGCATGAGCGAAGAACATAACCGGTTTCCGGGCACGCTCAGCCTGTCGGCGGAAACCCTGATTGCGATGTGGACCGAAATTGGCGACGCCATAGCGCGGGCGGGCGTTCGAAAGCTGGTAATTTTCAACAGTCATGGTGGCAACCCGCCGGTCATGGATATCGTCGCGCGCCGGTTGCGGGGGCGCCACAACATGCTTGTTGTAAAGGCGAATTGGTGGAATTTGGTGGTGATCGACGATCTGTTCGATGACGCGGAACACCGCCACGGGATTCATGGCGGCGCGGTTGAGACATCGCTCATGCTGCATCTGCGGCCCGATCTGGTGGACATGACGAAGGCGCAGGATTTTAAGTCGCTTGGTGCGACGATGGCGCGGGATTTCGAACGACTGTCGCCAACGGCCGCGCCCGCCTTCGCCTGGGAAACCCAGGATTTGAATAGAACCGGCGCGGTCGGGAATGCGGGCGCCGCAGACGCGACGTTTGGCGCGTTAATTCTCGAGCGTGCGGCGGCTGGTTTGAACGCATTGTTGCAGGACGTTGAAAAATTTGATCCCGTGACTTTGACGCCAGAGATTTCGGATCAGGAATCGTAGGATATGAGCGTGTGAAAGGGCTTTTGAATTTTGTTTCGACCTTCCAGAAACGATAATTCAATGACGCACACGCAAGCGACCACAACGCCGCCAACTTTTTCCACCAGATCGACCGAGGCGGCCATGGTGCCGCCCGTCGCCAGCAAATCATCGAGAATAACGACTCTTTGCCCCGGTTTTACCGCGTCCGCCTGAATGGCGATCGTGTCGCTGCCGTATTCCAGGTCATAACTTAATTCAACGACCTCACCGGGCAGTTTCCCTTTTTTTCGGATCATGGAAAATCCGCAGCCCAGTTGTAGCGCCAGCGGCGCGGAGGTCAGGAAACCGCGCGATTCAATGCCGAACAGTAAATCCGGCTTCATAGGCGCGACAATCTCGGTGAGTTGCCCAATGCAGTATTTCCAGGCGGCGGGATGCGCCAGCAAGGTGGAAATATCATAAAACAAGATGCCGGGTTTCGGGAAATCGGGCACGCCGCGAATGTGATCTTTTAAGTCCATGAATGTGCCTCTTAATTTGGATTCGGCGCGGGGATATCAAGCCGCGCCCTTTGAATAGGGAATATGCCGCCGATGGTTCCGGTTCAAGCGTCATGTTTGCAAAATGGGACAAAAGCATGAACGGCGCTGCCGACCTCTGTAGAAATCGCCGCATGGCCTATCGATGACGCTATCAATATGATAGGCGAATGGGAAGCTGTCGGGATTGGTTGCCAAAGGCCGACGCCCGCGAGGATGGATCGAAGGACCCGCGCGCACGATGAGTGAGAATACCGAAGACGCCACATTCAAGACGTTGTTTCCGACGCCCTTTTTTGTGGCGCGCGCGCCAGATCATGAAGCCATCAACAAGGCGCTGTTGAGTGAGATCGACGTTATTCGCGCGTCTACGCCGAATGGACGCCCGGAATCATGGTCGTGTAATGTCTACACCACGATCAGCAATAATTATGCGCTGCACGAGCAACCGGGATTTCGCCGGATATCCCAGTGCATCCTGGACGCGGCCGGCCAATTCGCCGCTGGCATCCGCTATCCGATGGAAAAAAACGAGATGTCCATCGACCTGTGCTGGCTTAATGTTTATGGGCGCGATCAATGGCAGGAGCGCCATAATCACAGTACGTATCCGATTGTCGCGGTGTATTATGTCGCTGCGCCACCGGATTGTTCATCCCTGATCCTACATTCGGAACAAGCGGACACGATGATCCGCCCCCGATATCGCGGTAATGACCAGTTTGGCAAATACAGCGTCCAGGTCGATCCGGAACCGGGCATGATCGTGGTGTTCAACGGATTCCTGCGACATTCGGTGACGTCGGGCGCGGTTGATGGCGAGCGGATCAGCATTGCGGCGAATATCAATGTGAACGCAATTGCCGAAGCCAGTGCAGGGGCGGCGTAAACGTGGCGGAACCGACAGGTAAATTTTACGGTCTCTTTCCGTCCTTGCTGATGCAAAAGAAGATTTCATCGCCGGGCTCGGATTTGAACAAGCAGTTGCGCACGGAACTTGAAGCGGTTCGCGCGATTACGCCGAATGGGCAACCTCTGCATTCCGCAAGTCAAAGCTACACGACGTTGGAAACCGACGATCAACTTCACCGTCGCTCGGGTTTGGCGGGTCTTGTCGCGTTGGTCTTCGCTCAGGCGCAGCATTACGCGGAGAAATCTCTGCTTGATCTCAGCGTGGGAGATTTACGAATTCATGGGTGCTGGTTGACGGTTTTGTCGAAAGACGAGGCGATTGAGATGCACACGAACGCGAACTCCATATTTACCGCGATCTATTTCGTGGAGACGCCGCCAGAGGGGTCAGCGCTGCGGTTTTACTCTTCTGTGGGCGAGAACTGGCCGGATATTACGCCGGTCGAAACGACGCCGATGAACACACGCTCGGAAGTGGTGAAAGCCGTGGCGGGGGATTTGGCCGTTTTTCCGAGCAATCTTATCAATGAGATGCGTCGCCACAGCAGCGATGTGGATCACGTCAGCCTGACGTTCACCTTTGACGTTGCGCGGCGCGATTTGAGTTAAATGGCTGGTTCGTCTGGATGGCGAACCGGTGTATATGGTATCCGACACAGGGTGATTTTGACCAAATGGCTTTTGAACACTGCGCTTTTGAACATTGCGCCCTTGAACAAAGAGCGCTTGGGTAATGAGCGCCGGGGAAACGAATGACGACGACGCCGGGATGGCTGGAGAGTTCGGTAGAAGGGGGTCGCCTGACCTTGGTCGCGGGCGGTTGCTGGACATTCGACTCTGTAGCCAGTCTGGATCTCGCCCTCAAGGCCTTGCCGTTCGATGCGCGGCAGGTCGAGTTTCGCATGGCGGGGCTCGACGCTTTTGACACCTCCGGCGCCTGGTTGTTGCGGCGCACGCAGGAGGAATTTGAAGCGACCGGCGCCTCGGTGGCGATTTCGGGCGTTGATGACGTTTACGCGCCGCTCTACCAGCTTGTCGTGGAGGCGGAAAAAGATCATACCGAAATTGACCGGGAATACGTCAATCCGTTTTTGGCGGCGTTAAATCATATTGGCGCCATGGTGTTCGAGGCCGGGCGCGCCGGGGCGCATCTCCTCAATTTTCTGGGCCTGACGATTGTGACGCTGGCGCGGTCGCTGGCGTCGCCGCGACGATTGCGGATTACGGCGTTGGTCAGTCAGATTGAACAAACCGGGTTTAACGCGTTGCCTATCGTTGGGTTGTTGTTGTTTCTGATTGGCGTCGTGCTCGCCTATCAGGGCGCTGATCTGACGCGGCAATTCGGTGCGGAAATCCTGACGGTGGATGGTCTGGCGATCAGCGTCTTGCGCGAGATTGGCGTGCTGATCACCGCTATTCTGGTCGCGGGCCGTTCCGGTTCCGCCTTTACCGCCCAGATCGGCACGATGAAGGTGAACGAGGAAGTCGCCGCCATGGAGACCATGGGGCTTGATCCTATCGAGGTGCTGGTGTTGCCGCGGGTCGTTGCTTTGCTGATTACCTTGCCGCTGTTGACCTTTTTCGCCGATGTCGCGGCGCTGGTGGGTGGCGGATTTATGGCGGTCATTTCGCTGGATATCAGTTTTGAGCAATTCGTGCGTCGCCTGCATGACGTGGCGTCACTGAAGCAATTTCTGGTGGGCATGGTGAAAGCGCCGGTGTTCGCCTTCCTGATTGCGCTGGTGGGGTGTTACGAGGGATTGTGCGTGGGGGGCAGCGCGGAGAGCATCGGGCAGATGACGACCAAGGCGGTGGTCGAATCTATTTTCCTGGTGATCGTCGCGGACGCCGCCTTTTCGATCATTTTCTCGACGCTCGGAATTTAGCGGAGTAGGGCGCAATGACGGACGTGACTTCAGACGCGACGACAAAAGAGGACAGCGTTATTCGAGTGACCGGCTTGCGCACCCAATTTGGCGCGCAGGTCATTCACGACGGGTTGTCCTTTTCCGTTCGTCGGGGCGAGGTCATGGGTATTGTCGGCGGGTCCGGTACGGGCAAAAGCGTGCTATTGCGCACGATTTTGGGTCTGATTACGCCGCGCGCGGGCGAGATCGAGGTGCTGGGTCAAAATACCCGTACGATTACCAACACGCTGAAACGCCATTGTGGCGTCTTGTTCCAGGATGGCGCGTTGTTTTCTTCTTTGACCGTGGCGGAGAATATTCAGGCGCCCATGCGCGAGCATCTGAATTTACCGAAATATCTGATGGACGAACTGGCGGCGCTGAAAATCGCCATGGTCGGGTTGCCGCCGAATGCAGGGCCGAAATTCCCCTCCGAATTGTCTGGTGGGATGCGCAAGCGGGCGGGGTTGGCGCGGGCGCTGTCCATGGATCCCGATATCATTTTCCTTGATGAACCCACGGCGGGGCTGGACCCTATCGGCGCGGCGGCCTTCGACAATCTCATTCGGGAATTACAACAAAGTCTGGGATTAACCGTCTTTATGGTGACCCATGATCTGGATAGCTTGTCGGCGATTTGCGACCGTATCGCTGTATTGGTGGACAAAAAAATCCGTCTGGGCACAATGGCGGAACATAGGCGGGACCCGCATCCATGGATACAGGAATACTTCCATGGACCGCGCGCCCGAGCGGCCCTTAAGGACGACATAAATGATCATGCAGCGGCGGTAGTTTAGACGATGGAAACCAGAGCAAGTTTTATGATTGTCGGCGCGTTTACCCTGACGCTTATTCTGGGCATCGTTAGCGCGGTTGTCTGGTTGGCGGATGTTGAATTCAACGAAGAATACGCCCGTTACAATATTTTCTTCAAAGGGTCGGTCACCGGCTTGAAGACCGGTAACGCGGTGCGCTATCGCGGGGTGACGGTCGGCGTTGTCACGGATATGGGCATCAACCCGGACAATGTGGAGCAGGTGCGCGTGACAATTGAAGTGCCGCGCGACACACCGGTAAAGAAAGACGCTGTCGCGTCGCTGGAGTTTCAGGGCATCACGGGCGTTGCTTATGTGCAGATTACCGGCGGTACGCATGACTCCCCGGAGCTGACCAAAGAGAAAGGCCAGAAATACGCGGTCATTCCGTCGAAGTCTTCGGGCATTCAGGAAGTGCTGGAATCAGCGCCGGAGCTGGTGAACCGGATTATTGAACTGGTGGAAAGCGCCAACGAGATTCTGAATAAGGAAAATCAGGCCAATATCGCGCTGACCATCGCCAATATGAGCCAGATTACCGGATCCCTGTCGGAAGGATCCGGCGATGTGCGGAATTTACTGAAGGATGGCTCGGCGATGGTGGCGAATCTTCGCGCGGCGTCCGCCGATGTCCGCCTGCTTGTCACCGATGCGCGAGGACAAATTAACGGCGTGGGTAATGAGGCGCAGGCCGCCGTCTCTGAAGTTCGCGGGATGGTCGGTGATTTGCGCGCAGATACTCAAATCCTGATTCAGGATTTACGCGCCACGGTGGGGGCACTGAAAAAAGTTGCGGATGAAGCGTCTGGCGCCGTGACCGGCATCGGGCCGGAATTGAAAAATACGATGGTCAAATTGGGCGCTGCGGCGGGCGATTTATCAAAATCGCAAGTGGCGCTCACGGCGTTGATTCAGGAAAACCGGGAGCCGATCGTTAATTTTACAACCTCGGGCCTGTTTGAATTAACGCAATTGATCGCCGAAGCGCGCAGTATGATTTCGGCGCTGACAAGAATTTCAGGGCAAATCGAACGGGATCCGGCGCGGTTCCTGTTTGGCGATACGCAACGAGGAGTCGGAGTGCGATGAAGATAATGTCGAAACGGGCCAAACGCGTTATTATCGCGCTGTCAGGGTTGATGCTGTTGGCTGGGTGTACCATCGATTTGCCGGGCTCCGCGCCACCGCCACGCCTGTATGTTCTGACGCCGAAAAGCACGTTCCCCAAAAATTTGCCGAACGTTAAGTGGCAATTACTGATCGAGATTCCGCATTCTCCGGCGGGCGTTAATACGCAGCGCATTGTGCTACGTGATAGCCCAATCGAATTAAAGTATTTTGACCGGTCAAACTGGACCGACCTGGCGCCAAAGATGGTGCAGGCTCTGATGGTGGAATCCTTTGAGAATTCCGGCCATATTTTAGCGGTGGGACGCGAGGCCATTGGTCTGCGCGCCGATTATGTCCTGAAAACGGAACTCCGTGAGTTTCAGGCGGAGTACGTTTCGTCATTATCGGAAACCGGGCAGGACGTTGATATTGATTCCGAGGCGCCGCAAGTCCGCGTCGCGATGAGTGTAAAACTGGTTAAATTGCCCCGCCGGTCCATTGTCGCGTCCAAAACATTTGAGAATGTCATGGCTGCGGATGAAAATTCAATGAAATCAATCATGGGCGCCTTTGACAACGCCTTGGGAAAAACCCTGAAGGGCGTCGTAAGCTGGACTCTGCGCGAGGGTCAGGCCGCCACCAAAGGGCGCTGATACGGTGAATCCGGCAACATATAAGGCGAGATATAGGAAGACGATATGACCCACGTATTTCAACGCAACGCTCAATCAAATCTGCCCATCGCGGCGCGCGGCGAGGGTGTTTATATTTTTGATGCGGACGGGAAAAAGTATCTGGATGGGTCCGGTGGCGCCGCGGTGTCGTGCCTGGGACATTCCCATCCAAAAGTAGTTGCAGCCATCAAGGCGCAGGTCGACGATATCTCCTTTGCGCATACCGGGTTTTTCAGCAATCGGCCGATGGAGGCCTTGGCGGATCATCTGATGAAGGACGCGCCGGGCGACCTGGATCGGGTTTATTTCGTCTCCGGTGGGTCGGAAGCGGTGGAAGCCGCGCTGAAACTGGCGCGGCAATATCACATTGAAGTTGGTCAACCACAGCGCCGTTATTTCATCGCGCGGCGTCAAAGCTATCACGGCAACACGATCGGCGCCTTGTCCGTGGGCGGCAACATGCTGCGGCGCGAACCTTTTGAGCCAATTCTGCTCAACACCCATCATATATCGCCCTGCTATGCGTATCGCGACCGCCGGGACGACGAGAGCGAGGCGGAATACGGTCTGCGGATCGCCAATGAACTTGAAGCGAAAATTCAGGAATTGGGCGAAGATTCGGTCATGGCGTTTCTGGCCGAGCCGGTTGTCGGCGCGACGTTGGGCGCCGCACCGGCCGTGCCGGGCTATTTCAAGCGCGTTCGGGAAATTTGCGATAAGTATGGCGTCTTGTTGATCCTCGATGAAGTGATGTGCGGCATGGGGCGCACCGGCACCAAATTCGCCTGTGAACAGGACGGGATTGCGCCGGATATTCTGACCTGCGCCAAGGGCCTGGGCGGCGGATATCAACCCATCGGCGCCATGGTCGCGTCCAAACGGGTCTATGATGCGATTAGCAATGGCTCGGGCAGTTTTCAACATGGGCACACTTATTTAGGCCACCCCGTGGCGTGCGCCGCTGCGCTGGCCGTGCAACAGGTGATCGAGGAAGAAGGCTTGCTCGCCAATGTCCAGCAGATGGGCGCGGCGCTCGACGACGCCTTGCAGGACCGATTTGGCAATCATGCCCATGTCGGCGATATCCGGGGGCGCGGCTTGTTTCGAGGGCTGGAGCTGGTTGCGGACCGAAGCACGAAAACACCCTTCGCGGCGGATTTGCAACTCCACGCGCGGGTGAAACGCGAGGCGATGGCGCAAGGCCTGATCTGCTATCCCAGCGGTGGGGTGATTGATGGGAAACGCGGCGATCAGGTGCTGTTGGCGCCGCCCTTTATAATCGACGAGTCTCATATCGATGAAATCGTGGGTAAGTTGGGGAACGCGTTGGAAGCGGCGCTGGCCTCGATCGACTCTTGAGTGTGCGAAAATTGACGTCTTGGAACATCGCGCGCGGCGCCGCAATCATCACCTTTGGTCTGGCCGTTTTCTCGTTGGGAACGCCCAGTGCACAATCGTCGGGTGCACAAACGTCGGGCGCGCGAGCGCAATCGAGTGAGTCGGATCAACGCGGGACTGATAAATCTAAAACCGTTACGCCCAAAATCATCACGATTGGCGCCGGTCCGCCGTTTGGATTTTATTTTGCGACCGCTGGATCCGTATGTCGCGCGGCGCAAGGTCCCAATTTGCGCTGCAACGTCGAGACGAACGCCAATTCCATCGAGACTTTAAAGGCGCTTCGGTCGGGTCGGTTGGACTTTGCGCTGGTGCAGTCCGACTGGTTGGTTCACGCCGCCAACGGAAGCGGCGTTTTCAAAGAAGCGGGGCCCGATACCGATTTACGAACTGTCCTGTCGCTGCATGGCGAAGCGCTGAGTGTGCTGGTGCGAAACGATACGATAAAGACGCTGTCGGATTTACAGGGCAAGCGCATCAATCTGGGGCCGCCCTCGACCTATCACCGAATGTTCCTGGGGATGTTGTTGCGGGAGTTAAAGTTGAAACGGGGTGATTTTTCGACCGTGTTGGAGGCCGGCGCCGAGGCTCAGGAAAAAGCCTTTTGCGCGGGCGATCTGGATATTGCAGTTGTGGTGAGCGCACATCCTTCGCCCATTGTCGCCGCGTTGATAGAGCGCTGTGGCGCAAGGTTGCTACCAATATCCGGCGCGGTGGCGAAAAAAATAGCGGCGAGTCGGGCTGCGGTGACGCGAGTCATAATTCCCGGCGCAGCCTATGGCGGCGTGTCGGTGGAGAGTTTTGGCGTGCGCGCGGTCCTGGTGTCTCGAAAAAATGTCAAACCAGGTCTTGTCGCGCAGGTATTTAACGCCGTTACCCGCGATTTTGACGGTTTTAAAAAATCCCATCCGGCGTTTTCAGTTTTGGACATCACGACGGTTACGAAAAAAATTAAGGGGATGGGCGTCCATAATGAGTCTCAGGCGCTCAAGTAGTGTGCTGCGCCATATCTTTGCGGCGATTTTCGGGTTTTGATTGTCGACAGAGTGAATAATTTGCGGCAAAGTAGACGCATCAAGGATTGCTGAACCGGATAAAATGTAAATATTCCAGATTCTGCAAGAACCGCCGGGTGTAAATTCCGGTCGCCTTGGATAAAAATTGAATGGGATAGGAGTATCGAATATGGAACTTAAAAAATTCCTGGTTGTGGGCGCCGCGTTCGCGGGGGGGCTCGTTTTAGCGCAATCAAGTAATGCGGCTGAGTTTGTAACAATTGGCACGGGGGGCGTTACCGGTGTCTATTATCCAACGGGCGGCGCAATCTGTCGTCTGGTGAACAAAAGCCGTAAGTCGCACGGCATCCGGTGCTCGGTCGAGAGCACGGGTGGCTCGGTATACAATATTAATACGATCCGCGCGGGCGAGCTGGACATGGGCGTCGCCCAGTCCGATTGGCAATATCACGCCTATAACGGGACATCCAAATTCAAGGCCAAAGGCAAGTTTTCGGGCCTTCGTGCGGTATTCTCGGTACATCCGGAGCCGTTCACCGTTGTCGCCAGAAAAGATTCAGGCATCAAAACCGTCATGGATCTTAAAGGCAAACGCGTGAATATCGGCAACCCTGGCTCTGGTCAGCGCGGCACGATGGAAGTGCTGATGAAAGCGTTGGGCTGGACCAAGAGCAGCTTTGCGCTCGCGTCGGAATTGAAATCGTCTGAACAATCCAAGGCGCTCTGCGATAACAAGATCGACGCCATGGTGTTTACGGTTGGACATCCGAGCGGCTCCATCAAGGAAGCCACAACGTCCTGCGAAACGGTGTTGGTTGGAGTCGCCGGTGCCGCCGTCGAGAAACTTGTCGCTGACAATGATTTCTATCGTACGGCGACAGTGCCGGGCGGCATGTATCGCGGAAATCCGTCTGATACAAAAACCTTTGGCGTTGGCGCGACCTTCGTGTCCTCGACCAACACCAGTGAAAACACCGTTTACCACGTGGTTAAAGCGGTGTTCGAGAATTTCAACAGTTTCCAGAAGCTGCATCCTGCTTTCGCGAACCTGAAGAAATCCGAAATGGTGAAAGACGGGCTTTCCGCTCCGCTGCATGATGGCGCAGCGAAGTATTACAAGGAAGCCGGCCTCATCAAATAAGTCGCGGATTCAACAGCCAAGTGCATAATTTGAGAGCCATCTAGGTCAGGTGGGGTTATCGAGGATTTCTTACGAAGGAGATCCAGGAT
>JBLHZD010000120.1:0-11015 GCA_047631095.1 Alphaproteobacteria bacterium
CCCGCCAGAACGTGGAAACAGGCGTTAAACCAATTCGCCATCCTGTTCCAGGACCGCTTTCCGTCTTCAATATATTGAAGACGGAAAGGCATGAACCGGTCGCTTACACGGAAAAACGGACACTACCCAGCCAGTTTTTCGAGGCTGTCTTCGCCCGTGATTAGTATTTTTGCGCCGCTGCTGGAAAGGCGGTACGCCAAGGCGTCCTGACCAAATAGCGTGAAAAGCGGGACGGCGATCAATCCCGCCTTGTAGGCTGCAATATGGGCGATAGCGGTTTCCGGCGCTTGGGGAAGCAGAATGCCAACTCTGTCTCCTTGTTTCAGACCTTTGGCGACGAACACATTCGCAAGACGGTTTGAAAGCGTACGCAACTGTCCAAAAGTGTATCGAATGGGATCGCCTTCGCCCCGATAATAAA
The DNA here is from genome assembly GCA_047631095.1 of Alphaproteobacteria bacterium. Lineage (GTDB taxonomy): Bacteria > Pseudomonadota > Alphaproteobacteria > UBA8366 > JABJJH01. The sequence goes on from JBLHZD010000120.1 coordinate 422, forward strand.
GAATGGCTAAACTGTTTGGCCGGGTTAACGCGTGCTTGTCGCAAACATCAATGCCGATATTGTAATATTCGGGAATCCGCCACTGGAAGCGTTTGTGGACTTCGTCATAGGTTTCGCCGTACTGCAACATCGAACTACGTCCCTGAATTTTCAGTTGCGCCTTTTGGCTGGCGCCCACAATTTCCCCTGCGTACTCTAGGCGCTGGAGTGTACCGAAGGGAAGCGTGAACGGAAAATGGAAACAACCGCGAAGAGCTATCCACATATATTCACGCCGATTAAAGTAGGCTCGCTGTCCTTACCCAATCGCCTGATGATGGGATCAATTCATACTGAATTGGAGCATCGTCCAGACGGAATGGAGCGACTTGCTGCGTTTTACGCGGTGCGTGCGGCAGGGGGCGTCGGGTTGATTGCGACTGGCGGGTTTTCTCCGAACCGCGCGGGAAATTTAACGACGGCGCGGGTTGAAATGTCGACGTCGCAGGACGCTGAAAATCACAAGGTGATTACACGGGCCGTCCATGATTCCGGGGGGCGAATTATCCTGCAGATTTTGCATAGTGGGCGCTATGGATACCATCCCCATATCGTTGCGCCATCAGCGGTGCGCTCTCCAATCAACCGGGAAGAACCGCACCCTTTGAGCGTTGAAGAGATTGAATCGACGTTTGAAGATTACGCCCGTGCGGCGGAATTAGCGCGTGTCGCAGGTTATGATGGCGTCGAGATTATGGGATCTGAGGGGTATCTGATCACCGAATTTCTGTCGCTTCGGACCAATCATCGCGAGGATGAGTGGGGCGGCGCCTTCGAGAACAGATTGCGGTTTCCCGTTGAAGTCCTGCGCAGGGTACGGGCGCGGGTTGGCGCTGATTTTGGGATAGTTTTCAGAATTTCCGCACTGGATCTTGTTGGCGACGGATTAACGGGCGTGGAAACACAACGTCTGGCTCAGGCGGTGGAGGCGGCGGGCGCGGATATGTTGACGACCGGTATCGGTTGGCATGAAGCGCGTATCCCAACAATCGCCCAGGCGGCGCCGCAAGGCGGGTTTGTCTGGGCGACGGAAAACATTAAATCGGCGGTGGCGATTCCGGTTGCAGCGAGCAATCGGATCAATACGCCAGAATTCGCCGAATCCGTGGTTGCGAAGGGGCGGGCGGATATTGTGATGATGGCGCGGCCGTTCCTGGCCGACGAAAATTTTGTGGCCAAAGCGCAAGCCGGCGACCGAAAGGCGATCAATATTTGCATCGCTTGCAATCAGGCGTGTCTGGATCATTATTTTGAAGGCCGGATCTGTTCCTGTCTGGTGAATCCACGCGCGGGGTTTGAGACGAAATATTCTACGGCCAAGGCCAAAAACCCAAAGCGCATTGCCGTCGTGGGCGGTGGTCCCGGCGGTCTGTCCTGCGCGGCGGAAGCCGCGGCGCTCGGCCATACTGTGACCTTGTATGAAGCGGCGGATCAATTGGGCGGCCAGTTCAATCTGGCGAAGACGATACCGGGGAAAGCCGATTTTGCGGAGAGCGTCGCCTACTTTACCGACAGGCTGGAGCGCCTTGGGGTAACCGTAAATCTGAACACCCGCGGCACTGGTGAAATGTTGCGCGCGGCGGCGTTCGATGCGGTCGTTCTCGCGACGGGTGTGACGCCCAGAATTCCCCAAATTCCCGGCATCGAGAACGCCAAAGTCGTGCGGTATGACGAAGTGCTTTCCGGGCGTTGCGAGGTGGGTGAACGAGTGGTCATTCTCGGCGCAGGAGGCATCGGGTTCGATCTGGCGGTGTACCTGTTGGAGAAAAACGATCCGTCATATGTGGAGCCAGAAGCCTTCGCAAAGGCCTGGGGCGTTGATACGAAATTGAATCGCGCCGGGGGGTTGCTTGAGGCGGGGCGTCCTGTTCCAAAGCCAGCTCGGGAAATCACCATGTTGAAACGGGGCGCGGGTCGCTTCGGCGCGACTTTGGGGAAAACCACTGGTTGGGTTCATAAATCCGTGATTGACGCCAATGGGGTGAATTGCATCGGTGGCGTCGTCTATGAGCGAATTGACGATGACGGTGTTCATATCGTGGTAGGCGAGGACCGTCAGGTCATTCCAGCGGATACGATCATCCTCTGTGCAGGCCAGGTATCACTAAATGATCTGGCCGAGCCGCTGGAAACCGCCGGGATGCAGGTACGACGCATCGGCGGCGCCCGGGAGGCGAGCGAACTGGACGCAAAACGCGCAATTCTGGAAGGGCTGGAACTGGCGATTGAGTTCGGTGACTCGATTTAGTGTGAGATTGTTGAACCGCCGTCGACAACAATCGTCGTACCCGTAGTAAAGGCGCCGGCTGGACTGGCCAGATAGACAGCGACGCCTGCGATTTCATCGGGTTCGCCGATGCGCCGTAGTGGGGTTGTCGCGTTACGACGTTTCAGGCGTTCTTCATCCTCCCATAACGCGCGCGCAAAGTCGGTTCGCACCAGTCCCGGCGCAATCGCGTTCACCCGAATATTATCGGGGCCATATTCTGTGGCGAGCGCCCGCGCCAGCGACATGTCCGCAGATTTTGAAATACCATAAGCGCCGAGGACGCCATTGGCGACCAGACCCCCGACGGAGGATACGATCATGGCGGCGCCACCGCCGGTTTCCGCCATTTTCGGCAGGACCATCTGACAAAGCCAATGATTGCTTCGGATATTGGTTTCCATAATCCGGTCAAAAGCGGAGTCCGGAATATCTTTCAGCGGCCCAAAATACGGGTTTACCGCCGCGTTGCAGACAAGAATGTCGATTTGACCGAATTCGGCCAAAGTCTTGTCCGTGAGTTGTTGCAACTGTTCCTTATGGGAAATATGGCAGGGAATAGGGACCGCTCGGTTGTCGCCTTTTATCCAGTTTTTATTGATGTCGTCGGCGACTTCGTTGCACAAATCCTCTTTGCGAGATGAAATCACGACATTGGCGCCATGTTCCGCCATTCGCGATGCAATGGCGCGACCGATACCTTTTGTGGAGCCGGTGATGATCGCAGTCTTGCCGTTAAGGTCGAACAATGTCATGAGCGTCTTCCCATTTACAAATTTTGAGTATTGGCTAGAGATTTTATGACACAAATCGGTTCCCGTCACGTTTCCAGCGCCACAGCGAAGCGTGCACACATTGTAGTTGTTGGCAATGAAAAGGGCGGAACCGGGAAATCAACTACCACCGTTCATTTGATCACGGGGCTTTTGCATGCCGGGTTTCGAGTCGGATGTTTGGATATGGACGTGGGTCAGGAGACGTTAAACCGGTTTTTGGAAAACCGTCGGAGAGCGCGCGACGCGGGTGACACTGCGCTAAAAATGCCGGAATCAGAGATGCTTGATATTAGCGTTCTGGATAGCGTTGAGGCGGCGAACAAGGCCAATCGCATCATGGTTGATGCAGCGTTGACGCGATTGCACTTGCAGAATGATTTTATCGTCATCGATACCCCGGGTTCGGCCAACGCGCTATCGCGCTATGGACATAGTCTGGCGGACACGCTGGTAACGCCCCTGAATGACAGTTTTGTCGACCTTGATTTGTTAGCGACGGTTGATCCCGAAACATTCGCTGTTATCCGACCCAGCCAATATGCGGAAATGGTGTGGGAGCAGAAAAAGGCCAGAGCGATGCGCGATGGGGGGACCATTGACTGGGTCGTCATGCGAAACAGGTTGAGTTCGCTTAAATCACGGAACAACAAGGCGGTGGAGAAGGCGGTTTCGGCGCTCGCGCGGCGGATCGGGTTTCGCGTTGCGCCTGGTTTTCGGGAACGTGTTATATTCCGAGAGCTTTTCTTAAACGGCCTGACATTGCTCGATATACATGCATCGGGAGGTGCGGGGCGCTTGAATATGTCCCATGTTGCGGCGCGGCAGGAAGTCCGGATGTTGTTGCGTGCTATTGGTTTGGTGGAGTCGCCAGCAAACTCGAAAGGCGCAAATATCAAGGAATAAGAGCTTCGTGTTCAAAGTGGCGTGAAGCGTGATAAATTACATTAAGATTGATTTGGCGAAGCATCCGTACGCTACCATATGAGAAAACATGGCGAATACACCGCTCTCGAAATCAGATGACGTTGCGCAATTTTTGAAAAAGGTTGCGGAAACGCCTGCGTCGCAATCCGCGGGCGGCGGTCGTTTGGTCTTTGCCATGGATGCGACGGCGAGTCGAGAACCGACCTGGGATCAGGCCTCGCAAATTCAAGGCGATATGTTTTCTGAAACCAGCGTCTTGGGGGGGCTGGAAATTCAATTGGTGTTCTATCGGGGATACGGTGAATGCCGCGCCAGTAAATGGGCGGCTAACGCTACGGACTTATTACGACTGATGACAAGCGTTCGCTGTCTTGGCGGGATGACCCAGATCGCAAAAATCTTCAAACATACGATAAAGGAAAACAAACGACAGGCCGTAAATGCTTTGGTGTTTGTGGGCGATGCGATGGAAGAGGATATTGACGAGCTGTGCCACCAGGCGGGCCAGTTGGGTATGTTGAAGGTGCCTGTATTCGTTTTTCACGAAGGTGGCGATTTAGTCGCAGCGAATGCGTTCAAGCAGATCGCGCGGCTGTCCGGCGGCGCGTATTGTCCCTTCGATGCAAACAGTGCCACTCAACTTCGAGAATTATTATCCGCTGTGGCTGTTTATGCGGCGGGGGGACGTCGGGCGTTGTTGGATTATGGAGAGCGAAAAGGCGGCGCGGCCTTGCAACTGACGCACCGACTGAAGGGGGATCGGCGGTGACTTGGCTGATTCTTGGCGCCGCTTTATTGATTGGCGTGATTTTGGTCGCACGGTGGCTTGTCTCGGCGGATTCAAAAGTCATTATTCGAGTTTTGAAATGGACTGGATTGGCGCTGGCGATACTGTTCGGCGTTTTGCTGTTGGTGACCGGGCGCCTTGCCTGGTTGTGGGTTGCGTTTGTCGGATTGCTGCCGTGGGTGTCCCGATTGCGCATGTTGGGGCGCCTTTCAAAAGCGGCGCGCGGGCCCAGCCGTGGCCGCCACTCCGAGGTAAAGACCCGCTACGTTGCGATGACGCTTCACCATGATAGCGGTGATATGGATGGTGAGGTGTTAGAAGGCGAATTCGTCGGGCGGAGGTTGTCGGGTTTGACGCAGGAAGAAATCGTCATGATCTGGCGGGAAGCGCGTCGTGACGATCAATCCGTGAAAGTCCTGGAAGCCTATCTGGACCGAACCTATGGCGAATCCTGGGGCGACAGCGGAACTGCTGACGGGTCCCGCCAGACCGCGCCGGGTGGCCCCATGAGCCTGGAGGAGGCCTACAAAATATTGGGCTTAGGTCCTGGTGCGTCAGAGCAGGAGATTGGCCAGAGGCATCGCGATTTGATGAAGAAAATGCACCCGGATCATGGCGGTTCCGACTATTTGGCGTCCCGGATCAATGAAGCGAAGGATACATTGCTAAGCCAGAAGTGATAAAATGCTCTACATTTTCGCGCAGGTTTGGAATGTTGCGTTGCCATGATGAGGCTGGTTGTGACACACAATTCGCCATCGTTCGTACTCATTAATTCACTCAATGGAAACTAATCCAATGGCGAAGAAAGTTCGAAAAGCAATCTTTCCTGTCGGTGGCATGGGGACAAGGTTCCTCCCTGCAACAAAGGCGATGCCGAAAGAAATGCTGCCTATTGTCGATAAGCCCCTCATTCAATATGCGGTTGAAGAAGCGGCGGCTGCGGGGATCGAAGAATTTATTTTCGTCACAGGGCGTGGGAAGCACGCCATTGAAGATCATTTTGATGTTTCCATCGAGTTGAACAAACTCCTGACGGAGCAGGGCAAAGACGACATAATTGCTGAAATCAGCGAATGGATGCCAAAGCCTGGGCAAGTGTCCTACACAAGGCAAATGGCGCCGCTGGGACTTGGGCATGCGGTATGGTGCGCTCGAAATTTGATTGGCGATGAGCCCTTTGCGGTCTTGTTGGCGGATGATCTTGTGAAATCAGAGACGCCATGCCTCAAACAGATGGTTGATGTTCATGCTGAAATTGGCGGTAGTGTTGTCGCCGTCATGGACGTGCCGCGCGAGCACACCAATCGGTATGGAATATTGGATATTGAACACGATGACGGTCGCCTGGCGTCCGTAAAAGGGATGGTCGAAAAACCGGACCCGGCCGATGCGCCGTCTACGTTATCAATTATTGGGCGATACATATTGGACCCCCAGGTTTTCCAATGGCTTGATCGGCAGGAAAAAGGCGCAGGGGGCGAAATACAACTGACGGATGCCATGGCGGCGACGTTAAGTGACGGACCATTTCATGGCTTGCGCTTCGAAGGACAGCGCTTTGATTGCGGAAATAAAGTTGGATTTGTTGAGGCGACTCTTGCCTTTGCTTTGTCGCGCCCGGATATGGAACTGGCGGTTCGAGACGTTATTAATCGTTACCAATAATACAACGTTACGCGCTTAAGCTTATGCAGCTTATACAAAGGAATTTCAGATATGCGAATTGCGATGATTGGTTCAGGTTATGTAGGACTGGTGTCAGGCGCCTGCTTTGCGAAATTTGGCATCGATGTCACCTGCGTCGATAATGATAAAGACAAAATCCAGCGCCTCAATAATGGCGAAATCCCAATTTATGAGCCGGGTCTCGACAATTTAGTCGAGAGTTGTGTGAAAAGTGGGTCCCTGCATTTCACGACTGATTTGGCCGCAACGGTTGCCCAATCGGATGCCGTTTTTATTGCTGTTGGGACGCCCAGCCGCCGGGGTGATGGTCACGCCGATTTAAGTTATGTGTATGCCGCCGCTGCTGAGATTGCCCGTTCGATTGATGGTTATACGGTTATTATCACAAAATCGACGGTGCCTGTGGGGACTTGTAGCGAAGTTGAGGCTGTCGTTCGCGATACGCGCGCTGATGCGGATTTTGATGTTGTCTCTAATCCGGAGTTCCTACGAGAAGGCTCCGCGATTGAAGATTTTATGCGGCCGGATCGAGTCGTTATCGGGACTGAAATTGAACGGGCGAAGGACGTCATGCGCGCCTTGTACCGTCCGCTATTCCTGAGTGATACACCGATCCTGTTCACCGAACGTCGCACCGCTGAATTGATCAAATATGCGACGAATGCCTTTCTCGCGACCAAGATCACATTTATTAACGAGATGGCCGATATTTGCGACAAGCTTGGCGCCAATGTTCAAGATGTTGCAAAAGGTATTGGTCTGGACGGTCGTATCGGCGCAAAATTTTTGCACGCAGGCCCGGGGTATGGCGGCTCCTGTTTTCCGAAAGACACACTGGCCTTGGTGCGCACCGCTCAGGATGCGGGGGCGCCGACGCAAATTGTGGAGAGTGTGGTTCGTGCGAACAAAGCCCGCAAATTGGCGATGGCGCAACGCGTGATCGAGGCGTGCGGCGGCTCGGTGTCCGGTCGAACGATCGCGTTGCTGGGGGTTACGTTCAAGCCGAATACGGACGATATGCGTGAATCGCCCAGCTTGGATATTGTGCCGGCGTTACAGGCGGCTGGCGCGACGGTAAGAGCCTATGACCCTGAGGGGATGAACGAGGCGAAAGCATTATTGCCGGGCGTGGAATGGGCGGAAGATTCTTACGCTGCGATGACCGACGCAAACGCTCTGGTGCTGTTGACGGAATGGGATGAATTTCGGATGCTGGATTTCGGTGAGGTGAAATCTCGTCTCAAAAATCCGATTATGATTGACCTTCGCAATATTTATGACCCCGAAGAAATGTTACGGGCAAATTTCGAATATCACAGCATCGGCCGCCCCGCCTTGTCCGGCGTGTCGAACAAAGCGGAAAGTATTGGAGTAACGTAATGAGTGGCCACCATTTCGATCCGACCATCCTGCGTGAATATGATATTCGGGGCATATTTGAAGATAATCTCGACATTGAGGATGCGCGCGCGTTGGGTCGTACGTTAGGCGCAATTGTGATGGAGCAGGACGGACGGTCTGTATGCGTTGGATATGACGGGCGATTGAGTTCACCGGCGCTGGAGACCGCGCTGGTTGACGGGTTGGCGCAAAGCGGTCTTTGCGTCTTACGTGTGGGTTTGTGCCCGACGCCTGCGTTGTATTTTGCGACAAAGGCGTTTCAGGCTGATGCTGGCGTAATGGTGACAGGGTCCCATAATCCACCGGACTATAATGGCTTTAAAATGATGCTGAATGGCGGCCCCTTCTATGGTGAGGATATCGTATCTCTGGGCGTACGGGCCGAGGAAGGCGTATGGGTCTCTGGCGAAGGGCGCGTCGTCGAGATGGCGGTTATGGACGCTTATATTACACGTCTGTTGGTTGACTTCCGCGGCGGTAAACCGCTGAGGGTCGCCTGGGACGCCGGTAATGGCGCCGCGGGGGACGCAATGACGTCGCTGACGTCGCAGTTACCCGGAGAGCATTTTTTACTGAATGCGGAAATCGATGGAACCTTTCCCGCCCATCATCCTGACCCGACGGTTGAGGGAAATTTGGCGCAGTTGAAGGATTGTATAAGAGACAATAAATGCGACCTCGGCATTGGTTTCGATGGCGATGGCGACCGGATTGGCGTTATTGATGGCGACGGGCGTGTCTTGTGGGGCGATCAGCTTCTGTCCATTTTTGCCGCTGAGGTTTTGAAAACCCACGCGGGGGCCAGCATTATTGCGGATGTAAAGGCCAGTCAGGTCTTATTTGACGAAATCACGCGATTGGGCGGCGCGCCGGTGATGGCGCCGACCGGTCATTCGATAATCAAATCAAAAATGGCGGAAATGAATTCGCCTCTGGCGGGAGAGATGAGTGGCCATATCTTTTTCGCGGATCACTATTATGGATTTGACGACGCTTTGTATGCGGCGATCAGGCTGCTGGATATTCTGGCGCGAAGCGATAAAACCGTTGGCGAGATGCGAGACGCGTTGCCTCAAGTCATCAATACGCCTGAAATTCGATTTGATGTTTCGGAAGCGCGAAAATTTGCGGTTGTTGATGAAGTGAAGGCGCGTTTGGCGAAAAATGGATCCAAGGTTGATGATACCGACGGGGTGCGCGTCCTGGGCCCGGATGGTTGGTGGTTGTTACGAGCCTCCAACACACAAAGCGTTCTGGTCGTGCGTTGTGAATCTGATAGTGAAGAGGGGCTTTCGCGCCTCAAATCCGCGGTTGCGGCGCAACTGGCGGGTTCCGGTGTCGAGGTTCTGGCGTTTTAAGGACGCCGCTTCGTCTAGCGCCTGGGTTTATGCTGGCGGAATAGGGACGCATCCCATGCGACGGCTTCGAAGTCGTTTGCAAGCGGCTTCGGCCTTGGTTTTTGTAAAACCCAGAAGCCGAGCGCGATAAAACAGGTTCGATCCTTGCTGGTGGGGCGTAATATGAATTCGGGCCGCCTTGGGTAGATTTTGAATTCGCTTTACGGCCAGTTGCGCGGCGCGGCGCGCAGGATTCGCATCGCGGTAGGCGCCAACTTGTATCGCCCATGATGCCGCTTTGCGCCCTGCGGCGGAAGGAAGGGCGGCGGTGGAGAGAGGCGCCGCCACCGAGACCACCGACACCGCCTTTTTGTTTAACGGCGCCGCTGCTTTCTTCTTTGCGAGTTTATGTTTGGCGGGCGTTTGTTTTGGCTTGTTACGGGCGATCCGGGATTGGGCTTTTTTGAATCCTCGATCAAGGAGGCGCGCCATTTGAGCATCACGGGACTTGGAGTTTTTTCCACCAAACACCACGCCAATCAAACGGCGTCCGTCTCGCTCCGCCGAAGCGACTAAATTGAACCCGGATGCCCGAATATATCCGGTTTTAACGCCATCTGCGCCCCTATAGGTGCGAAGAAGGCTGTTGTGGTTCTTCAGGGTCTTGCCTCTAAATTTGTATTTTTGCGTCGAAAAATAGCGGTATCGTTTAGGAAAATCGGTAATTAAGTGCTGCGCCAGTAAAGCCATATCGCGCGCGGTCGTTCTTTGCCGACGGTTTGGCAACCCGGAAGCGTTTCTGAAGGTTGTTCGTCGCATTCCAAATTGGCGGGCCTTGTTCGTCATCAATATGGCGAATTTCGCCTCGGTCTTTCCCAAGGTTTCGGCGATGACGACAGCAGCGTCATTGGCTGATTTCGTTATTAGCGCAAATATTGCGGATTTTACGGCGATCGTATCGCCAGCTTTCAACCGCAAATTCGTCGGCGCCATTCCTGCGGCGCGCCGGGATACGCGTAGGCGTTGTCCGAGAGTCAATTCGCCACGCTTCAACGCCTCGAAAACCATATAAAGCGTCATGATCTTCGTGAGGGACGCTGGATAGCGTCGCTTGTCTGGGTTTACCGCATGCAATACCGATCCGCGATTGGCGTCTATGACAATGGCGGCGTAACGAGCGGCGTAAGATTCAACTGGGCCTGCAATAAGGCAAAGAAAAAAGACAGTAATGGGAAATAAAACTTTCAGGCCTTTCATTTCCATTTCCTTAACATTCCTTCATCACAACTTTAGCTTATAATCGCGTGGACTTTAATATTTTGTCGGATGCCGTCCCGAATCGGTAAAAATATTAATGAATTGAGAATCATCTGTC
>JBLHZD010000121.1:0-11012 GCA_047631095.1 Alphaproteobacteria bacterium
GTTCCGTTGGGTAATTGCGCCAGTTCCGCCAAGACCGCATCGTTTGAACTTTTCTCAATATACGCGCCGAGCGTCACCAAATCATCGAGGCCGAATTCCGTCATCATTTCCGACAGACGCTCGCAACCGATATCGTTGCACGCCGCCAACGAGTAGACGTCGCCTTCGGATTCGACAGGCTGGCGGGTATTGGCGCGCACCATCGCCAGCAGGGTCTCGTTCATCACGCCCTGGTCGGCCAGTTTTAAAAACGGGATATAGATGCCTTCCATATGCACGTCGGTGGCGTCCGGTCCAAACCCGATGCCGCCGATATCGATCAGATGACTGGTGCAGGAAAACAACGCGACCATTCGACCGTTATGAAAGGCGGGCGTCGTCAAAACAAAATCGTTGAGATGCCCCGTCCCCATCCAGGGGTCGTTCGTGATGTAAATATCGCCCGGCTTCATGGTGTCAGCGGGGAAGTGCCGCAGGAAATGCTTTACGGATTCAGCCATCGAATTGACATGGCCGGGGGTGCCGGTCACCGCCTGCGCCAGCATCTTTCCGTGAATGTCGAAAACGCCGGCGGAGAGGTCGCCGCATTCCCGCACCATGGAGCTGAATGCGGTGCGGATCAGGGTTTGGGCCTGCTCTTCGACCACCGATATCAGGCGAAGCCACATGATTTGCATATTAATCTGGCCGAGACCGGAAGACATGAGGCGACTCCATAATCGTGCGCTTAATTGATTGCTTCAGGCGCCAGAAATATTCAACGCCCCTTAATTATTAGCATGGCTTAGCATTCGTTAACATCCAGGGCAGGCCTTCGCGCCGTTACTTTTGTGCGGTGGCGGTGCGTTCATAGGAATATAGTCTTTGCGTGTTGGAATTCAAGATTTAGGCGCAACAATCATACCCATAGGTGTCCAAGGCCATCAAATGCGATCAGCTTGATCGCGAGGGCGACCAGGACGAACCGAAACCCCAACAGAAACAGGCGGTCATCCAGGTTGCTGAGAACGGCCCGGCCCACTCTGGTTCCAATCACTGCGGCGGGGATCATACAAACCATGGTCAGGCCATATTCCGCAAAACTGAACCCGATCAGAGTGAATCCGGCGATCTTGAGGAGATTTCCAAGAAACCCGAAAAACCCAAGCGTGCCGACGATTTCTTCCTTGCTCAAATCTTTGCGTATCATCAAGACACCCAATACCGGGGCGATGACCCCGACGATCATATTGAGGGTTCCGGTCGCGAATCCGATGGGGACGAACGCCCACAAAGGAATGTCTTTGTCCCGAAGGTCGCCAAGTTGGCGTAACACCAGTGAAAAGAGCAGAAAGCAGCCTATCAAAATTTGGATCGCCTCCGCTGGAAGCCCCTGGAATAATTCCACTCCCAACCAAACGCCCAGTGGCATCAGGGCGGCGAACCGGATGATGATGGGCCACGACATATACTTCCAGAACAGCCAGACCCGCGTGGTGTTGGACGCCAATTGCACCGCGCCATGCACGGGAATGGCGGCGGCGGGCGTCATGAATTGCAGCATGATGGCGATGAGCGCCGTACCGCCGCCGGCGCCAACAACCGACGTTATCGCTGAGGTGCAAAACGCAGCGGCGGACAGGAGCGCAATGTCTAAAAGAGGCATAAGAGTTGATCCTGTTTCGTGACGCGGGGGAGAGGCGGCGCTAATGACTCCAGCCTAATGCCTGTTGGTGCGACCCGCTTTCGATTGTGGGTCAATTCCTGTAGAATTTGGGCCATGGTTAAAGATGTAAGGGCCAATCAACTTGAAGCGACGCGGCGATCCGTTATCGCCGTCGGCAATGAATACCCGGCGGGACATTTCCATCCGCCGCACCGACACAATCGCGCGCAACTGCTCTATGCGGAATTCGGCGTCATGATTGTCGAAACGGAAGAGGGCGGGTGGGTCGTTCCGCCGCGCGAAGGGGTCTGGATTCCCTCGGGCGTCGAACACAGCATTCGCATGCAATCCCGAGTCGCCACGCGAAGCGTATATCTGGACCGGGCGACCTCAAAATCCTTTCCGGACCGCTGTCAGGTCATCGGCGTTTCATCGTTACTGCGACAATTGCTCATTGCTGCGGTCGATTTGCCCATCGAATACGACCCCTCCAGCCGCGCCGGGCGCATCATGGCGTTGATTGTCGATGAGGTTCGACTTGCGCCCGTTTTGCCGCTCAGCGTTCCTTTTCCGAGGCGGCCGAAACTGGCGGCGCTGTGTCGTCGGTTTGCACAGGCGCCGACTATTCGCCGTTCCATCGACGATTGGTGCGCCGACCTCGCTTTGAGCCGGCGGAGTTTCACCCGGGAGTTTCGCCGTGAGACGGGTTTAAGTTTTTCTGTCTGGCGCCGCCGCGTGTGCTTTCAAACGGCGTTGCCGCGCCTGGTGGCGGGGGAATCGATCACCGCCGTCGCGCTTGACCTGGGCTATTCCGGGCCGGCCGCCTTCACGGCGATGTTCACGACTCTGGTTGGAAATTCGCCAAAAGAGTTTCTAAAATCCGCTGATTAGACTTTTGGGCGCAGTTCTGGAAGATTTAGGCGGTAATTTTCGGTTTTCCCTTTGTCTCAATTCGCTGCGAGTGTGTTTGCCTCGCCCCTTACTGTTGGAGTGCACCAGATATGAGCGTTCAATTCGGTCTTAGAGTCCCCATGGTGGGCACGCCGCAGGAAACTGGCGCCTACGCCGCCAAAGTGGAGGCGGCGGGATTCGATTTTATGTGGATGCCGGATACGCCGTTGCTAGCGGGATTGTGGCGCGATGTCTACATGCACCTGACATGCGCGGCGTTGGAGACAAAGACGATGCGGCTGGGACCGGGCGTCACCAACCCGATTACGCGCCACACGGTTGCGGTCGGCAGCGCCATTATTACGCTGGATGAAGTTTCTGATGGTCGCGCCGATCTCGTCGTTGGAACAGGCTTTAGTTCGGCCTACATCATTGGCAAAAAAGCGGCGACGTTGAAACTGATGCGCGAGTCGACGGAACTTTGGCGTAGTGTCTTTAGCGGCGCACCGACCGAACTGGGTGGGTTGGAAATTGAATTGAAGCCGCCGCACCCGGATCTGCCGATTTATCTGGCGGGCAGCGGTCCCAAAGCGTTGCAACTGGCCGGGGAGGTCGCCGATGGCGTCCTTATTATGGTCGGCGCGGCGCCGGGATGCGTTGAATGGGCGTTGGAGCAAGTGGAAATCGGCATGGCGCGCGGCGGCCGAAAACGCGAAGACGTCCGGCGCATGCTGGTGGTGAACGCCTGCGTTGACGATGATAAAGCGCGCGCGATTGATCTGATGCGGCCGTGTGTTGGCAATCTCTGCAAGAGCCGAAATGTTAAAGAATTGTTCAGCCGCGCCGGCCTGACGGTGCCCGACATCCCGCAAGGCGGCAAACCGCCTTATCCCGATCTTGGCCATGCGGTCGATTGGGAAGAAGCCAAACGCTTTTCATCCTATGTTCCCGATGAGGCGGTCGAGGCGATGATCGCCGTGGGTTCCGCCGATGAGGTCGCCGATCACGTGCGCTCCCTGACGGCGTTGGATATCGACGCTATCTGGTTCCGCGACGAAGGCACCTGGGCGCATCCGGACGCGTTGCTGAAGGGTCTGTCGGAGGGCGTGCTGTCGCAATTACGTGGGTAGATGGAATAAGTCGTCATTCCCGCGAAAGCGGGAATCCAGAAACGCTGCAGCCAGAAAATCGTCTTATGCAGGTCTGGGCGTCCGTTCTTGCAAGCGTAGGCCTGGATACCCGTTTTCACGGGTATGACGGTGTTGGGCTGTGGTTTAGGCCTCTTTTATCGCGGCGCTAGTTTCTTCTCCGCCACCGTGGCGAAGTAGGCGGCGCCGTGGGACAGGACGTTGTCGTTGAAGTCGTATCCGGGATTGTGGACCTGACAGAACCCGTCCTGATCCCCATTGCCGATATTGATGTAGGCGCCGGGGCGTACGTTCAGCATATAGGAGAAATCCTCCGATCCCATGATGCGCGCCCGGTTGCGGTTGACGTTGACCTCGCCGATCAGCGCGGCGGCGCAATCTGCGGCGAAGGTGGTTTCCTCCGGATCGTTGACCGTGGGCAGAAATTCCACCCTGAATTTCAGATCGGCCTTGGCGCCCATGGCGGTGGCGATGCCTTCCGCCGTCGCGCGCATATTGCCCTCGATCATGTCCATGACCGGTTGTGAAAAGGCGCGCGTGGTGCCCATGATATGCGCTTCACCGGGAATGACGTTATACGCGTCGCCCGCATGGAATTGGGTGAAGGAGATGACGGCTGTTTCCTGCGGCGCGACATTGCGCGCGACGATGGCCTGACAGGCGGAGATTATCTGCGCGCCGATCACCACCGGGTCGATGCCGGATTCCGGCCGCGCGCCATGGGCGCCTTTGCCGGAAATTTTGAGGTCGAACAGGGCGCCGCCCGCCATCATGGCGCCAGGTCGAATGGCGAACTGCCCGGCGGGAAGACCGGGGCTGTTATGCATGCCAAAAATGGAATCGCAGGGAAACTGATCGAACAACCCATCGGCGATCATCGCCTTGGCGCCGCCGATGGCCTCCTCGGCGGGTTGGAAGATGAAATGGACGCAGCCTTCGAAATTTTTTGTTTCCGCCAGATAGCGCGCCGCGCCCAACAACATGGTGGTGTGTCCGTCATGTCCGCAGGCGTGCATCTTGCCATCATGCACCGAGCGATGGTCGAAGGTGTTGCCTTCGAGAATGGGCAGCGCGTCCATATCGGCGCGTAGGCCGACCGAGCGCGGATCGTTTCCCATGCGAAGGGAGCCAACCACACCGGTCTTGCCGATGCCGCGAGTCACCTCAATGCCCCATCTCGTCAATTTTTCCGCGACGATATCGGCGGTCCGGTTCTCCTCGAAGCCGAGTTCCGGATGCGCGTGAATATCCTGACGGATTTTCGTCAGATCCTCGTGAAATTCGTTGATCGCGTCGAAAACTGGGCCGGTGGCTTGGGGCGCTGGCGTGCCAGTCATGGTGATATCCTTATGTCTAAAATTTGGATGTCTCAATATGTAGGTTTGGCGGTTTCTATGCGTCGGTGGCGGCTGCGACGCCTTTGCGATGGCCGGTGTTGTAGCGATTGGCGAATTCCGGCGCCAATTGACGCCCTTCGCCTTCACGACGATTGACCCAAAGGCGCAGCAACAAACGATTTCGCTCGTCCTCCGGCCAGTCTTCAAATTCAGTGCGGGCGTGTAAAACCATATGATTGTTCAGGATCTGTATATCGCCCGGTTGAAGATACATGTCGTAGCGAATGTCCGGGTCAACAGCGAGTTCGGCCATGAACTGAACCGCCTCCAGCGGGATGCCTCGGAGCGGCGCGCCTTTCTTCTCTGCGGCGGTGTAGATCGCGCGGCTGTTGTAGCGGCAGCTCAAACGGTCGGCGAAATAGCTGTAGACGGGCACCTGATTATTTGTGACTTCGTTCGGGTCGCCGCTTTTGCCTTCGCCACGAATATCGTACTGAAAGCCATCATAAAGCGTGTCGATGTATTCCGGATGGCGCGACAGGATTTCATTGTAAATGGTCGTCGCGCTGGCGATGCGGCTTTGGCCGCCGGATTTTGCTTGCCGCACGCAGAGCAAACCGACCAGATCGGCGGAATCATTATGCGGATGCAATTCGGCGCTGGTGGTGTATCCGCGTGCGTTGAAAGCGTTGTAATCGACGCCGACATCCTCGACCCGACCGATCAAATCGCCTTTTGCGTTTTGCGAGATCATATCGCCCAGATAGACCGCCATGCCCCAATACAGCCGGTACAGGGCGGTCTCATTGTATTTATCGACCGGCAGGCCGCGCATCAGCGCGAAACCGCGTCCATTTTCCAGTTCTTCGAGAATAACCGCCAGTTTTGGTCCGAGCGTGGGGAGCGGGAATTCTGCTTGGGTGAAGGCGAGGGGCGCCAGACCCTTTTCAGTGACCAGCGTCAGCGCCGCGTCGAGTTCGTCGACATCAGAGGGCGTCAGTGAGAAAATCCACGAATCATCGTTCGTGAAATCGCCGCCGCGCCAAACGGAGCGGTCGCGGACGGGGCCATCAAGGTGCGGATGCATAGGCGGTTCCTTATGTAACGTTTGCTGGACGCGTGAAAGCCTACCGGATAGCCATTGGTTTCGAAAGGCCCCACGCGCTATGCTGAGCGCGTTTTTATGGACCCAGAAAGGAGGCCTTCAATGACGGAGCCAATCCGCTATGTTGACGCCCTGAATAACAAATACGGCGCGATGGGGTTTCCAGCCTATCGCTGGAGCGAAAACGAAGACGCGCCCTGGACGCCGATGACCAAGGAATTGTCGCAATGCACCGTCGCGCTGCTTGTGAGCGGCGGCATTTCTCATTGTGCGACCGCGCCCTTCGACCCCGATGCGCGCAACGATCATCGCGTCGACGCCATCGACCCCGATGTCGGTACGGATCAATACCAGATCCACGACAGCTATTATGATCATACGGACGCCGACCGTGATTTGAACTGTCTGTTCCCGGTCGACCGTCTGCAGGAACTGGCGAAAGCGGGTAAAATTGGCGCGGTCGCCAAGCGGCATTGGAGCGGCTTTATGGGTCGTACCTACAACCGCAGCAAGGTGACCGGTGAATCCGCGCCGGCTCTGGTCGAACAGTTGAAAGAGGACCGTGTCGATCTGCTGATCGCGATCCCGGCTTGACCACTCGATCACCAGACCGTGGGTCTGGTTGCTCGGGTTGTGGAAGAAGCTGGAATACCGACGGTCACCGTCTCGACGGGGCGCGACATCACCGCCTTGGTGAACCCGCCGCGAAGCCTGTTCATTAATTTTCCGATGGGCAACAGTTTCGGCAAGGCGGAAGACGTCGCCATGCAAACTGAAATATTGCAAGCGGCGCTGGATTTCGCTGTTAGCGCAACGGAACCGGGCGTCTTGGTTGATGCGCCTTATGTCTGGGACGAAGATTTCGTCTATTACACGGGCGAAGCGACGCCCGAGGCCATCGCGCGGCAGATGAAAAAATAAACGGCGCGATTGCGGCGCGTGGGGAGCAATTTTCACGCGCCGCTGTCGAACCTTTCAGGAAATGAAATCATGACGACATCGCCTCAATCCCCACCTGTGGTGGATCCCATAACCGCGTCCGTCATCCAGCACCGTATGACCGGTGTGGTGGTGGAAATGGGCGAGGCGATGTTGCGCACCTCCTATAGCCAAATATTGAATTCCAGCCGGGATTTTTCCATGGCGATCTGCGGCCCCGATGGCGGCTTACTGGCGCAGGCGGAGCATATTCCGGTTCATGTGGGCGCGATGTCCTGGGCGGCGCGGGAGGTCATTGAGTATTTTGCGGGGCATATATTCGACGGCGACGTCTTTCTGCTGAACGATCCGTATTTCGGCGGCAGTCACCTACCCGACGTCACGGTTATCGCGCCGGTTTTCGTCGATGGAAAATGTTTGTTCTGGACGTTGAACCGCGCGCATCATTCCGATATCGGGGGCGCCACGCACGGTGCGTATAATGCGGCGGCGACGGAGATCTGGCAGGAAGGGTTGCGCATTCCCCCGATCAAGCTCGATGAGAAAGGCGTTCGCCGGAATGATATTTTGCGCATGCTTTCGGTCAATGTTCGCCATCCGCGCGACTTTGAGGGCGATCTGGCGGCGCAAATTGGCTCGGTTAAGCTGGGTGAAAAACGGCTTGGCGCGTTGATCGTTGAATTTGGCGCGGCCACGACGAACGCGGCGTTGTCGCGTATTCTCGATGGGGCAGAGGCGCAGGCGCGCGCGATTATCGAAAGCTGGACCGATGGCGTCTATATAGGCGAGGCGCATTTGGACGACGATGGGCGCGGCAATCTGGATATTGCGGTGCGCGCGACGGTCACGATCGCGGGCGATACGGTCGAGGTCGATTTGTCGGACTCCGATCCGCAGGTTGAGAGTTTCATTAATTCCTCGTTCGCCAATATGCAATCCGCCATCGTGATGGCCTACGCCTTCCTGCTCGACCCCGGCGTCGCGCAAAACGCCGGCGCCATTCGCCCCCTGACAGTGAAGGCGAAAGAGGGCACGGTTGTCTGGGCGCGGCCTGGCGCGCCAGTCACCTTATGCACGTCCCATTGTAGTCAGGAAATTATCGAGGCGGTGGTTAGCGCCATCACCCCGGCCTGCCCGGAACGCGCGATGGCGGGGTGGGGCAAGCGTTTCCGCATCGCCATCAAGGGCGAAGACCCGCGCACTGGCGCACCGTTTATCTGGCACATGTTTCACGCCCGTCCCGGCGCCGGGGCGTCGTCGGGCGGCGATGGCTGGCGCGGCGGCGGGGAG
This sequence comes from Alphaproteobacteria bacterium, assembly GCA_047631095.1. GTDB lineage: Bacteria > Pseudomonadota > Alphaproteobacteria > UBA8366 > JABJJH01. Next base: position 8,356 of record JBLHZD010000121.1, read on the forward strand.
TGGCATTCCGCGGGTGGCCTTAAATTCGGCTCGATAGAAGTCGCCGAAGCGCGCTTCCCCCTGTTGTTTGAGCGTCACGAGTACCGCCCGGATTCTGGCGGCGATGGCGAATTCATCGGCGGCGCGGGGGTGGATATGGCGCTACGACTAGAGACCGCGAAGGATTGCAAGGTGAACACGGCGGGCGAGGGCGTTCGCCACCCTGCGGCGGGCCGCTTGGGCGGGGTTGATGGCGCGCCGCACGATTATCGGATGCGTACGCCCGATGGCGAGCGCCGCGTTCTCAAGACGAAGGAAGAAGGCGTGGACGCGCCGGCGGGTGCTGTGTTTGAGGTGCTGTCCGGCGGCGGCGGCGGGTGGGGCGATCCAGCCCAACGCACCCCGGACGCCCGGGACGAAGACAACCTTGATGGATTACCGGCATTAAGCGTCCAGACCGGGGAGGCGTAGTCGATTTTTTGTATTGGAGTCGATGTCGGCGGCACGTTCACCGATCTGGTTGTCGCCGATGGCGCGGGCGCGGTGCATTTTGGCAAAACGCCGTCGACGCCGGAGGATCAATCGATTGGCGTCATGACCGGCTTGTCGATGATGGCCGAACGGCTGTCGATGACGACCGCTGAGATGCTGGGACAGACGGAACGGGTCGTCCATGGCATGACCGTCGCCACCAACGCCCTGCTGGAACGCAAGGGCGCGCGGCTGGGCCTGTTGACCACCGAAGGCCATCGCGACATTCTGGAAATGCGCGAGGGGTTGAAACCGGAGCGTTATAATCTTCGGCTGCCGCGCTATCCGGCGCTGGCGCCGCGCCATCTGCGATTGGGCGTGCGCGAACGGATGCGCGACACCGGCGCGGTTGAAATTGCGTTGGATGGGGACTCTCTGGACGCGGCGATTGAAACCCTGCGCGCAGCAAAGGTGGAGGCTGTTGCGGTGTGTTATCTGCATTCCTACGCCAATCCCGATCATGAACATGAGACTCGTGATAAACTTCTGGCGGCGATGCCGGATGTCTATGTATCGCTGTCCTGTGAAGTGTTGCCGCAGATCAAGGAATTCGAGCGTGTCTCCACAACGGCGGTGAACGCTTATGTCGGCCCGGCGCTGGACCGATATCTTGGCGGTCTGGAACGAAGCTTGCGCCGGGAGGGCTACCAGGGCCCGGCGCTTATTATCCTGTCTCATGGCGGCGTTGCGCCGATCGCCGAGGCGATCCGTCTGGCGGCGGGCACGGTGCTGTCCGGACCCGCAGGCGGGCTAGCGGGCGCGCGCCACGCGAGCGGCGTTCTGGGCGCTGCGAATTTAATTCCCTTCGACATGGGGGGCACCTCCACGGATATATCGTTGATTGTCGAGGGGCAGGCTGCGTTGTCTTCCGATCGTGTGATCGCGGGGGAGCGGGTCGCCCTGTCCAGTCTGGATATTGTCACCCTGGGCGCGGGCGGCGGCTCCATCGCCTGGGTCGATGCCGGGGGCCTGCTAAGGGTTGGTCCGCATAGCGCGGGCGCGGCGCCGGGCCCCGCTTGTTATGGCAAAGGCGGCGGGGAGCCGACCGTTACGGATGCGAACGTGGTTTTGGGATATCTGGATCCGATAAGCTTTGGCGCGGGCGGCGGCGCTTTGGACGCTGCGGCGGCGACGTCAGCGCTTGACCGGCTGGGCGGCGCGCTTGGTATTGATGGCGTCGCGGCGGCGGAAGGGGTTTTTCGAGTCGTTAATACGCAGATGGCCGAAGGTGTGCGATTGGCCACGGTGCGCCGCGGCGTCGATCCGCGCCAATTCGCCCTGTTCGGATTTGGCGGCGCGGCCGGGCTGCACCTCACGGCGTTGGCGCAGGTTCTCGATTTAAAGCGCGTGATAGTACCGCGGATGGCGTCGGTTCTGTCCGCGTGGGGCATTTTGACTTCTGATTTACGCTATGAGGTAAGCCGCACCCAAATTGGTGAAATCGACGCCAAATCTCCCGCCGCGCTGAAGTTGCTCTATGGAGAACTGGAATCCGAGGCCAAAGGCGCCTTGTCAGGCTGGTTCGATGGGGCGATCGAGACCAGCCGTTCGGCGGAAATGCGCTATGGCGAACAGATTTTCGAAATTGACGTCGATTTGAATAACATTGATTTTGACGATGATGATGCGGCGAACGCGATCAAACGCGCTTTCGAGGCGCGCCATGTTGAATTGTACACCTACGCATTGCCGGATCGTGAACCGGTATTGGTGAACGCACGGGTCGCGGCGACCGGTGCGCTGTCGGCGCCGCTAACGGAGCCGCTGCTCCCAGCAGGCCCTATGCCTGCGCCAACCGGAACTCGCGCGATTTATCTGGGAGAGTGGCTGGACGCGCCAATATACGCCTTTGACGCGCTTCCGCCGGGAGGTTACGTCGAGGGACCTGCGCTGATCGTTTCGCAAACAACAACAGTACTCTTGCAACCAGGGGATAGCGCGATTGTTACGCCGACCGGATGGTTGGACATTGCCGTCGATGAAGAGCGTTAGTAATTTACCAAATATTTTTCTTTTCAAACCGCGGATTCAACAGCCAAGTGCATAATTTGAGAGTCATCTAGGTCAGGTGGGGTTATCGAGGATTTCTTACGAAGGAGATCCAGGATGCCAAAAGCTTACCACCACCTGACCCGAGACGAACGTTG
>JBLHZD010000122.1:0-10777 GCA_047631095.1 Alphaproteobacteria bacterium
TCCACATGGCGCACCTCACGAAACGATTCGGTTCCGCAAAGGGAATCAAAATCAATTCCGAAATTCAAGAAAGCGCACCGGACAACCAATTCATCCGACTCATTAAGTCTTCGGACGGACACTTAGGAATATTGGCTTTAGGGCGCCGGGTGGCCGCGTTTGAAATCATTTTTGCCGGATCGGTCAACGCCGCGCACCAATAGAAGCGCCCGCGTGTCATGGGCGTAGCCCGGCTCGTTGCGGTTTTGCGCGCCGTCATGATCGTAATGGCTGGTTGAGGGCATCAGGCGCAACGCATATCCCGCCCGTGGCGCCGCGCCCGGGTTGGGGCCGCCGCCATGAATGGTGAATACGTCGAAAATCACGATCTCGCCGGGTTCAAGCTCAACATCGACCGCATCAGCCTCGTCAAATTCTTCCGCCGCCAGGGATCGCGCGACGATGGAGCCCGCCCGATCCGCATAGCCATGCGCGCCTATATGTTTAGCGCGGTGTGATCCGGGGATGACGCGGATGCAGCCATTGCCCGTATGACAGGGCGTGGCGGCGATCCAGATGCTGGTCGTCGCCATGGGTTTGATCATGGGCCACGCCTTGGCGTCCTGATGCCAGGCGGTGGCCGGGCCCGCGATGGCGCGTTTGTAAAACACCGAACTGCCCCAGAGCACGAGGTCCGGCCCCGTAAGTTGGGCTGCGATATCGAGGATTTCCGGGTGTCGCGCAATGTCGATCCAGCCGGGCTGGACCGTGAGGCCCTGAACGCCGCCACCGGGTAAATGCGCCCCGATAATAGGCTCATCCAGCATGGTCGGGTTTTCTTCGGCCAGCGCCTCCATCAAGATCTGGAATTTGGCCAGATCCGCGTCAGGCAGCCGCCACCGGGGCTTCAGATATCCGTCGCGCTGGTATGATGCGATTTCATCGGCGGTGAGAATGGGTGTTGACGTCATGACTGTCCTTCCGAGGCGTTCCATAAGGACGAGCATTGACCGTGCGGCGCGTAATGAGAAATAGCCACCCAAATTCTACCGCCGCGCGTGGATCGTGCGTTGACGTTGCGCCGTTCTTGACCGAACGCGCCATGTGCTTATGCTTCAAAAATAGAGGGAACGATGCGCTGCAATCAGTCAGATTTAAGGACAAACCGCCGATGAGTATTGATATTAACGACAACGCCGCCACACCGGGTTTCCGGCCGCCAGTCGCCGCCGTTCAGGAAAATGGCGTACGTCACGACTGGACGGTCGACGAAATCGAGGCGTTGTTCGAGTTGCCTTTTAACGATCTGGTGTATCGGGCGCAGGGCGTCCACCGCGCGCATTTCGACCCCAATAAGGTCCAACTCTCGACCTTGCTCAGCATCAAGACCGGCGGTTGCCCGGAAGATTGTGGATATTGTTCCCAAAGCGCCCATCACGACGCCAAGGTGAAGGCGGAAAAATTGATGGATGTGGACGCGGTGCTGGCGGAAGCCCGTCTCGCCAAGGCCGCCGGATCGACGCGTTATTGCATGGGCGCCGCCTGGCGTAACCCGAAAGACCGCGATCTGGACAAGGTCTGCGAGATGATCGAAGGCGTGCGCGAAATGGGTATGGAGACCTGCGTAACGCTGGGCATGCTGACGCTGGAACAAGCGGCGCGGCTGAACGAGTCCGGGTTAGATTATTACAACCACAACATCGACACGTCTGAAGAATTTTACAGTGAAGTCATCACCACGCGCACCTATCAGGATCGATTGGATACGCTGGCCCATGTACGCGATGCGGGCATTAATGTGTGTTGCGGCGGTATCGTGGGGATGGGCGAATCCCGGCGCGACCGCGCGGGCATGGTGCTGACATTGGCCAATTTGCCGCAACATCCCGAAAGCGTGCCGATCAACATGCTCATGAAAATCACCGGCACCCCCGCGCAGGGCTCGGATGATCTGGACGCGTTTGAATTCATCCGCACCATCGCCGTGGCGCGCATCACCATGCCGGAATCCTTTGTGCGCTTGTCGGCGGGACGAGAGGCGATGAATGACCAAACACAGGCGTTTTGCTTTATGGCGGGCGCCAATTCCATTTTCGTCGGGCCGAAGCTGTTGACCACAAACAACCCGACGCCGGATCGCGACGCGGCCTTGTTTGATCGGTTGGGCTTGCGACCGCTGGACTAGATCAGTGGCGAATAATTTCAACCCGGATTGGTATGAAAAGGGTGTCGACCATATCTGGTTGCCCTATACCCAAATGAAGACAACGCCGCCCCCACTGGCGGTCGAATCCAGTGATGGCGTGCGGCTGCGTCTGGCGGATGGGCGGGACTTGATCGATGGCGTGTCATCCTGGTGGACGGCGTGTCATGGCTATAACCATCCCCATATCCGCGAGGCAGTCGCCGATCAGATGGCGCGCGCCCCCCATGTTATGTTTGGTGGGTTGGTGAACCCGCCCGCACTGACCTTGGCGCGACGGTTGGCGGCGCTGGTGCCAGGTGATTTAAACCGCGTGTTTTTCGCCGATTCCGGGTCGGTGTCGGTTGAGGTCGCCATGAAAATGGCGCTGCAATACTGGATCAACCAAGGCGTGACGGGACGGCGTAAATTCGTCGCGTTCCAATACGCGTATCACGGCGACACCCTCGCCACGATGTCCGTTTGCGACCCGGAAGAAGGCATGCATTCGCTGTTCGCCGGGGTTTTGGCGGAACAACACATTGTCTCCCTGCCGCGCACCGACGCGGAATTCGCTGTGTTCGACGCCTACCTTGCGCAACACGGCGATGAATGCGCGGCGATTATTCTGGAACCGCTGGTGCAGGGCGCGGGCGGCTTGAAGTTTCACGACGCTGCGACATTAGCGCGGATCGCGGAATGTGGGCGCAAGCATGGTTTGTTGTTGATCCTTGATGAAATCATGACCGGGTTTGGCCGCACCGGATCGATGTTCGCCTGTGAAGAAGCCAATGTGGTTCCCGATATTATGACGGTGTCCAAAGCGCTGACCGGCGGGACCATGGCGCTGTCCGCAGCCATCGCCACCGATGCGATTTTCGCGGCCTTTCAGTCGGACAAGCCCGAAGCCGCGCTGATGCATGGCCCGACCTATATGGCGAACGCGCTGGCCTGCGCCGCCGCCAACGCCTCGCTCGATTTATTCGAGAGTGAGCCGCGTCTGGCGCAAGTTGCGACGATTGAAGCCCATCTGGAATCTGCGTTGGAGCCGTGCCGGAATTTGCCGGGCATTGTCGACGTCCGGGTCAAGGGGGCCATTGGCGTGGTTCAGGTGGACAACCTGTCGCGCGTCGATTGGCTGAAGCAACGCTTCGTCGAGGAGGGCGTCTGGATCAGACCCTTTGGCGATATCATTTACGTCATGCCGCCCTTTGTTATTGAACCGGACGATTTGACCCATTTAACGGATGCGATGGTTCGGGTCGTGAGCGAATGGTCGCGCACGCGGAGCTAATAGAACCGCCTCAACAAATACGACAGGAGTTTCGACATGGCGAAGAGCGACAAGGTTATCATCAGTTGCGCCATTACCGGCGCCATTCATACGCCCTCCATGTCCGATGCGCTGCCGATTACGCCCGATGAAATCGCCACGCAAAGCATCGCCGCCGCCGAGGCGGGCGCCGCGATCATTCATTTACATGCGCGCGATCCTAAAACCGGGGAGCCGACGCCCGATCCGGATGTGTTCATGGAATTCCTGCCCCGGATCAAGCAGAACACCGACGCCGTGGTAAACATCACCACGGGCGGCGGGTTGAATATGTCGCTGGAAGAGCGGCTGGCCGCGCCGCTGCGCGCGAAGCCGGAGATGTGTTCGCTCAATATGGGGTCGATGAATTTCGGCATTTATCCCGCCGCTGACAAGGTCAGTACGTGGAAGCATGACTGGGAGGAACCTTATCTGCGCGGCACGGATGATTTCATCTTCCGCAACACCTTCCGCGATATTGAACGCATCCTGAAAATTCTGGGCGAGGAGCACGGCACGCGGTTTGAGCACGAGTGCTACGACCTTGGCCATCTGTACAATGTCGCGCATTTCGTGGATCGGGGTTTGTTGAAGCCGCCGTTTTTCATTCAGTCGATCTTCGGCATTCTGGGCGGTATCGGCGCTGATCTGGATAATGTGATGTTCATGAAGCGCACCGCCGACCGGCTGTTCGGCGATGATTACGTCTGGTCGGTGCTGGCGGCGGGGCGCCATCAAATGTCGTTCGTCACCCAGGCGGCGTTGCTGGGCGGCAGCGTGCGCGTCGGGCTGGAAGACAGTCTTTATCTGGCGAAAGGCCAGATGGCGCAGACCAATGCGGAGCAGGTCACCAAGATCCGCCGCATCATGGAGGATCTGTCGCTGGAGATCGCCACGCCGGACGAAGCCCGTGAAATGTTGGCGCTGAAAGGCGGCGATAACGTTGGTTTCTAGGGGGTTGGTGTTTAGGGCGCGGGTTTCCAGGGCGCGGGTTTCTAAGACGCATACGTCCGAACGGGAGATGCGGACCTACCATGACGGGACACGCTAAACCCTGGCAGGCGCGACTAAGCTTGCTGACGATGGCCCATGCGTTGGGCTCGTTGCACAGCGTGTCCGTTCTGGCGTTGGGCCCGATCATTCGACCGGAGCTGGATTTATCCTTCGCGCAGTTCGGCCTGCTCATGACCGCCTACAGCACCGGGCAGGTGACCGGCGCCATTCCATCGGGCATTCTGGTGGACAAGGTCGGCGTTGGGCGCGCGCTCATCATCTCGCATTTCATTCTCGCGATTGCGGGCGCGGTCCTCTACGCCTCGACCGGATTCGCCATGGCGCTGTTCGCCCTGCTGATGATGGGATGGGGGTATTCCATTATGAACCCCGCCACAGCGCGCGGCGTGCTGGACTGGTTCCCGCAATCCCGGCGCGCCACGGCGATGGGCGTCAAACAGACGGGCGTGCCCCTCGGCGGCGTGCTCGCGGCGGGCACTTTGGCGCTGGCGGTGTTTGTGGATTGGCGGATCATCATGCTGGTCATTTCCGTCATAACGGCTGTGGGCGGCGTTTTGTGCCTCTATCTGAACGAGCCGAATCCGGTGCGGGATTCGCAATTGGATGGGCATTCAGACGGGTCGGGAAAACCGGGCGTGCTCGCGGGTGTTCGTGAACTCGCCAAGGATCGAAATTTCATGATGCTGGCGACCTCCAGCGGTATTTTCAACGTCGGCCAGTATAATTTTTTCACCTATTTGACCCTGTTCATGCGCGAAGCAGCGCAGGCGACGCAGGAAACCGCCAGCGTTGTGCTGGGCGCCGCGCAGGCCGCGAGCGCGTTTGGCCGCATTGGCTGGGGTTATATCGCCGACACCCTGTTTCGAGGACGGCGAAAAACCTTGTCCCTGTTGATTTGCAGCGCCGCAGCGGTGTTTCTGGCGACAATGGCGGTTGTCGGGCCGAATGGGGGCGTTATGATTGGCATGGCGCTCGCCATTCTTCTAGGGCTGACCATTGCGGCCTACGCCTCGATCTTGCAAACCGTCGCCGTTGAATCCGTACCGCGCACACGCTCGGGATCGGCCATCGGCTGTATGATGATCGGCACCTCGATTGGGGCGATGGTGGGGCCGCCCTTGTTTGGCGCGGCGGTGGATCTGACTGGAATATTCGCCAGTGGATGGGTGATGACCGCAATCATCGTCGCTGCTGGCGTGATGGTGTTGAAGTTTTGTTTCCGCGAGCAATCGGCGCCGGTCTAGGGGCTTGGCGCTCATTGTTCGCCGCCTGTCTGTGGGCGATACTGAAAATCTGTAATTGGGAGGATTATCATGAAAATCAAAGACGTAAAAATTACGCTGTTGACGATTCCGTTCGTGGAGCAACCGGCGTTGCAGGCGGGTTATTCCCGCGACCGCGACATTCTGGTTGTGGAGATTGAAACCGAATCCGGCATCGTCGGCATGGGGTATCAGCTCTACCTGCGTGAAGGGTTCCGCACGACCAAGGCGTGTCTGGAAGAGATTATGATCCCGCGCATTCTGGGGCGCGATGCGACGGAGGTCGAAGGCATCTGGCGCGATTTGTGGAAATCGACCCTGGCGGATGGCCGGGGCGGGGCGCAAATGTTGGCGCTGTCGGTGATTGACGTCGCCTTGTGGGATGCGGTTGGCAAAAAGGCCGGCATGCCGCTGCACCGTTTGTGGGGGCATTATCATAACGAGGTGCCAGTCTATGGCTCCGGCGTGTGGCGCGGCCTTGGCGGCGACGGCATGGTCGAGAAAGCCCAACGCTTTATGGATGAAGGCTTCACCGCGATCAAAATGCAGGTCGGCCATACCTGGACCGATGCGGAAGATCTGGACAATGTGCGCCGCGTTCGCGACGTGGTGGGCCCGGATGTGGACATCATGGTCGACGTCAACATGGCGTGGACGGCGGACAAGGCCATCATCATGGGGCGGAAGCTGGAAGAATACGACATCTACTGGTTGGAAGAACCCGTCATGCCGGATGACTTCGCGGGCTATTTCCGCATCGCCGACGCGCTGGACACGCGGATTGTTGGCGGCGAAAGCCATTTCACCCGGTTTGATTTGAAGCCGTTTTTCGAGAACCCGAAAATTCCGATCCTGCAACCCGATGTCGTGCGCTGTGGCCTGACCGATCTGCGCAAGACCGCCGCCATCGCCGATACATGGGGCATGACGATTGCGCCGCATTTGTATCCGGAACTGATGATCCATTTGATGGCCTCGATCCCCAACGGATTGATTATTGAAGACATGGGCATGATGGCCGATGTCTGGGTGACGTGCCCCAAACCGGTCAACGGCATGATGATCGCGCCGGAGACGCCGGGGCATGGTTTGCAGTTCAAGCCTGAAATCATGATTGACTGCGCGGTTGGTTAAGCGCCGACAACCATAATTTCTTTAACCTGAAGACGGACAGAACACGATGACGGACATTCAATTCGGATTAATGACGCGTGGGCAATTCGAAGCGGAGGACGACATTCGTGTTCGGTTCACCGAGTTGATGGAACAGGCGCGTATGGCTGACAAATGGGGCTTTGCGAGCCTGACCAAGGGGTCCCATTACAGCGGCGCGCCCTTGCAGGATTTTCAGCAAATTCCCTATCTGTCGCGAATGATGGCGGAGGCCCCCAATCTGCGGTTGAACGCCGGGATTGTGCTGTTGTCTTTGCACAAACCGATGGATCTGGCGGAGCAATTCGCCACCATGGATGTGATGTCAAACGGGCGTATAATTTTCGGCGCCGCGCTTGGCTATCGCGAAGTGGAGTTCAAGGCGTTCGGCACGACGCAAAAAGAACGGGTTCAACGCTTTGAAGAAAACCTGATCGCCATCAAGCGACTGTGGACCGAAGACAAGGTCGATATGGTGGGGTCGCATTTTGAATTGATGGGCGCATCCTGTCCGACCAAACCGTTGCAAAAACCCACGCCGCCGATCTGGATTGGCGCCAATGCCGACCCGGCCATTCGCCGCGCTGCGAAGTTGGGCGATTGCTGGTATATGAACCCACACAATCGGATCGACACGATCGAACGCCAGTTGGAAATTTACAAACGTGCGCTGGATGAATACGGCAAACCTTTCCCGACGGAATTGCCGATTCGCCGGGAAGTCTTTGTCGCGCCGACACGCGAAGAAGCGTTCCGTATCGCACAACCTTATCTGTCGCTGAAATACAAAATCTATCACGAATGGGGGCAGGACAAGGCGATGCCCGAAGGCGACAATGATTTGGGGGTGGCGTTTGACGAATTACAGCGGGATCGTTTTCTGATTGGATCCCCCGATGATGTGACCGAACAAGTCGTCGATTTGCATAAACGGACCGGGGCTAATCATATCATCGCCAGCATGCAATGGCCGGGAATGGCGCAAAACCAGACCCTCGACGCGATGCAGTTGTTGTCTGAGAAAGTCTTCCCCCAAGTGCGTCAGGCGCTTTAACCCAGGATATGCGTTAGGGCCTTTGGTTTAAAAATTTTGTGAATAAGGAAAACACGTGGCGAAAATGAAATACGGCATTGGCATGCGGACGCAGTACGCGGCGGATGCGGATATGGGCGTCGGCTTTGAAGAACAGATGGAGCAGGCGCGCGTCGCTGATGCGCTGGGCTACGACATTTTGATGAAAAGTTCGCATCTGGCGGGCTATCCCTTGCAGGAGTTTCAGCAATTGCCGTTCCTGGCGCGCGTTATGTCGGAAGCGCCGAATATGCGGCTCGTCACCGGGGTGACGTTGTTGTCCCTGCACAAACCGCTTGATATGGCGGAACAACTGGCCAGCATCGACGTGATGTCGGGCGGGCGGCTGGTCTTTGGCTGCGGTCTTGGCTATCGCGAAGTCGAGTTCAAGGGGTTCGGCACGACCCAGCGGGAGCGGGTGCAACGCTTTGAAGAAAACCTGACGGCGATCAAGCGACTTTGGACCGAGGATGAAGTGACCATGATGGGGTCGCATTTCGAATTGGATAAGACGCGGCTGTCCTTGAAGCCGAAGCAGAAACCGACGCCGCCGGTCTGGATTGGCGCCAATGCGGATGCCGCGATCAAGCGCGCCGCGAAGATGGCCGATGCGTGGTTTATCAACCCGCATCAACGTATGGACACAATTGAAAAACAGATCGAAATCTACAAACGCGCGCTGGATGCGGAAGGCAAACCCTTCCCCGATGAGGTGCCCGCGACGCGCGAGGTTTTCGTCGCCAATAGCCGGGATGAGGCGATCCGTCTGGCGAAGCCGTTTCTGGAGGCGAAATACAAAATCTATCATCAATGGGGCCAGGACAAGGCGATGCCAGAGGGCGACAACGACCTCGATTTGGCGTATGAAGAATTACTGGAGGATCGCTTCATTCTGGGCTCTCCGGACGAGGTCGCCGAGCGGGTGATCGAGCATGGAAAACGATTGGGCGTAACGTCGCTGGTTCTCAATTTTCATTGGGTCGGGATGCCGCAAAGTCTGGTGCTGGAAAACATGACCCGCTTCATGGAAGACGTAGCGCCGAAGGTTGAGCAGGGCTTATAGGCGAAAGAGGGTTTAATGGACTGGATTACGCTTGTCGGTATCGGCCTTGGTTCTGCCGGGGCTGGCGCTGCGCTTGGCGCGGCTGCGATGTTTCTGGCGCGTCGCGCCGCCCATGCGGGGCTTGAAGCCCGCCTCGCCGCCGTCAGTGACAGCGTCGAGGGCCTAAAGGCCGAGGTGAACGTCGAAAAAGCGGCGGCCGAACAATGGCGCCGCGATCAGCAGCTTGCGGAAATCGACAAGGAAAAGGCGGAGAGCCTGCTTGCCGAGAAATCCTCCCGGACGACGGGGTTGGAGGCGCGCGTCGCCGAACTGACCGACGCGGTCACGACACTGACCTCGGAGAAAAGCGGGCTGTCCACATCGCTAAAAAATCAGGCGGATGCGCACAAAGAAAAAATTGAGACGCTGACGACGATCCGTGGTGAGATCGAAAAGGATCTGAAGAACCTTGCCAGTGATGCGCTGAAATCCAACCAGACGACGTTTCTGGAAATCGCCAATCAGGTGCTCGACAAACATAAGGAAGTCGCCGCCGGTGATTTGACCAAGCGGCAGGATGCGATCAAGACGATGCTGCAGCCGATCTCTCACACGCTGGAGGAATACAAAAAGAACCTCAGCGAGATCGAGAAAGCGCGCAATGAATCCTACGGTAATCTGTCGAAAGAGCTTCAGGTCGTCATCCAGACCCAGACCGAAGTCCGCAGCGAGACCAGCAAGCTGGTGAACGCCCTGCGCGCGGCGCCAAAAACGCGTGGCCGGTGGGGGGAGGAAACGCTGAAAAACGTCATGGAACTGTCCGGTATGGCGCAGTTCTGCGATTTCAATATGGAGCAAAGTTTCGATACCGAAGACGGCCGGCTGCGCCCGGACGTCATCATTCGCCTGCCTGGCGAGCGGTTTATCGTGGTGGACGCCAAAACCTCGACATCGGCCTATATGGACGCCATTGAAGCCAGCGACGATACGGAACGCGAAGACCATCTGAAAAAGCACGCCCAGCAGATTCGCACGCATATGATTCAGCTTGCGTCGAAATCCTATCATGACGGATTGACCGTGACGCCGGATTTTGTCGCCATGTTTATTCCCGGCGATAACTTTTTCTCCGCCGCCATGGAGCGCGACCCCGCGTTGTTCGAAGACGCCATCAGCCGACAGGTGCTGATCGTAACGCCGACAACCTTGATTGCGCTGGCGAAGGCCATCGCGTTTGGCTGGCGGCAGGAAAAGGTCGCCGATAACGCCCGCCACGTCGCCGAACTGGGCCGCGAACTTTATAAACGCCTGTCCACCATGGGAACCCACATCGCGGGGCTAGGCGGCGATATCGAGAGATTATCCAAACGTTACAATAATTTCGTTGGCAGCATGGAAACTTCGGTCATGCCGCAAGCGCGCAAATTCAACGAATTAGAGGTCGAAGGCGCCAGCAAGGGCCTGGCCGATTTAACCCCACTGGAAACCGACATCCGCGATGTGCGCCACGACCGTGATCTGGAGTTCCCGGAAGACGGTGTGGTGAAGAAGCTGGAGCCTCGGTAGTTCGACAGCTGTTAACTTTGTTTGTCGAGGCATATACGCCAATCTATGCGGTTGAGCCCCTAAATTACCAAGTTCAATGTATAGGTGCGTATTTTCCTAAAACAGTTATTGTTTGAAGGATCAGCCGTTTGAAACCAAGCCGCAACGAAATAGAAATTCAATGATCTATAAAACCTTCATAGGGTCGTTTCAATTT
>JBLHZD010000123.1:0-10767 GCA_047631095.1 Alphaproteobacteria bacterium
CGCCATTGCGCTCAACGTCGCCGCCTTGTTCTCCCTTCCCTATATTATCAACCCAACCGCGAATACCGCTTTTCAGGAAGCGGTGTCGGACCTGGTGTTTGGCGCGCTGGCCTATAGCGTATTTTTGATCGTCTTCTACGTTCGCCTGACATTGCGACGCGGCGCCACGCTCTTTGAACTCGGGGTTCGGTCCTGTCCCCGCAATTTCATCGCCATGGGTTTCATGGCGGCCTTATTATGGCTGTGCATCACCGCCATCCTTTATACAGGCATCGGCCTGTGGGACGTCACGCTGGCGCAAGGTCGCGCGCTCTTTGCGCCCTATATGGGAAGTTTGCCCGCCTTCGTTCTATTTTGCGTTCTGGCGGGGCCGCTCGCGGCGATTTGCGAAGAGGTGCTGTTTCGCGGGCTTCTGTTTCGATGGTTGCGCCAACGCTGGTCCTTTGGACCCGCCGCTCTTGTCAGTGGCCTCATCTTCGCATTTATCCACCCTTATCTCTACGTGGACTCACCTGCTTTATTCATCGCATTTCTGTTCGATCTGGTTGCGATATCCGTCATTCTCGCATTTCTGTTTGAAATCAGTAAATCGCTCTGGCCGTCGATTATCGCCCACGCCGCCAACAATTTACTGCTGATCGCTATTCAGTTTTATCTCGGTTAAACCGACCGCCTGAAGCGCCTGAGCCTGCCGGTCCGCCAGGCGCGCCAGGTCAAAATCCCGGGTCAGATCGTTAAACATCTGGCTCCAGTTGATTTCCGCCCGCAAATGCATGAACACCGAGCCAAGGCCGATGGCGGCGCGGTCCATGAGCACGAATTCGCGCGGCGGCGTCACGCCCCCTAATTCGCGCAAGGCGGCGTGCACCTTGCTGGCTATTTTGGCGCCATAGAGGCCACTATCGGATTCCTGTATCTTCTGAACCTTGTCTTCCATCAGCGGCGCATAAATGAACCCCGCCCACATATTCAGAACATCAATCAGTTCTTGCCTGAGGTCGGTAAATCCCCAGGTCTCGTAAGCATGCACCGCCAGATCCCGATCATCGGTCCGCAGCGCGTTATACAAATCAATCACAGCACCCACGAAGGAGGGCGGGAAGACGCGGACACAGCCGAAATCCAGTAAATTAATCCCGAAATCCGGACGCACAGTGTAATTGCCGGGATGCGGGTCCCCATGAATGACCCCGCATTCGTAGAGCGGGGCGTACCAGGCGCGAAACATGTTTTGCGCAATGGCGTTGCGATCCTCCAAGGGCGCATCGCGAAACCCCATGAGCGGCGCGCCGTCCAGCCAGGTCATAGTGAGCAGCCGGTCGGTGGATAAGTCTGGAACAGCCTCAGGGACATGGACATTCGACTCGGTTTTCAACATGGCGGCGTACATCGCCATGTGTTTCGCTTCGCGTACATAATCCAACTCCTCGCGAAGGCGTTCAGACAGCTCCGCGTGAATTTGTTTGGTCGAAATCGCGTTGTCGTAGCGTTCAAATATGGAGAACGCCAAGCGAAGCTGCTTTAAATCCGCATCGACGGCGGATCGCATATCAGGGTATTGCAGCTTGCAAGCGTAGCCCTCGCCGTCGTGGCCCACCGCCCGGTGCACCTGTCCCAGCGACGCCGCATGAGCGGCTTCCCGTTCAAATTTCGCAAATTTGCGCGCCCATTGGGGCCCCAATTCCGAGGCCATGCGGCGTTTTACAAACGGCCCACCCATAGACGGCGCATTGGCCTGCAATTGCTGTAGCTCGCGCACATATTCATCGGGCAGAGCGTCGGGAATTGTCGCCAATATTTGCGCGACTTTCATCAACGGGCCTTTCAACCCGCCCAATGCAGCCTTCAAATCCTCCGCGTGTCGTGCCTTGTTCAGCTCGACGCCGAACAGCCTTGATCCAGCGACCCGCGCCGCCAGCCCGCCCATCGCCGTCCCGACACTGGCGTAACGGCGAACTCGGCCGCCAACACCGCCTTCGCGCTTGCCGGAAGTTGACCCCGCCACCGGCTAAAATTTTCGATCGATACGATAGGGCGACATATCCACGCCGGTATCGCGGTCCGCCGCCAAATCTGAAACCATCCGGCCCAATACCGGCCCCAGTGTCATACCGATATGGCCGCCGCCCGCAGCGAGAATAATGTCCTCTTGGCCCGGCGCGCGGTCGATAAAGGGAACCCCGCTGGGCGTGGAGGGTCGAAATCCCAACCACGCGCTTTGCTCCTCCAGCCGCACGCCTTCCACCGCATCGCCAACCGTCGCCATCATCCGCCGGATACGGGTGTAATCCGCTGGCGCCGCATTGCCGCCCAGCTCCACGCCGCTGGTCATCCGCAGCCCGTGGGCCATCGGCGACACGAATATTGAATGATCCATCAAGGCAACCGGTCCGTTCAGGGTCTCATCCGGCTGCGGCAGCATAATGTGGTAGCCGCGCTCCGCATCCAGCACGATGGAAACCCCGAAACGCTTCATCAGCCCCGCAGACCAGGATCCCGCGGCCACGACAATCTGTTCCGCCGGAAAATCACCGTCGCTTGTTGCAACGATCCGCGCGCCAGGTTCGCCTGAAAACCCGTTCACGCTCGCCTTCACCAACGCGCCGCCCTTGGCGCAGAATGTTTCCACAAACTTGACGACCAACCCTCCGGGATCGCGAACGCCCGCATTGTCGTCAAAATAGAAGCCGTGCTTGAAGACTGGTTTTAAGGCGGGCTCCAGATCCCTGATTTCATCGCCGCCGACAACATCAAACCGGCGTCCACATTCCTGATACAACTCCCGGTCCAGCGCCGCCTGCGCAAAGCTGGCGTAGGTTCCATAAAGTTTCAACAATCCCCGGCGTTGCACAAAGCCCTGCGCATCCGCTGCATCGAGCAGAATATTGTAGGCGCTCATCGCGTGGTCCAGCAGGCTCGCTTTCGCGTGCGCATTCGCCCTCACGCGCGCCATGGCGCTGTTCTGGACAAATTTGATTAACCACGGCGTTAGTTTTGGCAAGTAACGCCATCGAATGGACAAGGGCCCGTAGGGGTCCATCAACATTTTAGGAACGCGCTGCAAAATGCCCGGCACCGCCAAGGGAACGCATCCGGCGAGACTGATCACGCCAGCGTTGCCCGACGATGTTCCTGTCGCGGAATCACCTTGCTCGATCAGGGTGACGTCATGACCGTCGCGTTGCAAAAACAGCGCCGCGCTGGCGCCGGTGATTCCCGCGCCGATAACGACAATTTTCTTCGGTTCGACCTGATCCGCGTCCGTCATAAGCCCCGCGCCAACCTTTGCATTCATTCAGAACCTAGCCAGAACACTGAAACACGAAATCTATTTCATCGCTTCCAACTGATCCAGAAACGATTCCACGACGCCAAGCCCCTGCGCCCAGAACGCGGGGTCAGAGGCGTCCAGCCCAAACGGCGCCAGCAATTCCTTGTGCCGTTTGACGCCCCCGGCACGCAGCATTTCCAAATATTTCTCCGCGAAGCCGTCAGACGCTTTTTCGTATTGGGAATAAAGCGAATTCACCAGACAATCACCAAAAGCGTAGGAATACACATAGAACGGCGAATGGATGAAATGAGGAATATACGCCCAGAAATTCTTGTACTCGTCATGGAATCGGATCGACGGCCCGAGGCTCTCACCTTGAATACTCATCCAGATTTCGCCCAGTCGGGCGCCGGTCATTTCACCCGACCGGCGTTCGTCATGCACCTTTCGCTCAAATTCATAGAACGCGATCTGGCGCACGACGGTGTTGAGCATGTCCTCCACCTTGCTGGCTAGCATCACCTTACGTTCCTTGGCGTTGGCGGTGGCATCCAGCATGGACTGAAAGGTGAGCATTTCCCCGAACACGGAGGCTGTTTCCGCCAGGGTCAGCGGCGTATCAGACATCAAATGCCCCTGCCCGCCCGCTAGCACCTGATGTACCCCGTGGCCCAATTCATGGGCCAGAGTCATGACGTCACGGGTTTTGCCCTGATAGTTCAGCAGTAGATAGGGATGCGCGGACGGCACCGTCGGATGCGCGAAGGCGCCGGACGCTTTTCCGGGCCGCGCCGGCGCATCGATCCAGTTATTATCGAAGAACCGCCGGCCCACATCCGCTAGTTCACCGGAAAAGGCGCCATAGGCGTTCAACACCGTATTTTGCGCTTCTTCCCACGGGATCAACCGGTCGTCTTCGTCCGGTAAAGGCGCGTTGCGATCCCAATAATCCAGCGCGTCGACGCCAAACCATGAGGCTTTCAACTTATAATAACGATGCGCCAAACGCGGATAGGAAGACTTCACCGCACTGCTCAAGGCGTCAACGACTTCATCCTCGACAAAATTGGACAAGTTTCGCGACGATACCGGGCGCTCGAATTTGCGCCATTTGTCGTCAATTTCCTTGTCCTTGGCGAGCGTGTTCGTGATCAACGAAAAGAGCCGGATATTGGCACCCAGCACCTTGCCGACGCTTTGCGCTGCTTCCTTGCGCACCGCACCGTCCGAATTCGACAACAGATCGAGAATTTCTGTCGAGGTGAGATCTCTTTTGCGGTATGGAAACCGCAAATCCGCCATGGTTTCATCGAATAACCGGGTCCAGGCGGATCGACCCGCGACCTGCTTTTCATGCAGCAGCGTTTCGATTTCGTCGGAAAGTTGATGCGGCCGCATGGCGCGTACATCGCGCAGCCAGGGTTGATAGCGGGCGAGCGCGGGATCGGCCATTTTCACCGCCAGCGCATCCTCTTCGATTTTATTCAGCTCGAGAGTGAAAAACAGCATCGACGTCGCGATGTCGTTCACGCGTTCCTGCATGGTCTGATAGAACTGACCTACGTCCGGGTCGCTGACCGCGCCCGCATGAAGCAATCCGGAGTAGCTCATGATCGCGGACAGCACTTCGTCCAATTGTTCGTATTCCACAATCGCCGCTGCGAGCGCGGCGCCATCAAGCCCCGCCAAATGATCTTTATATTGCTCAGCGAACGCCGTGGCACGGGCCGCCGATTGCGTCAGATCGGCCTCCAGTTTCGGCGCGTCCATTCCGGAATACAGGTCCGAAAGGTCCCATTCCGGAAGATTTCCCAATTTGATTTCAGTAGCGGCGGAATCGGTCATGTCTTTACCCTCCATGCAAGCTCCGGATATATGTCTATGGGAACGTCGGCGCAAGCCCGGCGGTAACGGCGCGCACAAAGCAGGGAGATAGCGCGAATGGATTACGAGGCGGCCAATAGCCTGCCGGAAATGTTTTTCCAGCAAGCGGCTCAATACGAAGACAAACCGTTCCTGTGGCGCAAACACGGCCAGGACTGGCGCGCCACCACATGGCGCGAAGCGGCGGATGCGGTAGTGGCGCTGTCGCATGCGCTCATGTCTCTGGGCGTAAATCCTGGCGACCGCGTGGTGATCGCCTCGGAAAATCGGCCCGAATGGCTCATAGCGGATTTCGCAATCATGAATGCGGGCGCCATCAGTGTCCCCGCCTACACAACAAATACCGTTGAGGACCATCTCCACGTCCTGACCGATAGCGGCGCCAAGCTGGCCATCGTGTCGACACCGGCCATCGCCGCGCGCTTCCTGCCCGCCGCCAAACAGGCTGTGGATACGCAAACAATCATCGCCATGGAGCCGGGACCGAAAACAGCGCAGGGCGTTCGCATTATTTCTTGGGACGACGCGCTGACGACGGGAAGCCCTACGGAAAACAACATCGACCCTGATTTTGACGGCCCAGATTTTCCAGTGCAAAAACGCACCGACACCGCCTGCATCATCTATACGTCCGGCACGGGCGGTGCGCCAAAAGGCGTTATGTTGAGCCACGGCGCAATCCTGTTCAACTGCATGGGCGCGGACGCCTTGCTGGCGCCACTGCCCGATTATGGCCCCGGCAAGGAAGTTTTTTTATCCTTCCTGCCGCTATCCCATTCCTATGAGCATACCGCGGGACAGTTTTTTCCCGTCTCCATCGGCGCGCAAATCTACTACGCCGCCGGGTTGGATAAACTGGTCGCCGATATGGCGGCCGCGCGCCCTACCATCATGACCGCTGTCCCGCGCCTGTACGAAACTATTCACGCCCGCATCCGACGCGGCGTCGAACAGAGCGGCAAGTTTATAAGGGCGCTCTTTATGAAAACCGTGAGTTTGGGTCATCAGGCGAGAACCGCGCCAGAAAGCCTGTCGCTCGGGCAACGGGCGCTCAACCGGATTCTGGATCGTCTGGTCCGGCGAAAGGTGGCGGATAATTTTGGCGGACGCCTGAAGGCCTTTGTCTCTGGCGGCGCGCCATTGAACCCGGAAATCGGCGACTTCTTCCTCGCGCTGGGCGTGCGAATCCTGCAAGGCTACGGCCAGACCGAATCCGCGCCCGTCATCAGCTGCAATCCGGTGCACAAAGTCAAAATCGATACGGTCGGCCCGCCATTGAAGGGCGTTAGTGTTCGCATCGCCGAAGACGGTGAAATCCTGGTTCAAGGCGAATTGGTCATGCAGGGGTATTGGCGCAACGATTCCGCAACCAAAGACGTCCTTCACGATGGATGGCTGCATACCGGCGATATCGGTGAAATCGATGCGGACGGCTATATCCGGATCACCGACCGAAAGAAGGACATCATCGTCAATTCCGGCGGCGACAACCTGTCCCCGCAGCGCATTGAAGGCATGTTGTCCATTGAGCCTGAAATCAACCAGGCGATGGTCTATGGCGATAAACGACCCCATATCGTGGCGCTGGTTATCCCTGACCCGGATTTCATGAAGGCATGGGCGTCCCAAAATGACCGCCCGTTTGACCCCGACGCCATCGTCGCTGATGCGGATTTCCGCGCGGCGATTGACGACGCCGTTGGTCGGGTGAACGCCAAGTTAAGTTTGGTTGAACGCGTGCGGCGGTTTAACCTGACGGCGCAGCCCTTCACAACCGAGAATGAAATGATGACGCCGAGCCTGAAAATCCGGCGCCATGTGATCAAGGAACACTTTGGCGCCGCGTTGGAAGCCCTTTACGGAAAATAACCGCCAAAATTATAGCCGAAAGAAAGCAGGATATCTTGATGGATTTCGAAACGCTGGTGAATGAACGACGCAGTATTCGCGGATACAAGCCGGATCCGGTGCCGAAGGACGTTATTGAAGAAATTATTGAAATCGCCAAGGGCGCCCCGTCCTCCATGAACACGCAGCCCTGGCATTTTCATGTGGTCACGGGCGAGCCCCTGGAACGTATTCGGCAAGGCAATACGGAACGAAATCTGGCGGGCGTCCCCGCGCAACGGGAAATTCCCACCCATGGCGCCTATCAAGGCATTCACCGGCAACGGCAGGTCAATGTCGCCATCCAGCTTTTTGAAGCGATGGACATTGCCCGCGACGACAAGGAGATGCGTCAGGACTGGGTCATGCGCGGCTTCCGGCAATTCGACGCGCCAGTGTCTATCGTCATAGCCTATGAGAAAAGCCTGGAGCCTGCGACGATCTGCCATTTCGACCTTGGCGCGGTGACCTATGGGTTGGTGTTGGCCGCCTGGACGCGGGGTTTGGGCACCGTCATCAACGGTCAAGGCATCATGCAATCGCCGGTCGTGCGCGAACATGCGCAAATTCCGGACGATCAGGTCATCATGACCTGCATCGCCATGGGCTACCCACAAGACGAATTCGCGGCGAACGACGTCAAATCCACCCGAACGGCGAATGACGAAATCATCCACTATGTTGGGTTCGAGAGTTAAACCTCGCACCCTCAAATCAGGAGCGGTCCATGAAAAATTTGCGACACTCAAAGTTCGTGAAAACAGCGCTTGTCGGCGCCCTGGCCAGCGCCGCCCTTCTACTCCATACCCCCGCCATTCATGCGATGGAGAAACCCGCCGTCACCGCCGCGCCCGCGCCGATTACCATGATGTTTCTGGGGAACAGCTATATTTACTACAATAACAGTTTGCACAACCACCTGCGCAAACTGACCAAATCCTTAATCCCCAAGAAAAAGAAAAAGTTCTTTTTTAAATCCATGACAATTTCCGGATCCTACCTGTCGGATCACGCGATGAGCGCCGAAGGTATGATTTCACGCTATACCCACAAGAAGAAAAAAGGGCCTTGGGAGTTGGTTGTCCTGCAGGGCCAAAGCCGCGAGCCCATCAATCCGAAAAAGTCCGAAAAATTCAAATCTGCGGCGAAGAGCCTGGATGCGATGATCCAAAAAGCGGGCGCCAAAACCGTGTTGTTCATGACCTGGGCCTATAAGGCCAAACCGGAAATGGCCGGACCCTTGCGCGACGCCTACACAAAGCTGGGCAATGAGTTGAAGGCGCTGGTTGTGCCCACGGGCGTGGCCTTTGAGCGTGCGCGGACCGAAAACCCGACAATGGAACTGTACGCCAAAGACGGCAAGCACCCCTCGGTGCTCGGCACCTACTTAGTCGCCAACGTCTTTTTCTCAGCCCTGTATGGTCAATCTCCGGTTGGCGCTAAATACACCGCAGGCCTGACCCCGGAAGAAGCCTTGTTTGCACAGAACACCGCCTGGCAAGCCGTCTCTGAGTATTACGGGCGTTAAACCGCGCGCCAACGGCCGGGCGCGTAAATAACTACGCGCTCGGCAGTTTGTAATCGCTGTACTGTTCCCGAAGTTCGCCCTTTTGAATTTTACCCGTACCACCGATGGGAAGGGAGTCGACGACCAGCACCTCGTCGGGCGTCCACCAATTTGCGATCTTGCCTTTGAAGAACGCTAAAATATCGTCCTTGTCCGGCGTGGCGCCGGGCGCAGCCGTGACCAACAACAAGGGACGTTCGTCCCATTTGGGGTGCGGCACGCCGATAACGGCGGCTTGCGCCACATCGGGATGGCGTAGCGCCAGGTCTTCAAGATCAATGGAGCTGATCCATTCGCCGCCGGATTTGATAACGTCCTTTTTCCGGTCGACAATCTGCATATAGCCTTCGGAATCAATGGTCGCCACGTCGTTGGTGTTGAACCAACCATCCGCGTCATGGGCGTCGGATTCATCCATGCCGAAATATCCGCTGCATACCCAGAGGCCCCGCACCTTGAGTTCACCGAAACTCTCCCCATCATGAGGCAGCGCCGCGCCATCCTCGCTGGTGATTTTCATGTCCACCCCGTAGACGGGCTGGCCTTGTTTCCCTTGCACTTTCAGGCGCGCGTCAGTTGGCAAATCCATCAAATTGGGCTTCACCGTATTAATCGAGCCGACTGGCGACATCTCGGTCATGCCCCAACCATGGCGCACCTCCGCCCCGTATTCGTTCTGAAACGCCTCGATCATCGAGGTTGGCGCTGCAGAGCCGCCAATCACCATCCGCTGAACGCTTTCCAATGTCCTGTTGTTGGCGCGCATATATTCCAGCAAGGCGAGCCAGATCGTCGGTACGCCCGCGGTCATCGTCACGCCTTCGCCATCGAGAAGCTCGTAGAGCGGCTCACCAATCAAATGCGCGCCCGGCAAAACCAGTTTGGCGCCCGTCATCGTCGCCGCATAGGGAATACCCCAGGCATTAGCGTGAAACATCGGGACGACCGGTAACACGGTTTCATGCGCGGAAAGATGCAGGACCGACGGCCAGGCGACCGCCATGGAGTGCAACACTGTGCCCCGATGGGAATAAAGTACACCTTTCGGGTTCCCCGTCGTGCCGGACGTGTAACACAGGGACGAGGCAGTGTTTTCATCAAATTCCGGCCACTCGAAATCGGCCTCATTCCCGCCGATCAAGGTTTCGTAGCAATACACATTAGGCAGGTCGACCGTTGGCATGTCGGCCTCGTTCGCCATGACGATAACGCCCTTCAGATTATCCAGATCGCCATGAAACGAGCCCAGTAATTCAAGAAAGGTCGGATCGATAAACAGGTATGAATCCGCCGCATGGTTCATGATGTAGGTAAGCTGTCCCGGATGCAGGCGCGGGTTTAGTGTGTGACAGATCGCGCCCATGCCGGATGTGGCGAAATACAATTCGTAATGCCGGTGGTCATTCCAGGCTAATGTGGCGATCCGGTCGCCGGTCTCGACGCCCAACCCGCTCAAGGCGCGCGCCATACGCCGCACCCGAATGTCGGCGTCGCGATAGGTGTAGCGGTGAATGTCGCCGGCTGTGGTCCGGGATACGATTTCCTGCGCGCCATAAATCGAGGCCGCATAATCCAGCAGCGACGATATCAGCAATGGACGATCCATGATTAACCCCAGCATGCCTACATCCCTTTTGATAATTTCATCCCGTCGCGCGGCGCCTAATTGCCCGCCGCGCGTTTCGCCGCATTATGGCCAGCCTGGCTTTGCGCTTCGATAAAAATTCTTGTGACGATTGGAAACTCTTCTTTCACGCGCGCTTCCAGTTCTGAAATCGCACGCTGCACCGTATCCGCATCCTGCGCGCTGTCAAAATCAATACTGAGGTTCAGCAACACATCGCGCGGCCCCATATGCATGGTCAGAACTTCATTGATATGCTCGATGCGATCGTCGGAATCGATGATGGCCCTTATACCGTCCACGACGGCGCCGCGCGCGCCCTCCCCGATCAGCAGACCCTTACTTTCATAGGCCAGCAACACCGCTGTCAAACCAAGTATAACGCCAATGACAATAGACGCCACGCCGTCCAGAATGGGCATATTCAGCGTATCAGCCAGATAGATGCCAATCATCGCGACGACGAGGCCCAGCATTGCGGCGGTGTCCTCAAACAGGACCGTAAATATAGTTGGATCCTTACTCCGCCGA
>JBLHZD010000124.1:0-10637 GCA_047631095.1 Alphaproteobacteria bacterium
ACGCCAAATGCGCCTTTGACGATCCGCTTGAATCCAGCAGACAATGTAATCGTGTCGCGGGGATATATCGCCGCCGGGACAGAAATTGTGGATGAAGGGATTGCGCCACGGGCCGATATTCCGGCGAGCCATAAGATTGCGACATCGGATATTTTGTCCGGGCAGGCTGTTCGAAAATACAATCAGATTATCGGGTTCGCCACATGCGATATCGCCGTCGGTGATCATGTGCATGTCCAGAATATCGCCATGCAGGAGTTCGATCGGGATTATGCGTTCTGTACGGAGGCCCGTGAATCGGAACGCGTGTTAGAACCAGCCCAATTTCTGGGCTACAGGCGTGCGGATGGTCGTGTGGGCACGCGCAATTATATTGGCGTGTTGACGAGTGTGAATTGTTCGGCGACGGTGGCGCGGTATATCGCCGGGGCGGTGGAGAAGGAACTGATCGACACGTATCCCGGTGTCGATGGCGTTGTCTCTCTGGTGCACGGCACGGGGTGCGGGATGGCGGATACCGGCGACGGTTACGCCAATCTGCAGCGCACTTTGTGGGGCTTCGCGGGACATCCGAATTTCGGCGGCATTCTGTTGGTCGGCCTGGGATGTGAAGTGAACCAGATCGACTTTCTACTGGAGGCGTACGGCATCGAGCGAGGGCCGCGGTTTCAGACAATGACGATCCAGGATATGGGCGGCACGCGCCGGTCCGTGGAACATGGCGCAGCGATAATTCGCGAGATATTACCCGTGGTGAATGACATCGCGCGCGAGCCCTGCGCCGCGAGTGAACTTACCCTGGCGCTTCAATGCGGCGGATCGGACGCCTATTCGGGCATCACGGCAAACCCGGCGCTGGGCGCGGCGGTCGATAAACTCGTGGCCCATGGCGGCACGGCGATCCTGAGCGAAACGCCGGAAATTTACGGCGCTGAACATCTCTTGACCCGTCGGGCGGTCAATCAGGGGGTTGGCGAAAAATTGATTGAACGCATTAAGTGGTGGGAAGCCTATACGGCGCGCAATGGCGGCGAGATGAACAACAATCCGTCACCGGGTAACAAGGAAGGCGGCCTGACGACCATCCTTGAAAAGTCATTGGGCGCGGCGGCGAAAGGGGGCACCACGAATTTATGCGATGTCTACCGATATGGCGAACCTGTGCGCATGAAGGGTTTTGTCTTCATGGATTCGCCGGGCTATGACCCTTGTTCGATTACCGGGCAGGTGGCGTCCGGCGCCAACATCGTTTGTTTCACCACGGGTCGCGGGTCGGTGTACGGATGCAAGCCATCGCCCTGCCTGAAATTGGCGACGAATACGGCCATGTATGAACG
The DNA here is from genome assembly GCA_047631095.1 of Alphaproteobacteria bacterium. Lineage (GTDB taxonomy): Bacteria > Pseudomonadota > Alphaproteobacteria > UBA8366 > JABJJH01. The sequence goes on from JBLHZD010000124.1 coordinate 1,338, forward strand.
CATGGACGAAGATATGGATATCAATTGCGGCGTCATCGTTGACGAAGGCATTCCGATTGACGTTGTTGGCGCGCAAATATTTGACCGCATCCTTGAAGTTGCATCTGGCGATCTGACAAAAAGCGAACAATTGGGATTTGGCGATGACGAATTTGTACCCTGGCAAATCGGCGCGGTAATGTAGCGCCGGACATAAAATCGTTATCCAAAGGGAGAAGTGAGCCCCCAAAGTAACGACGTTGATGTCGACGACAATGGATTGATCTATTTACTCGACCGTAACCGTGGTTTGGATATTCTGGCATTCGATCAGCCCTAATGAGGAATAAAAAATGAGTAATGAGACCAGCACCGCCGAAAACTTCACCCGCACCATGAACGGTGGGGAGGCGCTTGCGGAAATGCTGCAAGTTCATGACGTCGGCATAATGTGTGGTATGGGCGGTTTCCAGCTTCTGCCATTTTATGAAGCGGTGCGCGGATTGGGATTGAACCACAATTTGATCAACGACGAACGCTCTGGCGTCTTTATCGCCGACGCTTATGCGCGGGTAACCAACAAGCCGGGCGTTTGCGATGGCACATTGGGGCCGGGCGCGACAAACCTTGTGACGGGCCTGGTCGAATCTCTGAACGCGGGTATTCCGATGGTGGTTCTGACAGGCGACACGAACCGGATGCATGCCTGGAAGAATATGACCCAGGAATGCCGTCAAATCGATATTCTAACCCCGGCGGTCAAAGAGCTGATCCGTATTGAAAAAGGCGAACGCATCCCAGAGCTGGTGCGACGCGCCTATAGTGTGGCGACGACGGGACGCCCAGGTCCCGTATTGCTGGATGTGCCGGAAGATATTTGTCACGAAACATTCGATTTCGCCGCAGACGATTTCTGGGCGGATCCGCTTTCAAAATCAATTCCGTCGCGTCGCATTCGGCCCGGCGGCGACGAAGTGGCGCGCGCTGCAGCGTTGCTCGCCACGGCGAAACGACCGGTCTTGATGGTCGGGGGCGGCGTCCATTTATCCGAGGGGTACGAAGCGCTGCAGAATTTCGCCGAAGCGCTGAACATTCCTGTCGCGCATACGATGAGCGGCAAGGGCAGTCTGGCGTGCAATCATCCTCTGTCCGCCGGGTTGTTTGGACGCTACACGCGGATCGCGAACGACCTGATTGAGTCTTCCGATTGCCTTCTTGCGGTTGGCTGCAAACTGGGCGAGATCGCAACCAAGCGTTATGGCTTGTTGCCAGTCGATGTGCCGCTGATCCAGCTTGATGTGTTGGCGGAGGAAATTGGCCGCTGCGCCCGCGTGACGGAAGGACTCTGGGGTGACGCCAGCGAAGGATTGAACGCGCTTCTGGCGGAACTGAGCGATAGCGCCGCGAAACAACGCGCCATGCGTGCAGACTATGTTGGCGAAGTGCCGACGCGAATGGCGACCTGGCTTAAAGGTGCGCGGCCGCGTCTTGAATCCAAGGATAAGCCGATCAACATGGGCCGCATGATGAACGAACTGAATCGGTTGATGCCCGCCGATTCCGTACTGGTCGCCGATGGGGGATTTTCCGGTCATTGGACGGGTTTGCTGTACGACACCAAAAAAGCGGGTCGGACCTATGTGCCGGATCGTGGGTTGGCCTCCATCGGTTACGGGTTGCCCGGCGCTATTGGCGCGCAACTGGGCGTTCCTGACCAGCCGGTTGTCGCCCTTACGGGCGATGGCGGCTTGAATATGACGATTGGCGAATTGGAAACCGCGTTGCGTATGAAAACACCGGTGACGTTGCTGGTCGTCAACAATGCGGCGTCGGGCTATGTGAAGGCGTTACAGCACGCGATGTATGACGGCAAATATCAGTCGAGCGATTTGGTCGAAACCAACTACGCGAATGTTGCGAACGCATTCGGGTGTCAGGGCATACGAGTCGAAGATCCAGAGAAGCTTGGCGAAGCAATTTCAACGGGCATCGCGGAACGGGAACGCCCGACGGTGATCGATGTCGTCGTGACGCGGGACCCGGCGCAAATGTTGCCCGCGGTCGATAGTCGGATTCTGAAAGTGGAGAAGGGCGACCGTCCGGTTTAACGGTTCGCTGCCCTTACAGTTTTGATGAAGTCGGCTGTGCGCATTCCCGCTTTAACGCCCAACGTCGCGGCGGTGTCGTTGACGCGGGATAGTACGCCGTCCTCATAAATCGACCGCGCGTCGCCGATACGCGCGCTGTCGGCGGCGACCGTGGCGGCGGGGATGTTGCGTTGATCAAGCGCGGGTAATCGGCTCACGCCCGCGTCATCGACTCCAATGCCCGCATCGTGAAAGACCGCGCCCAGCGCATCTTGTCGGAGCGCGGTTTCGGGACGCCCGCCAAGCGCCTGTCCGTGGGACCCGACGATAAGGATACGGGTCGTGTCTTCCGGTAATGCGAGAGATGCGGAATCGAGTCCCCATACGTCCGGTGGGCCGACCTCTAACTGGAATCGGCTTTCCGTCATGACGGGCGGCGTGCCTGTCGCGCCAGCAGCGTCTTGCATTAAGGCGGCGCAGTCGTCGCAGGATTGACCGGATGCGCATCCCAGCGCGCGCGCGGTTTCGTTGATATGGCTGATGATCCCGCGCGCCATCATATCTGCGCCATCGCCAATTCGCGCGGAGGTGTGGGCGATTGTCGCGCCTGCGACGCCGTAAAGGTCGAGATAGGCGAGACCGGATACGCCCGCGCGATCTTTGCCCAATCCGGCGTCGTTTAAAATTACACCCCTGACGCCGCCTTTCGCCGCCAGATAGGCCGCATAAACTGCGCCGTGAGATCCGGCTACAAGGACTTGGCCTTCAAAGCTGGGGTCAAGTTTGGTGACGCTGTCCAGGACGCGGATTTTCACATTTGACGGAGACGGGGCCATATTGAGTTCCTGCTTCAGTTCGGTGGAATGGTAACAAAGACGACGGGACGTTGACAGAAAATCGACATCGACGGAAACTTGGTTTTTCGCAAGATGGAGAGGACGCATGGAACGACGCAAATTAGGCGGCGGATTATCAGTTTCGGCGATTGGGCTTGGCTGTATGGGCATGTCGACGACTTATGGCGACCGCAATGATCCGGAATCGATTGCGACGATCCATCGCGCGATTGACCTTGGGTTGGATTTCCTCGACACCTCTGACGCCTACGCCAATGGCGTAAACGAAGAGCTTTTGGCGACTGCGCTCAAAGGGCGGCGCGATAAGGTCATACTGGCGACCAAGTTTGGAAACATCAGAAACCCTGATGGGAGTACGGCGGTTAATGGTCGCCCTGACTATGTGGTTGAGGCGTGCGATGCGAGTTTGAAACGTCTGAAGGTGGACGTCATCGATTTGTACTATCAGCACAGGGTCGATGGCGACGTCCCCATCGAAGAGACGCTTGGCGCTATGGCGTCGCTCGTGGACGCCGGTAAAGTGCGATATCTGGGGTTGTCCGAGGCCGGGCCCGACACCATTCGCCGCGCCGCCGCGACCCATCCGATCGCAGCGTTACAGACGGAATATTCGCTGTGGTCGCAGGAGTGCGAGCGAGAATTATTGCCGCTGTGTCGCGAATTGGGCGTCGCCTATGTCGCCTACGCGCCGTTGGGGCGTGGGTTTCTGTCAGGCACAATCGCGAATCCGGATGATCTGGTTGAAAAAGACGGAAGACGAAATCATCCCCGTTTTTCTGTGGAAAACATTCAACAGAATAAGGCGTTGCTGGGCGTGATTGAGTCCATAACTCGAGACAATAGCTGTACCCCTGCGCAGGTCGCCATCGCCTGGGTATTGGCGCAGGGCGACGATATCATCCCCATACCGGGCACCAAACGCGTGTCTTATCTGGAGGAAAATTGTGGCGCGCTCAACGTTACCTTGAGCGCCGACAACATTGAAACTCTACGGGAGGCCTTTCCGGTTGGAATCGCCGCCGGAGAACGTTATGGGGCGGGGCAAATGATACGATTGGGCCTTTAGCGCCGTATTCGAAATTGTCGAGCAGCGAGGCGCCAGGCAAAGACAATTGCGAGGCCCAGAATTACGCCCAGCATATTCATGCCAAGATCTTCCAGGTTTGTTGATCGCGTCACGACAAAGAGTTGAAGGGTCTCCGTGGTCACCGCCGCGACGCTCAGCGCGGTAACGAGCAACAGGGGCGCAGCAAGAGGGAAAGCCAGCGCGGCGAGGAAAGAAAACGCGGCGTGGGACAAGACATGCGAAAAAGCGGAACCGCCACCTGCCGTGAATTCCTTGGGCGTCATTCCAACTAGGCGTGTGAATTCGCGCTTGAAGGGGGTGTTTATTTTCGCCTTCGGCGTCGATGTCTTTGTGGATTGCGGGGCGTCTGGCGAAGAACCTGCGATTTGCGCGTTTTTCTGTTCCGGGTCTTCGAGCGGTTTTTCGTTTCGCTCCGGCATCATTGATCACAGCAGGGCGACCGATGTTTTGCTCGTGTGGGCGGTCGTGGTCGATAGGGTTGGCTGTGGCGTCAAGACCGTAACAAGGGTGGCGAGGAATGTGAACAGCGCTAAAAGCGCGACGATTTTACGCGGCGCCGAATACAGGAGCGGCGCAAATATCCACAACCCGATCAGGAGCCAGGCGGCGATGAGTATGTATTTTGCGATCTGAAACCAGGCGCTGGGTGAAACGGCGTCGAGGCTTATGTTCGTCACTTGAATAACGCCGGAATGGCCACCCAGAAATACGACCAATTGCATATGCCGCGCGTCATCAGGCACCGGAATAATTGTTTCATAACGGGCCCAGTCCCGGGTTCCGGAAAGCAGAACAGCTTTATTGGGCCAGAATCTTATTTTCTGATTTTTCTTATCCTGACTCCGTAAAATTATCCCAGCCTGCTCCCACCAGAGGGCGCCGGGCGCAACGTTATCCAGTTTGATGTCTGCGCCAACGCGAATATGGGTATATCGCTGGGGTGTCGGAATGGAACGCCCCAGAACAAGGGGTGTAGGCGGCGTCGCCAGTTTCATCTCAATGATGGGGAGGGGTTTGTTTAGAAGCGATACGCTGGTTTGCGATCTGAACCAATATTTTCCGCCTTCTTCAAAAGACAGATTCGGAATTATGTTTGTCGCAACCGTTTCGTGATGGCCGATAATCTGGAACATCAGGAAAGTGAGCGCTGCTATTGTTAGCGTTACGACCAATTTAACGGGCGCGCTCCGGAACTGTCTGATGGGATTAATATCGCCGTAGATCACAAAAAAAATATCCATTATTGCGTATTGGTTTTGTAATTTTTAACCTGATGACGCAGTGTTGTATTATATTAAGGGTTAACGTTTAAGGAACGAAATCTGGAGTTTAATACCTAAAGACAACAAAAGGAGGTGATTATGAAAACGATCCTCGTACCGTTTGAAGAAAGCGATGGAATCGAATCTGTATTGGAGACGTCGTATTTGACGGCGAAACGCTTTGGCTCCTATATCGAAGGCGTATATGTGCAACCAGCACTGCCCGCAATCGCCAGCGCTGATGGCTTTGGCGTTGTTACGCCCGCTTTTGTTGAAAAGTATGAACTGGAGGACCGCGCCAGAATTCAGGAGGCGGAAAACTACTTCAACGACTTCATGAAAACCCGGGGCGTTGCGGGCGAAGAGCCATCCTCGCCGTCGGATAAACCTAGCGCTGTTTGGCAAAATGTTGGTCCGTCTGAAGATTATGTGGGCCATCGCGGGCGCTTGTTTGACCTTGTCGCCGTCGGTCGCCCGGTTCATGGCGCACCTGTACCCAGCATGCATACCCTTGAATCCGCGCTCTTTGAATCCGGGCGTCCGATTTTGATCGCGCCGCCCAAAGCGCCGACGGTTGTAGGTGAAAATATTGTAATTTCCTGGAACGGCAGCACAGAAACGGCGCGCACGATTACATTCGCTATGCCCTTTTTGCTAAAAGCGAAGACGGTGACGGTAATATCCATTACCGATTTCATGACGCCGGGGCCGACCGGGCAGGAAATCGCCAAACATTTGCAACGCAATGGAATCGCCGCCACGGCCGTAGATTCTGAAATGAACAAGCGGGATATCGGCGAGGCTATGTTAGGTGAAGCGATGGCCGTCGGCGCTGATTTAATTGTGAAAGGCGCCTATACGCATAGTCGTTTACGCCAAATGATATTTGGCGGCGCGACCAGTCATATTTTGACGAACGCCGAAGTGCCCATTCTCATGGCGCATTAATCTCTGTAACAAATTGTCGGCTCAGATACGTTTAATATGTGAGCCGACAAGGTTGCTGAAAATAAAAAGTACGAATGCGGCGCTGACGATTGAGGGGCCGGTCGGGGTATCCCATTGAAGGGACGCGGACAATCCCATAACGACCGCTATGGCGCCGGCGAACGCGGCCAGTACCGCCATTTGTTCCGGGCTTCTGGCGAATTGACGCGCGGTTGCAGCGGGAATGATCAACATGGATACGATCAACAGGACACCGACAATCTTCATTGCGATAGCGACGACAACCGCCAACAACAGGGTGAAGACGAGGCGGGTGCCCCGCGTGGCCACGCCCTCTGCGCGGGCAATGTCGGGATGAATGGTCAGCGCAAGCAAAGGCCGCCAGATATAGATCAGGCCCCCCAACGCAATGCCGCCGCCCGCGTATACCCAAAGCAGGTCTGTGGCGTTGATCGCCAGTATATCGCCAAAGAGATACGCCATAAGGTCGATGCGGACATTGTCCATGAACCCCACAAAAACCAGACCGAGCGCCAGCGAAGAATGCGCCAGGATGCCGAGCAAGGTGTCGATGGCGAGGCGTTGTTGTTCCTGAAGGAAAACAATAATCACCGCAAAGGCGAGGCAGGCGATCAGGACGCCAAGCGTCGTATCGATCGATAGCGCGAGCCCCAATGCGACGCCGATCATTGCGGTATGGGCGAGAGAATCACCGAAATAGGCCATGCGGCGCCAGACGACGAAACAACCCAAGGGACCGGCGGTCAGTGCGACGCCGATACCTCCGAACAATGAGAACCAGAAAAAATCATCGAAAATCATGAAAATTCATCAACGCTCATCAAAAGGTATTTCCGGAAACATATCTCCGGCGCCTCAATGGGAATGGCCGCTATGATCCACGACGTCGCCGTGTAAATTATGTTCGTGGTCATGCGCATGGTTGTAGACGGCCAGACCGCTGGCGGCGCGTGGGCCGAACAGTTCGATATAGGCGGGGTTTCGTTGAACGGTCTCGGGGGCGCCTGAACAGCAAATGTGATGGTTCAGGCACACAACGTGATCTGTCGCCGACATCACCAGATGCAGATCATGCGAGACGATCAAGACGCCGCAATTGCGGGTGTCGCGGATCCGGGAAATAAGATCATACAGATCAATTTCACCGGCGAAATCAACTCCTTGGGTTGGTTCGTCCAGGACAAGCAAATCCGGTTTTCGAAGCAAGGCTCGGGCGAGCAGCACTCTTTGCCGTTCGCCACCGGATAATTGGGCGACCGGCGCGTCGATCAAATGACTCGCTTTTACTTCTTGAAGCGCTGCTTCAATGTCGCCGGAAGGTTGGGTCAGGGTCAATAATCGTGTGACGGTGAGCGGCAGGACCGGGTCAATCGTCAGGTCCTGGGGCAAATACCCAATTTTTAGCGCCGGGTCACGCCAGACTCGTCCTTCAAAGGTCGGCGTCAGGCCGAGGAGTATTTTTATCAGTGTAGACTTTCCCGAACCATTGGGACCGATCAATGTGACTATTTCCCCACGTCTTAGTTCCAGATCGACGGATTGCAGGATTTCACGGCCATCGTGCCGGACGGAAACGCCGGATAATTCAGCCAGAAGTTTGGTCGATTGCGTCAAAAGGTGATGTCCCGGTGGAATTTGAAAAGATAGCGTTGCGATGAAAGCTCGCATGCTATAGCAACAAAATGAAACATTATAACATTAATTTTTGGTCTCTGAATATGGATATTCGAAAGGTGCCGTGCAAATTTAAATTTTACGTGCGATCGGCTTGCATTCTTGGGGCTATTTTTGGGGCATCGCTCTCCTACAATACGCTTGCGGCGCCCAAAGCGCCACTTGTCGTCGTGAGTATTGCGCCGCTTTACGTTCTGGTAAGCGATGTGATGCAGGGCGTTGGCGCGCCGAGTCTGCTCGTGCCCGCCGGGGCAAGCGCCCATGATTTTTCACTGCGTCCTACAGGCGCCAGCATGCTAGCGCGCGCTGATTTGAGGGTTTGGATTGGCGGCGAGTTCGAGCGATTTTTGCGAAAGCCGTTAAAGGCGGTGGCGCACGGCCGCACCCTCAGCCTGATCGATAAAATCGATGGACTGCCCGCGCGCGGCGGCGGGGTTTGGTCGGGCGGACATTCTCACGCGGGCCATGAAGGTCATGAGAGTCATGCGGGATATGATAATCATGAGAGTCATAAGGAGCACGATGCCGATGAGCGGGAAATCGATCCACATTTTTGGCTCGATCCGGAGAACGCCAAGCAGGCGGCGAACGTGATCGCCACGACGCTGGGGGAAATCGACCCTTTGAATGCGCAACATTATCAGCGAAATGCGGGCGCCTTAGGGCGTTCTATTGACCGCGCGACGTCGCAGGTCGCGGAAATTCTAGCGCCAATACGAACGGTCCCTTACATCGTCTTTCATGATGCGTATCAATATTTTGAAGCACATTTTGAGTTGAATGCGGTTGGTTCAGTGGTCGTCGACCCAGAGCACCCGCCCGGCGCGCGCCGCCTCCGCGAGGTCCGGCAAAAAATCAGGGAATCGGGGGCCCAATGCGTCTTTCACGAGCCGCAGTTCAAACCCAGGCTCGTTGAGACGATAATTCGCAATACGCCCGCGAAAAGCGCCGTTCTTGATCCTTTGGGCGTTGGCTTGCCGTCGGGTGTCGGGGCGTATCAGAAATTGCTGTTGCGCCTTGCAGGGCAATTAAGAGCCTGTCTGAATTCTTGAGATTCTGCGGTTTTCAAATTTCCTGATAACGTTGGTCATAAGCGCGCCGCCATTTATCGCTATAGGACAAATCGAATAGGATTTCAGCCGTCGCGGGCGCAATCGCCCAGTTTCCGCGCGTAAGTTCCTGCTCCAACTGGCCTTTGCCCCACCCGGCGTAACCAAGTGCGAACAGCGCGCCTGCAGGGGGGGATTCTGATGTCATAGCCCTTAGTGTCCGTCCGAAGACTTAATGGGTCGGATGAATTGGTTGTCCGGTGCGCTTTCTTGAATTTCGGAATTGATTGTGATTCCCTTTGCGGAACCGAATCGTTTCGTGAGGTGCGCCATGTG
>JBLHZD010000125.1:0-10544 GCA_047631095.1 Alphaproteobacteria bacterium
CAAAGTTTCGACCGCCGGTTTGTCTGATGTATCGAGGATACCGGGTTTGCGGCATGGGCCCGCCGACATCGGGCGGCCTGACCGTTGGCCAAATACTGGGATTGCTGGCGCCGTTTGATATTCCGGCAATGGGGTGGGGCGCGGAATTTGCGCATCTGTTTGCGGAGGCCGGCGCGCGCGCCTATGCGGATCGCGGTCTGTATATAGCGGATTCAGATTTTGTGGCGGTGCCCGTCGCGGGTTTGCTGGATGCGGATTATTTGCGGGCGCGATCCGCTGATATAGACGGAGCCAACGCAAGCGCGCCCACCGCCGGGCGCCCGCCCGGCGCGCCAGACGAACCAACCGCGCCCAGCGTCAATCCCGGTCGAGCGGGCACTAGTCACTTCGTCATTCGGGACAAATATGGCAACGCGGTATCGATGACAACAACGATTGAATCCGGCTTCGGCAGTCGGGTGATGGTGCGCGGGTTTCTGCTCAACAATGAATTGACGGATTTTGATCGTCGGCCCCGTCGCGACGGCCGTCTTGTCGCCAACAGGGTCGAGGGCGGCAAGCGTCCGCGCAGCTCTATGGCGCCGATGATCGTGTTCAAGGATGGCGCGCCGGTGCTGTTGACGGGATCGCCGGGCGGTAGTCGTATTATCAACTACGTGGCGCAATCGATTGTCGCCATTCTCGATTGGAACATGGACCCGCAGGACGCGTTGGAACTGGGGCATGTTGGGCGCCGGGCAGGGCGCACAATTGATCTGGAATTGGGCACAGACGCGGAATCGTTCGCGGCGCCGTTGCGCGCGAAGGGCCACAAGGTGAAAATCCGCACGCTGAACAGCGGCCTTCATGCGATCTTGATGAAAGAGGGCCAGTTGATCGGCGCTGCGGATCCCCGGCGCGAAGGCGCCGTGATGGGAGATTAACGCGAAGGCGTCGTGATGGGAGATTAACGCTCTCGCGAAGACGGGAAATTATCGTTTAACTTGGAAGGAACACTCGAATGTCTGAAAGCCCTTATGTTTTTCGCGCGGGCGCTGCGCCGTTGAAGGAAGAATCACCGACCTTGAAGGTCAAGGAGGCGCATATGCTCGACGGTATGACATTGCGCTATCAGGAACGCAGCCCGGCGCCGAAGAATCCGGATGCGTCCTGGTGCGAGACCGGTCATTCCGCCTTTATCCTGTCGGGGCGGCTGCATTATGAATTTCCCGACCATGACGTTGAAATTGGTCCGGGCGACATGGTGCATATTCCCGCCGGATATGATCACCGCCACCGTCCCACCGCGATGGGGGATGAGCCGGTGAAATATTATATTACCGAATTTGAATAGCCGGGCTGGCTAGGGCGCCAGAATCGCCTGCGCGTCGCCAATCGTCTCAATCGTATGATCGGCATGGTCGTCGCCGTCACGCGGAGATTGGTGGCGGCCATGGCCTTGCAGAACGCGAATGGTGCGCCATCCCAGGATTTTCGCCGGACGGACGTCGTTATCGATCCGGTCGCCGACCATAATGGCGTCTTCCGGGGCGCAGTCTGCGCGCGCCAACGCCCGGTGAAACAAATCCGGTTTCGGCTTGGAAACGCCTTCTTCCGCTGACGCCAGGCAGATCTGGAAATAATCAAAAAGGCCATAAGATCGCAGGCGCGCTTCCGTGCCCGGCGATTGATTGGCGATCACGCCGAGATTGACCTTGCCTGCCAGCGCGGCAAGCAAGCTTTCGGTTTCCGGGTAGGGTTTTTCCAAAGATTTGTCATAGCTGATGTCGCGCAGGGTGGCGCGCGCTTCTTCGCGACTGCCGGTGAGTTCGCTCAAAACATGTACAATCGGGCTTGGCTGATAGGCTTCCCAAGCGGGTTTCAACGCTTGTTCCAAGCCCGCGTGACTGGTGGAGACGCCGCGCGTCGCCAAGGCGTCTAGCAACTGAGAATGGGCGTCGCGCAACGCCGCGCTTTCGTCGATCAGCGTACAGCCCAGATCAAAGAAGACCCATTTTAAATTTTCTGGCGTCATGGCCTACTCCTTAAACACGGGAACGCCGGTCGGCGCCCCAACAGTGTTAATCGCCTACAATCAGGTATAAAGGCGCAGACGCGCGCGGACCAATTTTTTCACGAGATGGTATGATCGCCACGGTCGATACAACAGATTATCCGCCGCCGCTTCAACGTGCGATGATCCTGGCGACGGTGACGTTCGCCACCATGCTGTATGGCATGACGATTTTGATCGTCACCGTGATTTTGCCGCAGATGCAGGGCACGCTGTCCGCGACGACCGATCAAATATCCTGGGCGATGACCTTGAACATCGTCGCGACCGCGGTCGTGACGCCGATGACCGGGTGGCTGGCGCAAAATTTTGGGCGCCGCCGGGTGATGTTGTACAGCGTCTTTGGATTTACGGTCGCCACCATTTTTTGCGGAATGGCGACCTCCTTGGAGACCTTGATTTTATATCGGATCCTTCAGGGCGCGTTTGGCGCGCCGCTGGTGCCGCTCGCCAATGCGATCATCCTGGATGTGTACCCCCGCGAAAAGCACGGCATGGCGACGGCGATTTTCGGGATGGGCGTTGTGATTGGTCCGGTGTTCGGTCCGGTATTTGGCGGCATGCTCACTGAAATGTATAATTGGCGCTGGGCGTTCTTCATGATCGTGCCGTTCGGCGTGTTAGGGTTTTTCGCCTTGTGGTGGGTCCTGCCCAGCGGCGCGCCGCGTCGCAGCGTTCGATTCGATTGGGTCGGATTTCTGGCGTTATCGCTCGCGGTGGTGAGCCTGCAAATATTTTTGGATCAGGGGCAGCGAAACGACTGGCTGGACTCCACCGCCATGATTCTGTTCGCCAGCGCTGCGGCGTTTGGGTTCTATCTGTTTTGCGTCCATTCCCTGATCGCTCGGGCGCCGTTTTTGAATCTGCGGCTGCTGCGCGACCGGAATTACGCGTTGGGGCTGATGATCGTGACGGTCTACGGCATGTTGAATTTTACGCCGGTCGTCATGATGCCGCCGATGCTGAAGGAGTTAATGGGCTTTCCGGAATCGATCATCGGCCTGCTGGTTTCCGCGCGCGGCGCCGGCGCCTTGATTGGTTTTTTTCTATCGATCTGGGTGGGCAAGCTGGATCCCCGGATCGGGATGACCATTGGATTTTCGCTACAGGGCTTCACTGGCTGGTGGATGACCGGGTTCGACATGAATGTGACCAGCATGGATGTGGCGTTCGCCAGTTGGGTGCAGGGGATTTCGATTGGTCTGATCTGGGTGCCGCTGGTGTCCGCCACCTTCAAGACGATGGACCGGGTTCATCTGGAGGAAACCACGGCGGTGTTTCACCTGCTGCGCAATATCGGCAGTAGTATTTTCATCGCCATGAGCGTCGCGGTGTTGATCCGCAGCACCGGGGTGAATTATGCGCGAATGGTGGAGTTCGTGACGCCGTTCAACGCCATCATGGCGTTTCCGTCGGTGAGCGCAATTTGGGATCTGGCTACCGTTAAGGGATTGGCGTCCGCCAGTAGTGAAATTTCCCGGCAAGCCAAGATGATTGGTTATATCAACGCCTTTGGGCTCTATACGATGGCGTCCTTCGTTGCGCTGCCGCTGGTCTGGTGCGTGCGCAATCCAAAACCGGACGCCAATCGGTGACTCAGATGGGTGGAACCAGCCGTTCTCCCGCGATACCATCGCGCAAATGGCGAATAAGAGGACAAACATGATTACCGTATTTGGCATTCCCAATTGCGATACCTGCCGCAAGGCGCGCAAATGGTTGAAAGACCAGAAGATCGACCATGGATTTCATGATTTTCGTAAAGATGGTCTGACGCGCGCCGATGTGGATGGCTGGGTCGACGCGGTTGGTTGGGAGACCCTGTTGAACCGGCGCGGGACGACATGGCGGAAATTACCGGAGGCTGATAAGGTTGTGTCAGACGCTGCATCCGCAGCGGCGCTGATGACTGAAAACCCGACCCTGATCAAGCGACCCGTAATCGCCGCCGGTGAAACCATTCTTGTCGGTTTCAAAGCCGATGTGCAGACGGCGCTCGAATCGCTGGCGAAATAAACCAAAGGTGACGCAATGAACCGTGTGAATTTTTACGCTGGTGCGGATATTGACCGCATTGGCGAGAAGCGCCGCGACCCGGAATGGGTGAAGGCACAAATTTCCGCGAATGTGGCGCGTGTTGTCCCGGTGTGGCGCGGCAAAAATATGTTCGCGACGGAACCGGACGCCGAAGGGATCTATCCCATCGCCTGGATGACGCCGGAACAGGTTGAACCGTTGGTCGCGTCGTCGGGCGATGTGGCGCAGGCGCTGCATCTGTTGGGCGAGCGTGAAGACGGGGTCTATTTCACCGTTGACCTGTCTCATCATGACGACCCGCTGGGCGCCGTGCCGGGCCTGAACGCCGAATTCTCAGGGCTGCGCGATCTGGGCGCTGCGGTTGATCATGTGGACGGGGCCATTTTGTCTTTCGCCAAGGGGATGGCTCATTGGCATAAGCGCCATCCGTTTTGCTCCGATTGCGGTGCGCCGACCGAAGCGCGCGATAGCGGCCATGTCCGGGCTTGCACCAATTCCGAATGCGGGGCGACGCATTTTCCGCGTACCGATTCTGCCGTTATTATGCTGGTGCATAAAGGAGACCGGTGCATTTTGGCGCACAACAAGCGCAACCCGACCCCGTCTTATTCGACGCTGGCGGGGTTTGTGGAGCCTGGCGAAAGTCTGGAGGAGGCGGTCGCGCGGGAAGTGATGGAGGAAGTCGGCGTGACAGTGGGCCGGGTAAAATACCACTCATCCCAACCCTGGCCGTTTCCGGGCAATCTCATGTTAGGGTTCCATGCGGAAGCGCTGAGCGAGGAAATTACCGTCGACGAATCAGAGTTGGCCGAGGCGCGCTGGTTCCAGAAAGCCGATGTGCGCGACGCGGAGAAACTGGGCCTGCAATTGTCGCGACCCATTTCAATTTCGCGGCGGCTGATCGAGGATTGGGTCAACGACGAGGTGTGACCCTGCGCCGCTGATTGCGGCTGGGAGACCGGTGAAATTTGGGCGAAATATGATAGACTCTGGGTTGTGGCTGACGCATGGTGCGGCCAAGATGCCGCTACAACGTCGTCATGATGATGAACTTTTCTGATAGGCCTATGATAAAGCATAGAATTCTGACCGGGTTTGCGGTCGCCGCCTGCCTTGTGATGAGTCCGCCAGCGTTTGCGGATGAGTCGGGAAATGGCGTGAATGACCCGCTGGAACCGTTGAATCGCGGCATTTTCGCGGTGAACCGGACGCTTGACGAAATTTTGTTCAAGCCGCTGGCGCGGATGTATATCGCGATTGTGCCCGAAGGGGGCCGGGTCGCCGTTGGTAATGTCGTCTCGAATCTCGGCGCCCCGGTGGTGTTGGTCAATGATCTGCTGCAAGGCGATATGGACCGCGCGAGCGCGACGCTGTCCCGGTTTATGGTGAATTCAACTTTGGGATTTGGCGGCATGGGGGATGTCGCCGCCGATCTGGGCGTGCCGCGGCATTCGGAAGATTTTGGTCAGACGATTGGCTCTTATGGTGTCTCAACGGGACCGTTTCTGATGTTGCCATTGCTGGGACCGTCTAATTTTCGCGACGGGCTGGGAACGCTGGTTGATAGCCTCATCGACCCTTTCGGCGCCGCAATCAACCAGGGCGAAACCGTGACGCGCTATGCGGTCGAAGGACTGGATAAGCGCGCGACGTTTTTAAGACCCAGCGAAGCAATCGAGAAAACCTCGCTGGATTATTACGCCTCTATCCGCAGCGTTTATCTGCAGAACCGGGACTATGAAATTCGCAACGGCGTGTCGGCGCCCTTACCGGATATCTACGGGTTCGACGAGAAAGACGCCCCCCCGACGCCGCCGGTTCCTGTCAAAAAATAAGAACGCAACGCAGCGCGAAGCCGCCGGCGATCAGCCTTCTTTTGGTTTGGCGTATTCCGCAATCCGGGATCTTATTGTGGTCAGCAGCGATGTGAATCCTTCGCGCCGCATCACGGACGTGTAATCCGCGCGCAGCCGCGCCAATTCGCTGAAGCGGGCATCCAGAAAAATATCAATGATCCGCCAACCACCGTCGGATTGGCGCGTCAGGTAATTCAAGGCCACAGGTTCGCCATTGGATTTGATGAGGCGGGTTTTCACCAGGATCGTATTACGAACGGACTTTTCCGCCGAGACGACTTCAAAGGTTTCACCGGAATACCCATCAAAGCGTGCGGCGAAGGTCGCGATGCTCAGATGGCCGAACGCGTCGATCAATTCCGTGCGCTGCGCCGCGTCCAGGGATTTCCAAAAAGCGCCGACCGCGACACGGCCCATCAGTTGGAAATCGAATAATTCACTGAAGAGCGGGTTCAGATGTTTAAATCGCCCTTCATAGCCCAAGGCGTCGGCATTTTGCATGACGGCCAGCAACGCGGCGTTGAGTTTGCCGATTTGCTGTTTGGGGGTCGCGTCGCCCGCCGCCACAATCGCGGGGGCCAACGCCAGAAAAATCAGGAAACAAAAACCAATACGAAAAACCCGCGCCGCGCTTCTCATGAATATCCATTCCGTTCTGGTGGCTATGCCAAACACAGCTTATATCACATCCATAGCGTGAAAGGCGGCGAATTTGAAGTTTCGAAACGGTATTGGCGAAAAGAACGCTGAGGGTTCCGGGGGCGCGGTGTCGAAAGCGCTGGCCTGGTGGACCCTCACGATACAAAAATTCGCGTTGGTTGTTGTCCTGTGCGCCGTTGGATTGACGGGCCTGGCGGTTGATTACACCGCGCGTAATCTTGAAATGAACACCAGCACCAGCGACATGATCGACGCGCGAACCCCGTTCCGGCGCAATAACGACGCCTTCGATCGCGCGTTTCCACAATTTTCAGATCTGTTGGTGATTGTCCTGGATGGCCCGAATGCGGAGGCCACGCAAATCGCCGCCGCCGGTTTGACGCAGGCCATGGTGGCGCGAACGGACTTGTTCGATGCGGTGACGCAGCCGGGCGAAGATGGTTTTTTTAAACAAAACGGGTTGCTGTATCTGAGCGAGGCCGAATTGGCCGAACTGGCGGATCGTCTGGCGGCGGCGGCGCCAATGCTCTCGGTGCTGGCGGAAAAACCGAATTTGGCCGGGTTGTTTGAAATTTTTCGACTGGCCGCAATGAATAACGCCTCTGGCGCCACTGGCGCCGAAGTAGAGTCTATGGCGCCGCTTCTGGCGCAGGTCGCAGCGATTATGGACGCCCAGCAGCGCGGTGAACGGGCGACGCTATCCTGGCGGGCGTTGCTGAGTGGCGAAAAACCGGCGCGGGCGATAATCGTGACCCGCCCACGTCTGGATTATGGCGGGATGAAGCCCGCCTCCGACGCGATTGACGCCATTCGCGCCGCCGCCGCCGCGCAGGGGACCAGCCCGGATAACGGGTTTCGCCTGCGGTTGACGGGCTCCGTGGCGCTGGATCACGATGAATTGGAAAGTGTGGAGCTGGGCGGAAAAGCCGTTGGGCTTTTATCGTTGAGCCTCGTGATACTTTTGCTTTCGGCGGGTTTGCGCTCGCTACGGCTTATTCTGGCGTCGATTGCGACCTTGCTGATCGGATTGATCTGGACGGCGGGGTTCACGGCGGCGGCGATTGGGCATCTTAATTTGATCTCGGTGGCGTTCGCTGTGTTGTTTATTGGGTTGGCCGTGGATTTCAGCCTGCATTATTGCCTTCGGTTTCGCGAAGCGCTGGCGACGGGGATGGACCATCGGGCGGCGGTGGTTGAAGCGTCACGCGGATGCGGCGCGTCCCTGACCATGAGTGCGGTTTGTGCGGCGGCGGGTTTTTTCGCGTTCCTGCCGACGGATTATAAAGGTCTGGCGGAGCTGGGATTGATCTCCGGTTGCGCGATGTTCATTGCCTTGTTCGTCAATTTGACGGTGCTGCCCGCGCTGCTGACTCTTTTTGGGGGAAAGGTCCTGGGGTTGCCGTCGTCGCACCGTCGGTTTGATTTTGCGCGCTATCATCGGCCCATACTTCTGGGTGCGCTTGGCCTTGGCGTGGCGGCGGCGGCGGCGGCGTCCACGCAACTTCGGTTTGATTTCAATCCGCTGAATCTGAAAGACGCCGAAAGCGATTCCATGACTGCATTCCGCGACTTAGCGCTGGACCCGCTGACCGCCCCTTACGCTATCGATGTTCTTACACCCGATCTTGACGCCGCGTTGAGGGAAGCCGCGCGCCTGTCCAAAGCGCCGGGTGCGGGGGATGTGGTCACGCTTCGCAGTTTTGTCCCGGAGGCGCAGGCCGAAAAAATGACGATTATTGAGGATATGGCGTTTTTTCTGGCGCCGGTGATCATGGCGCCCGCTGAAACGGGGCCCCTTAAGACGGCGAATTTAACGACAGCATCGCGCCGGTCGGCCTTTGAAGCATTGCGCGACGCTGTGTCGGCGCACAAGGATGGGGCGTTTGCGCCACTGGCGCAGTCGATGAAAACTTTCGCCCCGACGGCGGAATCCACAACGGCGGAATCCTTGACGGCGCTGGAAACCCGTCTGACGGCGTATTTACCCCGGATGCTGGCGGATTTACGGCTGTCCTTGTCGGTCGAGCCTTTTGGACTGGACGATATCCCGGCGCATATCCGCCGGGATTGGGTGACGGCAGACGGCGTTGCACGGGTGCAGGTGCGCCCCGATAAGCCGCTCGCGACGAATGATGAAATCCGCACCTTTGCGCAGGCAGTGTTGGCCGCCCAGCCTCGGGCGTCCGGCGTGCCGGTGACCATAAGCGAGGCTGGGCGCATCGTCGTTGGCGCCTTTCGCGAGGCGACGTTGATTGCGCTTGTTCTGATCGCCCTGTTGCTCTTCGCGGTCCTGCGGCGTCTGGGCCCGGTGTTCTTGATTCTGGGGCCGTTGGCGCTGGCGGCGGCCTGCACTATGGCGACCTCTGTTCTGTTTGACCTGCCGTTCAACTTTGCAAACGTCATCGTCTTGCCGCTGCTGCTGGGGCTTGGCGTCGCCAGTGGAATTCATCTCGTGATGCGGGGCGACACCGTCGCGGGCTCCAGCACGCCGCGCGCGGTTTTCTATAGCGCGTTAACAACATTGGCCTCCTTTGGTAGTCTGATGGCGTCGACGCACAAGGGGATGGTCAGCATGGGGCAGCTCTTGACGATATCCATCGCTTTTATGTTGATCGCGATGCTGGTTGTATTGCCGGCGCAGATGGCGTGGCGGCGCAAATCCAGCGATTAGGAGCGCCGCTCGCCGCCTGGCGTTTAACCGCGTGAAATTTAGCCGTCTTTTTGTTAAAAGGAGGGACGATGACAAATAAGCCAGATTCATATGATATAGAGGACAAGCCCGCTTATCGAACAGCGGTCCGCGCCATGAACGCGCGCAGCCGCCCACCGGCGATTTTGCGCTTCATCATGGGCGCGCTGGAATCGTATCGCCAAAGCCGAAATATGGGATGGTCCCGACCGTGGAATAAATACGGCATCATGACGTTCCAGAGCTTTGAGCTGGATTTCTCCCAACGTGAAAATTCGACGGAAATTGCGCTGCTGGAAAACGCACGCGCGGTGCTGGCCGATGAATGCGTCGATATACCTGAAGCGCCCGGCGCCCCCGAAGAGGCGAACGCTTTTGTGCGAGACCTGTTGTCTGCAGAAAACCGGGGGCGGCTGATGGGGTTTATTTTTGTGCACGAATTCACCGAAGACGGCCAACGGTATGAGGGAGCGACGCTGAGTTTCGGGCGGGTGAAGGACAAGCGCTTCCGGGATCGGCTTGATCTTATCGTCGAGGCGCCAGTGGCGGCGGGCGGCGTTGGTGAATTCTCTCGGCTTCGCGTTTTCATCGACCCTTTTCGCGCGGAAAAAGCGCCGCTATGGACCCATGTGACGGGGGCTGGGGCGGCGTCAACGGCGCTGTTTGCTCAATTGAGCGCGCTTTCCCGGGGCTGGGCTGGCGACGAAGCGCGCCTCTGGGATCACTGGACGTCCGCCTATATCGAATATTTTGGCCCCCGCCAATGGCCTGTCACGAACAGCCATTTTTTCACCGAGGACGATGGTCGCGTGACGCAGCGCGCACAGGCGTGATCCAGCGAGGCGCGGGTTCATGGTGAATATCGTCAAACGCGGCGTTCAAATCGTAAAAATTGGCGCGGCGGCGCGGAAGCTCAAAAACAGTCAGGGTGAGGTCGAAAAACAGCTGGCGCGTCGCGCTCTGGCGAATTTGTTCGCCGATGCGCGCGGCGGCGTCATGAAGATCGGTCAATTGATGGCCGGGCTCGATGACGATAACCCGTTTGCGGATCTGGCGACGGGGATCGAACCCTTGCCTCTGGCCGATATGATCCCGGTGATCGAGGGGGGGCTTGGCTGTTCCCTTAGTGTCCGTCCGAAGACTTAATGGGTCGGATGAATTGGTTGTCCGGTGCGCTTTCTTGAATTTCGGAATTGATTGTGATTCCCTTTGCGGAACCGAATCGTTTCGTGAGGTGCGCCATGTGGAC
>JBLHZD010000126.1:0-10524 GCA_047631095.1 Alphaproteobacteria bacterium
CGGCCCCTGCGACGGCGCCCGGCGCCCCCAGATAGCCACCTTCGCCGGAGCCCTTCTGGCCATGGGACGTCAGGGGCGAGGGCGTGCAATGTTCGGTGTCGCGAATATTTGGAATTTCATTGGCGGATGGCAGCAGATAGTCCAGGAACGTGCCGGACAGTAATTGGCCGGACTCGTCGTATTCGAATTTTTCGTACAGCGCCGCGCCAATCCCGTGAGCGATGCCGCCGATCATCATGCCGCGTACGATTTTTGGGTTGATGACCGTGCCGCAATCATGGGCCACGGCATAATCCAGCAATTCCACGCGGCCGGTCACCCGGTCGATCTCCGCATAGGCGATATGGGTCTGGAAGGAGAAACAGGGATAGATCGGAACTTCACCCTTCTCGTTGGGCAATTGGCCACCGCCGGGCACGGCCTCAACGGCGATGGTTTGTAATCCGGCGTCTGTGTCCGTCGGCATGCGGTGCATCTGGCGGTGCGCGATCTCGACCACGCCCATCCAGCCAAGTTTGCGTTCGGGCGCGCCGCGTACGGAAAACTCACCGTCGGCGTATTCGATGTCGCTATCCTCGACACCCAGATCATGGGCGGCGATATGGATCATGCGTTCTTTCAACGTGCGCGCGGCCTTGGCCACCGCAGAGCCCAGCATGATCGTCATGCGACTGGCCACGGGCCCGCGCGTCGGCAGGGATTCCAGCGAATCGGTATGAACGACGCGAATGGTATCCGGATCACGTTCCAGCTCTTCGCCTGCAATGGTCGCCACCATGGTTTGATGGCCTTGTCCCGCAGTGGTCGTGAAGATGCCCGCCGTTATACAGCCTTGGCCATCGATTTTCATCAATACGGATTCAACGAAGGTCGTGGTTTGGATTTTCTCATTCAGCAGATGTTCAAAGATATTATTGCCGCCGCCGGGCTCCAGACAGGTGGAGAGACCCAGCCCCACCAGGCGGCCCTCGGCGCGCGCGGCGTCGCGTTTCGCGGTCAGTTCGTCCCATTCCGCCAGATCCAGCGCCTTTTGCAGCACAGTCTGGTAATCGCCGGAATCATATATCGAGCCGGGCGGAATTTTCCATGGAAACTGATCCTTGTCGATCAGGTTGCGGCGCCGGACTTCAAGTCGATCGATCCCAAGTTTGCGCGCAATTTTGTCGATCCCGGTTTCAAGCGCGAAATTCGTCGGCGATTGACCAAAGCCGCGCACGGGCACCTGGCTCGTTTTGTTGGAAGTTACCGAGGTGACGTCATATTCGATGCTGTTGACCCGGTACGGGCCGCATAGCGCGGTGATCGGTTTGCCCAATTGCTGAATAGCACGGCCGGGAAAAGCGCCGACATCATCGATGACGTAGTATTTGATGGATTTGACGACGCCATCGTTATTGTAGGCTAGCGTGACGTCGAAAATTCGGTCGGGCCCGTGGGAATCGCCGCCGGTCATATTGTCGAAGCGGTCTTCGATCAGCCGTACCGGAACGCCCAGCTTGCGGGCCAGATAACCGGACAGGATCGTATGCTTGATGCCACGTTTGACGCCGTAACTGCCGCCAACGTCGATATCGTTGTAAACTCGCACAGAGTTGAGCGGCAAGCGCAGGGCGCCGGCGATTTGTTCTGGGAATTGCGGCATTTGGATGGAGGCGTATACGTCGAGAATATCGTTGGAATCATCCCAGCGGCACACCACGCCAAAGGTCTCGATTGGCACGGCGGAGGATCGGCCCCAGCGGGCGCGATAGCTGATTTCGTGATCGGCGGCGGCGAAATCCTCTTCGACTGGTCCCCAGACGAAATTCTTTTTTAGCATAATGTTGGAGCCGTGCTCCGGGTGCACCAGCGGCGCGTCCGGCGCCATAACGCCCTCGATATCCATCGCAGGGGGCAAGGGATCGTAATCCACCTCCACCAATTCCGCGGCGTCTTCGGCGATATAGCGCGACTCCGCCACCACTGCGGCGACCCATTCGCCCGCGTAATGGGTTAAATCGGTCGCCAGCGAACGCCAGGGTACTTTCGGCAGGTCGACGCCGTGATAAAGCGAGTTTGTGTGTTCCGCGAGTTCAACCCCGGTGACCACATCGATGACGCCCTCCATCGCGAGGGCGGCGGACGCATCAATGGACAGTATTTTGGCGCGTGGATAGGGGCTTGCGACCAGCGCGACATGTTTCATCTGGTCCAGTTTGACGTCCTGGACAAATTTGCCGCGCCCGGTGATGAAGCGAAAATCTTCCTTGGTGCGCCGTTGCTGGGAGATATAGCGGAAATTGGCGCCGGAATTGGAATCATCAGGCATTGGCGCGCTCCGTCGACAGCGTTGTTGCGGCCAGTTTTATGGCGTCCACGATTTGCTGGTAGCCGGTGCAACGACATAAATTACCGCTGATTGCGTCCCGGATTTCGGCATCGCTCGGATTGGTGTTTTCCGTCAGGAGCGCCTGAGCGGCGATCAACATGCCCGGCGTGCAATACCCGCATTGCAGCGCGTGGGTCTCCCAAAAGGCGTCTTGAATTGCGCTTAATTCGCCGCTTTCATCCGCCAATCCCTCGACCGTGGTGATCGACAGGCCGTCCGCCTGCACGGCGAACATCAAGCAGGCGCGAATAGGTTCGCCATCCAGAAGCACGGAACAGGCGCCGCACACCCCATGTTCGCAGCCGATATGGGATCCGGTCAGGCTTAGCGTATCGCGTAGGAAATCGATCAGGGTCATGCGCGGCGGCGCTTCCGCCCGACGCTCTCGACCATTCACATTTATGGTGATCGGCATTGTATTCATGAGCCGGCCTTTATTTTTGCGTCCGCAACGGCGTCCAGGATCGCGCGCTTCGCCAATTCGGGGCATACACGACGGCGATAACCGGCGCTCGCCTGCAAGGTGCTTTCCGGGTCAATTTGATCGTTTGCGGTCAAAACAGCGTCCGCAATGCGCGCTTCGCTCGGTATTTGGCCGATTAGCGTGACTTCCGCTGCTTCCAGTCTCAGGGGCGTTGGCGCGCATCCGCCGACGCCAATTGCGGCGCGGACGCAGACGCCATTGGCGTCCAGTTCAACCTGTGCGGCGGCGGACGCGATGGCGAAATCACCCTTGCGCGGCGCCATTTCGTGGAAGCCCGCGCCAACTCCATGGTCGTCCTGACAATTCCAGACAGGCAGTTCAATCGAAACCATCAATTCGTCGGGCTCGATTGTCGTCTCCATCGGGCCTAAAAATAGATCGCGAACGGGAACGACCCGCTCACCGGCGCTGCGTTTCAGGGTTACGGACCCGTCCAGGATCAGCGTGACCAGTGGAATTTCCGCGCTGGAATCCGCATGGGCGATGCTGCCGCCAATCGTACCGCGATTTCGGGTTTGGATATGGCCGATATGAGGCAGGGCCAGGGCGATTAAAGGCAACGCGTTGTTCAGGCCGGGCGTGCGTTCAAGCACGCGCTGGCGCGTCGCGGCGCCGATTACAACGCGCTCGGCGGTGATATCAACGCCTTGCAAGGCGTCAATTCGATTAATGTCGATCAGGTGGGTCGGACGGGCCAAGCGCATGGCCATGAGCGGGACGAGCGTTTGTCCGCCTGCGAGTATCTTCCATTCGAATTCATCGTCGCCTTTGGCGAGATGTGCGCACACCTCGTCCAGAGTGGATGGCCGAACATAGTCGAATTCCGCTGATTTCATGCGCCGTTGCGCCCCCCGTAAAGATGATCCGATGCGCCGATCAAAGGTGGAGACTAGAGCGGATCACCCTTCGTTGGAAGCGCTTTACGCCTCAAAATAAGGATGTGACTCCGGACTATTTCTCAATGCCCGTTCTCAATGCCCGTTCTCAATGCCAGGAGCAAACCGTCGTCGCAGATGTTTCCATCTGCTCGGGATTTGCTCTAGCGCGGCAGGATGGATTCCCCCATGAGAAATTCGTCAACGGCCCGCGCGCATTGACGCCCTTCGCGGATCGCCCAGACCACCAGCGATTGTCCCCGGCGCATATCGCCAGCCGCGAACAGCTTCGGCACGCTGGTTTGATAAGTCTCGGTATCGGCTTCCACATTGCCGCGTTGGTCCAGATCCAGCCCAAGATCTTCGATCATGCCTTCGTGGACTGGATGGATAAAGCCCATCGCCAGTAAGACGAGATCCGCCTTCAGTGTGAAGTCGCTACAGGGAATTTTCTTCATGTTCTTGTCCAGCCGTGTGGCGTGCAGGGTTTTCACCGCGCCATCCTTGCCGGTCAGTTTGGACGTGGCGACGCTCCAGTCGCGGGTTGCGCCCTCCGCCTGCGAACTCGATGTCCGCAAACGTTGCGGCCATAACGGCCAAGTGACGCCTTTTTCCGGGGTTTCTGGCGGTTTGGGCATGATTTCTAACTGTGTAACCGAAATCGCGCCTTGCCGGAATGACGTGCCGATGCAGTCAGACCCGGTGTCACCGCCGCCGATGACGACAACATGTTTGCCTTCGGCCAGAATGTCCTCAACATCGCCCAGCGGTTCGCCGCTAACGCGACGGTTTTGCTGTGGCAGAAAATCCATTGCCTGCTCGACGCCATCAAGGTCGCCGCCTTCAATGGGCAAACCGCGCGCATGTTCCGATCCGCCGGACAGCACGACGGCGTCAAATTCGCTCATCAGGTCCTGCGCGGATTTATCGACGCCGATATGGCAATTCGTCGCAAACTGGACGCCTTCGTCCTCCATCTGCGCCATGCGCCGGTCGATCAGGTGTTTTTCCATCTTGAAATCGGGGATGCCATAACGAAGCAACCCGCCGGGTTTGTCGTTTTTTTCGTGTAATACGACATCGTGTCCCGCGCGCGCCAATTGCTGCGCACAGGCGAGGCCTGCTGGGCCGCCGCCAACGACAGCGACGCGTTTGCCGGATTTTCGCGCCGCCTGAACGGGCTCAATCCAGCCTTCTTTCCAGCCATTATCGACAATGGCGCATTCAATCGTCTTGATCGTGACGGGCGCGTTGTCGATGTTCAGCGTGCAGGCTTCCTCGCACGGCGCGGGGCAAACCCGGCCCGTAAATTCAGGAAAGTTGTTGGTGGATTGCAACACGTCCAACGCGGCGCGCCATTCGCCCTTATAGGTTAAATCGTTCCAGTCCGGGATGATGTTGTTGACCGGGCAGCCCTGATGGCAATAGGGAATGCCGCAATCCATGCAGCGCGCGCCCTGCCGGGAGACGCTGTCCCGATCCATAGGGATCATGAATTCTTTAAAATGGCGCACCCGGTCGCTGGCGGGGGCATAGCGCCGGTCCTGTCGGTCGATTTCCAAAAAGCCGGTTACTTTACCCATATCAGGCGCTCCCTGCGGACATATCTTTGTTCGCCGCTTCGTTTTGGGCGACCTGCATTTCCTGTAACGCGCGGCGGTAATCCACCGGCATAACTTTGACGAAGAGTGATTGATAGAACTCCCAATTTTCCAGAATGCGTTTCGCGCGTTCGGAATTTGTGTAATGCGCGTGCGATTCAATCAAATTGCGCAGTCGTTCCGCATCGTGACGGGTCATGTCGCGCATGACGTCCACACGGCCATGGGTTTCCAGGTCACCGCCTTGATGGGCGATCTGCTCCAGGGTTTCGTCTTCAGCCGTAATAGGCTCCAGCTCCACCATCACAAGGTTGCAGCGTTGTTCAAAATCACCTTCTTCGTCGAGAACATAAGCGATGCCGCCGCTCATTCCTGCGGCGAAATTCCGGCCTGTCTGGCCCAGGACCACGACAATGCCGCCGGTCATATATTCACAACCATGGTCGCCCACGCCTTCGACGACCGCGATGGCGCCGGAGTTCCGCACGGCGAAGCGCTCGCCCGCCACTCCATGAAAATAGCATTCGCCATCGGTGGCGCCGTACAGAACGGTGTTGCCGACGATGATACTGTCTTCGGGGATGATGCGCGTGTCGTCTGGCGGGCGAACAACCAATCTTCCGCCGCTCAATCCTTTGCCGACATAATCATTGGCGTCGCCGACAAGGTCGATGGAGACGCCGCTGGCCAGGAAGGCTCCGAAACTTTGACCCGCTGTCCCGGTCAAGCTGATCGAGATCGTGTCATCCGGCAATCCTGCTGCGCCGTATCGTTTGGCGACCTCGCCAGACAGCATGGCGCCGGCGGTGCGGTCCGTGTTGTGGATGGCTTCGGAAATCTGAACCCGTTTGCCCTGATCCAGCGCGGGCAGGGACTGATGGATTAATTTACGATCCAGAATTGTATCAAGTTGATGGTTCTGGCGTTGGCTATTAAAGATAGCGGCCCCTGCGGGCGCTTCGGGTTTGTGCAAGATCCGGGAGAGATCAATGCCCTTCGCCTTGAAATGATCAAGCGCCTGGCGTTGGTCCAAGCGATCTGACTGGCCGATCATTTCATCGAACGACCGATAGCCCAGCTTCGCCATTAATTCGCGAACTTCCTCGGCGACGAAGAAGAAGAAATTGATCACGTGTTCCGGCTTGCCGGTGAAGCGACGGCGAAGTTCGGGGTCTTGAGTAGCAATGCCGACCGGACAGGTGTTCAGGTGGCATTTGCGCATCATGATGCAGCCCGATGAAATTAGCGGGGCGGAGGCGAAGCCGAATTCGTCAGCGCCCAGAAGCGCGCCAATCACAACATCGCGCCCCGTGCGTAATCCGCCATCGACCTGCACCGCGATTCGGTCGCGCAGGTTGTTCAAGACCAGCGTCTGATGCGTTTCCGCAAGGCCGATTTCCCACGGCGATCCCGCATGGGAGATCGAGGTCAACGGACTGGCGCCGGTGCCGCCTTCAAACCCGGAAATGGTCACATGATCCGCCAACGCCTTGGAAACGCCGGCGGCGACCGTGCCAACGCCGATTTCGGAGACCAGCTTGACGCTGACATCGCCTTTCGGGTTGACGTTTTTGAGATCGTAAATAAGCTGCGCCAGATCTTCGATCG
The DNA here is from genome assembly GCA_047631095.1 of Alphaproteobacteria bacterium. GTDB lineage: Bacteria > Pseudomonadota > Alphaproteobacteria > UBA8366 > JABJJH01. The sequence goes on from JBLHZD010000126.1 coordinate 6,937, forward strand.
AATAAATGTCATGATGAGGCGGCGGTGAAATCAAACCGACGCCCGGCGTCGAATGGCGAACCTTGGCGATGACGGCGTCGACCTTGTGGCCGGGTAATTGTCCGCCTTCGCCGGGCTTCGCGCCCTGGGCCATCTTGATTTGCATCATGTCCGAATTGATCAGGTATTCAGCGGTGACGCCAAACCGACCGGATGCGACCTGCTTGATCGCGGAACGTTGGGAATCGCCGTTTTCCAGCGGCGTAAACCGATCCGGTTCTTCGCCGCCTTCGCCCGTATTGGACTTGCCGCCAATCCGGTTCATGGCGATGGCCAGATTGGTGTGCGCCTCGCGGGAGATTGACCCAAACGACATCGCGCCCGTGGCGAAGCGTTTGACGATTTTGCTGGCGGGTTCGACCTGATCCAACGGAATGGCGGTTTCAGCAAATTTAAGATCAAACAATCCGCGGATGGTTTTTAGCTTCTTGCTCTGATCGTTGATGGATTTCGAGAATTCCGCGTACTTGTCCGGGGAATCGCCGCGCACCGCGTGTTGCAAACTGCCAATCGTCTCCGGCGTCCAGTAATGATCTTCGCCGCGCAGGCGGTAGGTGTATTCCCCACCGGCGTCGAGGAATTTTTTATAAATTTCTCTTTCGCCAAACGCCGCGTTGTGCCGCTTAAGGGTTTCTTGCGCGATGGTGAGCAGATCTACGCCTTCAATAGCAGTGTGAGTGCCAAAGAAATACTGGTCCACAAAACCGCTGGATAGGCCGATTGCGTCGAAAATTTGCGCGCCGCAATAAGATTGATAGGTCGAAATGCCCATCTTTGACATGACCTTGAGGATGCCCTTATCCACGGCCTTGATGTAGCGGGTCTTGATCTCCGCTTCCGTCAGGTCGCACGGAAGATCCGCCTTCATATCCATCAGGGTTTCAAAGGCGAGATACGGGTTGATCGCTTCGGCGCCATACCCGGCCAGTAGGCAGAAATGATGAACTTCGCGCGCTTCGCCGGTCTCAACGACCAGCCCCAACCCCGTGCGCAATCCTGCGCGGATCAGGTGATGGTGCACCGCTGACGTCGCCAGCAGGGAGGGAATGGCGATCCGCGCGGCGCTCACGGCCCGGTCGCTGAGCACCAGAATGTTATCGCCTTCGTGACACGCCGCCTCGGCTCTTTCGCACAGGGCGTCCAGCGCGGCTTTCATGCCCTCGGCGCCATCTTGTACGGGGTAGGTCGTGTCGACGGTCGAGGTCCGGAACGGATTGTCGATGATATCGCCGATGGAACGGATTTTCTCCAGATCCTCGTTCGTCAGGATGGGCTGGCGAACTTCCAGACGACTATGTGAACCGTCATCATTGAACCCCAGCAAGTTGGGACGCGGGCCAATCATGGACATCAGGGACATGACCAGTTCTTCGCGAATAGGATCGATCGGCGGGTTCGTGACCTGAGCGAAAAGCTGTTTGAAATATGCGAACAGCAATTTGGGCCGGCTCGATAGCGCCGCAATGGGCGTATCGGCGCCCATGGAGCCAATCGCCTCCTGCCCGGTCGCCGCCATTGGCGTCATCAGAAATTTGATGTCTTCCTGAGTATAACCAAAGGCTTGCTGCTGATCCAAAAGCGTCGTTGTCTTGGACGCGGGCGCAGATTTCCCGGTTTCTGGTAAATCCTCCAGCACGATTTGGGTGCGGTCCAGCCATTCCTGATACGGGCGTTGCCCGGAAAGATCCGCCTTGATTTCGTCGTCGTCGATAATGCGGCCTTGTTCGAGATCGATCAGCAACATTTTGCCAGGCTGCAACCGCCATTTTTTGACGATCTTGCTTTCCGGTATGGGCAGGACGCCCATTTCCGAGGCCATGACGACCGTATCATCATCGGTGACAATGTAGCGCGCGGGGCGCAGCCCGTTTCGGTCCAGCGTGGCGCCAATCTGGCGGCCATCGGTAAACGCGACCGCCGCTGGGCCATCCCAGGGCTCCATCAGCGCGGCGTTATATTCATAAAACGCCCGGCGCTGCGTATCCATCAGCGGGTTGCCGCTCCATGCTTCCGGGATCATCAACATCATGGCGTGGGACAGGGGGTATCCGCCCAGCACCAGCAATTCCAAGGCGTTGTCGAATCCGGCGGAATCGGAACGACCTTCCGCAATAAGGGGCCATATCTTCTTGATGTCGTCGCCAAACAGCTCGGACTTCATGGAATCGCGGCGCGCGTTCATCCAGTTTTGATTGCCGCGCAGGGTGTTAATTTCGCCATTGTGGCAAATCATGCGGAACGGATGGGCCAGTTTCCAGGCGGGGAATGTGTTGGTGGAAAAACGCTGATGGACCAGCGCCATGGCCGATACGACGCGCTCGTCCTGCAAATCCTTGTAAAATGTCTCGACCTGATCGGCCAGAACCATACCTTTATAGACGACGGTTCGGGCGGAGAAGGATGGGGTGTAAAAATCGATATAATCGTCGCCCAGCAGGCTGATTTTGTTGCGCGCGGCTTTGCGAATGACGAACAGTTTGCGTTCCAGGGCGTCGGTGTCGGCGCAATTCTCGCCACGCCCGACAAAAATTTGCCGAATGACCGGTTCCGTCGCAAGCACGGACTCGCCAAGATCGCTATTGTCGACGGGCATATCGCGCCAACCAAGAATGGTCTGACCTTCTTCGAGAACGGTCTCATCGATAATGGTCTGACAAGCGTCGCGCGCTTTGTCGTCACGGGGCAGGTAGATCAGACCAACGCCATAGTCGCCCTGCGCGGGCAATTCGAATCCAAGGGCGGCGCATTCTTCCCGGTAAAAAGCGTCGGGAATTTGAATAAGAATGCCGGCGCCGTCGCCCGCTTTCGGGTCGGCGCCCACCGCGCCGCGATGGGTCAGATTGACGAGGACCTGAAGGCCTTGCTTGACGATCTCGTGGCTTTTTCGCCCTTTGATGTTCGCAACAAATCCAATGCCGCAGGCGTCATGTTCGTTACTCGGATCGTACAGCCCTTGCGGCCTCGGAAAACCGCCCAGTGTGGCGCTCTTGGTCGTGTCTTTATTCATTCTTTGTCCTCTTAACCGCCCTGTTGTTATAAGGCGTGACTTCTTTTACTGTTTTACCGTCTTTGCTATCCTGTCTTTCAGCCGACAAACGATGATCTCTCACCGTTCTCTACGCTGAATTCGGGGCCTGAAACCGGGTCCCGCTCGTGGCGCGGTCGCGGAACCTATCAGGTTCGTCTGTTGAGCGCAAAAGCCCTATTGAGCGGCTATCAGGCGAACGTCACGTCCTAAAAGGGTTGAACGGCGCTTTCCCATTGATCCGCGACTTTTTTCACCTGCTTCGCGCTTTCGCGTTATTGTCTTTCTCGCACCAATCCACGTCTTCCTCATAATAATATAGCGCCGTCCCCGGTTCCTCATAACAATATAGCGCCGTCTCCGGCGCGCCAAAATGCGCGCGCTGGCGCCTGGGGCAGGGCGCGACGGCGTGCTCTCTTCGTCAAGTCCACTAACGTTGTGGGATGTTGCGTCTGACGTCTGGTTTAAAAACCGGACCGCCGTCGAATTCACGACCCCTCTTTGCGAATGTCGTTGACACCCCG
>JBLHZD010000127.1:0-10470 GCA_047631095.1 Alphaproteobacteria bacterium
ATATGGTTTAATCCGATCCAATTGGTCTTGCGTCAGCCAGAAGTGGTCATTCATCAGCAGATCCTCCTGCCAACAATGAATCAGGGTTCGGCCCAATGCGCCAGAAAATTAACAGGTCCTGACCCTAAACCAAAGCGCCTGAGCGTGTTGTGATTGCTTAATGGGGGACGAGACGATTACAATCGTTCCTATTGTATGGACATTTGTTGGAAAACTTGAGGAGGAACCCTGTGGCTGACGACATAAAAATGCCGGTCGAGGCGACGCATATCATGATGTTCGCCCGGTCGGTCGGAGACCCAAATCCGATTTACCATGATGAGGAATACGCAAAGAAGACGGAAGTCGGCCATATCATTGCGCCGCCGACCTTTCCTCGGTCTGTCGCCCAGTTCGACCCCGATTATAGCTTGCGGCCAAGAACCGATAAAAAGTGGTTTGGCTCGGGCAAAAACCCAACCGGACTGACCGAACCGGCGGCGACCAGCGGCGGTTTGCATGCGGAGCAACATTTTGAATATCACCGGAATCCAAAACCGGGCGACGTGCTGACGGTCAAGGAACGCGCCGGCAAGACCTGGGAAAAGGAAAGTAAACGAGCCGGAAAGCTGAAGTTTACGGAGCGGATTCAGGAATATTTTGATCAAAATGGCGAGTTGGTGATTACATCCCGTGGCGTCGGCGTAAAGACCGAACGTCCGGTTGAGCAGGGTTAAGGGAGGTTTTTCAATGTCGTTAAGCGCAAGCAAACTAAGCGTCGGCGATACGCATGAAGAGGTCGTGGTCGATGATTTGACGCGGACCCAACTCGTGATGTACGCGGGCACATCGGGTGATTACAACCCGCTGCACACCGATGATTTGTACACGAAAGAAGTCGCTGGTTACCCCGGCGTGTTCGCCCATGGCATGTTGTCGATGGGGCTGACAGGCACGATGCTGACGAATTATGTCGGCGATGGCCGGTTGAAAAAATATGGCGTCCGCTTCACCAATCAGGTGTGGCCCGGCGATACGCTGACGGCGAAATCCACCGTCGCGGCCCTTCGCGAAGAAGGCGGCGAAAATTTGGTTGATTTGACTCTGGAGACCGTAAACCAGGATGGCAAAACGGTTGTAACGGGGACGGCGACAGCCCGAATCGACCCTTGATCGTGTGAATGTTTTTCAACGGCGTGGCGGTGTTGAACAGACCCCGCCACGCCGTTTTCTTTTTGTTTTTGAGCCGCGCCGGCATTTCTTTTAACCGGCGGAGCTGAAACGCTAAAAGCGGCGACTTATGCTCTAGTTAAGTTTAATCGTATGTAAATCGGTGTTCAAGATTGACATTGAGGGTAAGGTTAAACTAAATTTTCCTGCGTTTTTGCTGGTTTGATGCAAATAATAAAATATAAATCGAATACTGGCAGCACTAGGTATTGGGAGGTTACGTGACGGCTTTACTTGAAATTCAGGGTCTGCAGACTCAGTTTTTTACATCCTCGGGCATCGTTAAGGCGGTGGACGGGATCACATACGACGTAGAAGCAGGCGAGACTGTCGCTGTCGTCGGCGAGTCTGGATGTGGCAAATCGGTGAGCGCCTTGTCGATTTTACGGTTGGTCGCTGAACCCGCTGGCAAAGTTGTGGGCGGGACGATTAATTTCCAGGGTAAAAACCTGTTGGACTTGACCGACGTTGAAATGCGCAAAATTCGCGGTAACGATATCGCGATGGTGTTTCAGGAACCGATGACATCGTTGAACCCGGTTCTCACCATTGGGTTGCAATTGACGGAAACGTTGATTCAGCATCTGGATATGAATCAGGAGGAGGCGAATGCGCGCGCCATAGAACTGCTGGGCTTGGTGGGCATGTCCGAACCGGAACGCCGCCTGGCGCAATATCCCCATCACTTGAGCGGCGGTATGCGCCAGCGGGTGATGATCGCGATGGCGCTTTGCTGTGATCCTAAGTTGATTATCGCGGACGAACCGACCACGGCGCTGGATGTCACCATTCAGGCGCAAATTCTTGAATTGATGAAGAATTTGACCCGTGATTTTGGCGTGGCGATGATCATCATTACGCACAACCTTGGTGTGGTTGCGCGCTACGCGGATCGTGTGAACGTGATGTATGCGGGCAAGATTATTGAAACCGGCACTGCGGAGGATATTTATCACAATCCGAAGCACCCTTACACGCTGGCCCTGCTGAAATCGGTGCCCCGGCTTGATCAACCCCGTGTTGCGAAGCTGGATCCGGTGCAGGGACAACCACCTGATTTGTCAAAACTTGATGGCGGGTGCGCATTTCGTCCACGGTGCCGATATGCGACCGATCAATGCGCGCAATCTATTCCAGTGTTGGAAGAGATTGATGGCGTGCACAAATCCGCGTGTTTTCACCGCGACGAACTAGAATCGCTTTAGAGGGGCGCTGATATGAGTGTAGCTGAAGCAGATCAGGCGCAAGCGCCGGTCGACAAGATATTAGAAGTCAGTAATTTGCGGATGTACTTCCCGATCACGGAAGGCGTCATGATCCAACGCAAGGTCGCCGACGTTAAAGCGGTTGACGACATCAGTTTCTTTATGTACCGGGGGGAAACCCTTGGTCTGGTTGGCGAGTCCGGTTGTGGCAAGACCACGACCGGTCGCTGTATCCTGCAACTGGAAAAGCAGACAACGGGCGATATTATTTTCAACGGGGAAAACATTTCCAAGTTGAGCCGTTCGGACATGTTGAAGTTCCGTCAAAAAGTTCAGGTAATTTTCCAGGATCCATACAGTTCGCTGAACCCGCGGATGAAAATTGGCCAAATTATTGGCGAACCGATGAAGGTGCACGGGATCATCCCGGATAAGGAGGCGCGGGACCGTCGTGTGGCGGAGCTGCTATCCTTATGTGGTTTGAGCCCGCAATTCTCTGATCGTTATCCCCATGAAATGAGCGGTGGCCAACGTCAACGCGTCGGGATCGCCCGCGCTCTGGCGTTGAACCCGGAATTCATCGTGTGTGATGAAGCGGTGTCGGCGCTCGATGTGTCCATTCAGGCGCAGGTCATCAACTTGCTTGAAGATTTGCGGGATGAGTTGAACCTGACATACCTGTTCATTTCGCATGATCTCAGCGTCATCCGGCATTTATGCCAGCGTGTCGCGGTTATGTATCTGGGACACATGGTCGAACTGGCGGAGTGTCAGGAGTTGTTTGACAATCCAATGCATCCTTACACGCAAGCGTTGCTGGATGCGGTGCCAATCCCCGATCCGACGATTGAAAAGGCGCGGGAACACAAAATTGTGAAGGGCGAAATTCCAAGCCCGATTAATCCGCCAAGCGGTTGCGTCTTTCATCCGCGTTGTGAAAAGGCGGTTGCTGGATGTTCACAGGCCATTCCTGAACTACGCGAAGTGACGCCTGGCCATTGGGTGGCGTGCTCTGAAGTATAGCGACCGCACGCAAAGGCTGTGATATCCTGCCATTTATAGAGGCCGGTGGAATAGAGCAGTCTGGCGTGCGACGGTTAAAATAGAGCTTCCCGACAGGTTGGGAAGACGATTGGACGGAAAGAAACGATGTATAAATATATAGTAAAGCGAATATTACTGATGCTGCCGACATTGCTTGGCGCCGCTTGCTTGATTTTCTTCCTGCTTCGCCTGATTCCTGGCGATGTATGTGAGCTGCGCCTCGCAGGCGATGGCCAATATGTGGATCCGGATGCGTTGATCGCGTGTTATATGGAGCTCGGCCTCGATCAGCCCATGCTGGTCCAGTTTGGCACTTTCATCAGCGGATTCTTCATCTTCGATTTAGGACAGTCCATGTGGACGGGCAACCCGATCGAAGAAGAAATCGGCCTTCGGTTTCAGCTTTCGCTTCAGGTCGCGATCATGGCGACGATCGTATCGGTTGCGATTGCGCTGCCTCTGGGCACCATCTCAGCGATCAAACAGGATACCTGGATTGATTATGTGGTGCGAACCTTCAGCATCGCGGGGATTGCGATTCCATCCTTCTGGCTTGGCATCATGATTATTCTGGGATTGCTTATTTCGACCCAGGCGTGGTTCGGCCAACCATGGATGCCGCCAATTGAATATGTCTCTCCGTTTGAAGATTTGGGCGGCAATTTGGCGCAGCTTATCTGGCCTGCTCTGGCGACCGGATATCGCTACGCAGCGGTGGCGACGCGGATGACGCGCTCCTCATTGCTGGAGGTGCTTCGTGAGGATTATGTCCGTACGGCGCGCGCCAAGGGTTTGCTTGAAAAGATCATTATCAACCGGCATGCCTTGAAAAACTCGATGTTGCCTGTTGTGACGATTATCGCGATTGAGTTCGCCTTCCTTATGGGGGGACTGGTCGTGACCGAGCAGGTCTTCAATTTGAACGGTCTGGGTAAATTGTTTGTCGAATCCGTGCAAAACAACGATTACGCCATGACGCAGGCGTTGGTCATGTTGGTCGCGTTCATTTTCGTGGTGACGAATTTGACGGTCGATATATTTTACGCATGGTTGGATCCTCGGATCCGGTACAGCTAGGGGAAAATGACATGTCTGTAACAGAAATTAATGCTGCCGACGTTGCCGAGGAACTGGCCGAGCGGAAACCGCTTGGCCAACGGATCGGGATCCTGATCCGTCGACAACCGCTTGGGTTAGCCGGGCTTGTGGTTGTGTTGATAATGATGTTTTGCGCAATCTTCGCGGGACAAATTACGCCCTACGAGCCTGAAGCAAACTCCTTCGAGTTCATGTTGTCGCCACCAAGTATGGAATTCCTGCTTGGCACCGATCAATTTGGACGCGATCAATTCACGCGCATTATCTATGGCGCCCAAACTGCGCTGTTTATCGGGTTTATCTGCGCCCTATTAGGCTCGACCGTTGGCTTGGTGCTCGGCGTGGGCAGCGCCTATTTCGGCGGTAAGATCGATCTGATCTTTCAGCGTGTCATGGATGTGTTCATGGCGTTCCCGCTGATCATTCTGGCGTTGGCGATCGTATCGATCTTTGGCACTAGCATGTGGAGTGTTATCGTCGCGATCACGATCCCGTTTATTCCCCGTTGCGCCCGCGTCGTTCGTTCGAGCGCGCTGGCTATTCGGGAAATACCCTATGTTGATGCGGCGCGCGCTTGTGGCTTTTCCCATATGCGGATCATTGTTCGCCACATGGTGCCCAACGTTATGGCGCCGTTCCTCATTATTCTGACAGCGGCGGTCGGTCAGGCGATCCTGACTGAAGCGTCCTTGTCCTATCTGGGCATGGGTGTGCAGGAGCCGACGCCGGCTTGGGGCTTGATGCTGCAAGGTGGCGCAGAAGAGTACGCGGAGAGCGCCCCTTGGGTCGCCGTGTTCCCCGGTCTCGCGATCACTTTGGCGGTGTTTGGGTTCAACCTGTTTGGCGACGCCTTGCGCGACGTTCTCGACCCGAGACTGCGGACGCGATAGTCGCAGCCGATCAAATTGTTATAGAAAAGCCCTGGCCTTGGCCGGGGCTTTTTTTATGGGGAATTTAGCCAAAAATTTGGGGACAAGGATTTGCGGCCCAAAATCTCAGCCCGGAAACTTCCGGAGGTATTTTTCAAATATTTTCGCCATCGCAGCGTCGCCAAGCGTCGGTGGCAACAGCGTCGCAAACTTACCATCCGGCCCCATTAGAAACAAAAAAGAGCCATGGGCGTATACCGGCGCGCCATTGGGCGCCGCCCCGATCAGACGGGTGTCGACCCCATAGGCGGCGGCGGCGGCCTTAACCTGTGCCATGTCGCCCGTGAGCCCGATCAGCCTGGGATGGATCGTTTTTACATGGCGGCGCAGGGCTTCGGGTGTGTCGTTTTCCGGATCGATGGTGATGGCGAGCGGCTGAATGCGCGCCGCGTCCTTCGCATCCAGGCGGTCCAGCGCCAGCGCGGCGCGTTGCAGGGCGATGGGGCAAAGGGATTGGCATTGCAAATAGCCGAAAAACACCAACATGAATTTGCCGCGAAAGTCTTTATCGCTGCGAATTTCGCCGTTGTGATCGATCAACTCAAACGGGCCGCCAAAATTAAACGGTAGGGGTGTTGCGACGCTTGCTGGCGGCGCGGCGTTGTTGTTAAGGGCGCTTGACAACGCTGACGCTGTGGGGTGGCTCTTGACGCCATGGCCCCACACGGGCGCCGCCAGCACGCTCGACGCCAAGGCCAGTGCGGCGAAACATTGGTTGAACCGACGCAGGGTCATTTGGCGGGCGTCATTCGGGGCGCGTTATTGTGGGCCGTGTTATTGTGTTTTTTGATATTCGACGTCCGCAGCGGGGCCAAGACCCAGCTTACCGTCCGCCTTCAGGATGGCGTTAACGCGGGGATCATTTTCGAACCAGCGTTTGGTTTGTTTGCTTTTGGCCGCATGGCCGAACCGCTTCGCCCATTTGGCAGAAAACTGTGTGGCGCCGCGCCATTTTCCCTCGGGAGCCTCGCGGACAAACTGGATCGCGAAAACCCGGTACCCGCGATTGGTGGTGAACAACCCATCGACGACGACTTGCTTGCCGCAAAAGTCGATCAATTCATCCACGGCGCCCGCAAAGGACACGCGGTTTTTCAACGGCAAGACAAGAACATCCTTTTTGTCGAGTAATCCCAGTTGCCGGTCGCCGCCGCCGCATTTTGCGGGGCAGTCGCCGTTTAGCTCGCACAGGATATCAACGACCTTGGCCTCGAATCGAGCGATTTTTTCTTCCGGTAGTCCCCATTCCTCGGCGGCGTTGGCTGCAACGCTGGAGAGGCAGAACAAGGCGCATAGGCTAAGCGTGAAGGTCCGAATCATAGCGTTAATTCCCAAAGGGTTGGATGCCGTATTCTTCATGGGTCTTATTGACGATCCCGTCGTCTTGCGTCACCGAGGATACGAGCAAATACTTGATCCCGTCGCGTTCATACAGATCGCCATCCACGGAGACCCGATGGGTCTGAATCTTCATGATTGTCGGGTTCGCGACATTTTTAGTATCTGAACCGACCTTCAGAACCATATAGACCTGACCATCATCGGCGCGAATACCAACCGGAACGCCCCCCGCCGTGCACCAAAGCGCACATTGGTGATGTGCGGTGCCTTCGGAAAACATGATTTCGGTTATGTAGCACCAGCTATCGATGACTTCGCCGGTGATGCTAACCCGTTTGCCTGTCGCCGCGTCCGAAGGCGCCGTGGACAAGGCGAAAAACGCCATCGAAATGGCGGCGAAAAGGGGGACTAAATTAAATCGTCGCATGGTCATGCCCTACAATAATGGGTCTGCTCAAACTGCACATTCTCGACCCCCATTGTCCGCCAGGGGCGCGCGTCTACGCAACCAACATCATGTAAAGTTTTTGTGAGGATTGTTTCCAGGGCGGCTTTGCGTGGCTAGCGGTATTTATTCATGCGGAGCGCATACGCATTGCGACAAAAACCCGTTATAATCACCCCACCGCAGTATCGGAAATGTGAAAGGCGCATCGTTGGAATGAAGGAATGCAGTAAGTCCGTTATGCGGCGTTTAAACGAGCCGAATTTCATCACCCGCTATTTTCTTGGCGATGGTGTTGATATTGGCGGCGCGCCGGATCCCTTGTCGATGTATGCAGAGCTGTTTCCGATGATGCGAAGCGTACGTGTCTGGGATTTGAAGGATGGCGATGCGCAGAACATGGCGGGCGTCAAAGACGAGACGTATGATTTCGTCCATTCGAGCCATTGCCTGGAGCATATCGTTGATCCGGAAATAGGGCTGCGCAACTGGTTTCGGATTATAAAGCCCGGCGGGCATTTGATTGTGACGGTTCCGGATGAGGATTTATATGAGCAGGGCATTTTCCCGAGCACCAATAACGCGGACCACAAATGGACCTTCACGATCTTCAAGACGAATTCGTGGAGCAATGTCTCGCGAAATCTGGTGGAGCTTCTCGCGAACCTGGGCGGGCAGGCGGATATTCTGAAACTTGAATTGCTGCATTGGACCCACCGCTACGCCTTGCCTCGATTTGACCAAACCCTGACCCCGGTAGGCGAGGCGGGTATTGAGTTTGTTATTCGCAAGCGGCCCCCGGCGGAAGTTATTGATGGCGGCCGAATGCCATTGGAGGGTCAAATGCCGGACAATGCATTTCGCTTGTTGACGGGCCTCCAGCCGCCTCGAAAGGGATGACGACGCAGACGTTAAAGCGGGCGGTTGCGGCGCATCGCGCGGGGCGTTTGAAGGAGGCTGAGGCGGCGTACCGTCAGATTCTGCAAGATGGTTCCCGTGATTCCAATGGTTCCAGTGACCCCAATGAATCCAACAATGCCGATGCAGCGCATCTTTTGGGCCTCGTACTCCACCAGCGCGGGCTGAATGAGGCGGGGTTGGTGGCGATTGAGCGCGCCGTCGCCTTGAAACCGCGCGCGTCGAACTATCACAATAGCCATGGTTTGGTGCTGCACGCGCTCGGCCAGTTCGGCGCGGCGGAAGACGCGCTGCAGATCGCCGTGTCCCTGGATCCGTCGGACGCCGATGCGCACAACAATATCGGCCTCGTCTATAGCAGTCAGCGCCGGTTTGCGCTGGCGGCGACGTCGCTGGAGCGCGCGTTCGAAATCAGGCCGCAATACCCGGCGGCGTTTAATAATTATGGACGCGCGCTTGTTGTGCTGGGGCGCGCGGGTGCGGCGATAGCGCCGTTAAAAAACGCCTGCGCAATGGAACCTGAGAATGCGAGTTTCGCCAATACGCTTGGCGTCGCCTTGCGGGAATCGGGCCAGCATGACGCCGCTGCACTCGCCTATAAACACGCGCTGAGCCTGGACCCGGAGAATGGGGACGCCCATGTTTCCTACGCGCAATTGTTACTGTCCAACGGGGACTATGCGGCGGGGTGGCCCGAACATGAGTGGCGATTGGCCCGACCAGAGCATCAGCATCGGCCTGGCGCAAATCGATGGGATGGAAAATCATCATTGGACGGCAAAACGATATTGCTCTGGGCGGAGCAGGGGCTGGGCGACGCCATTCAATTTGTGCGGTACGCCCGGAACGCTGCCGATCGCGGCGCGCGTGTCGTGGTGGAATGCGCGCCGCCGCTCCATCGTTTGTTTGACACGGCGCCGGGAGTCGCGGCTGTTGTCGCGCCGGGCGACGCGGTTCCCTTTGACGTCCATTGTCCGTTGATGAGTTTGGCGGGGGTTTTTGACCCATTGCTGAAGACGCCGATGGAACCCTATTTGACCGCGCCCGCCGCGATGCGCTTGGAGGATGCGGCAACACGTAAAATTGGGTTGGTGTGGGCGGGCAATCCGCGCCATGCGAATGATGCAAACCGCAGCGCCGCCCTGTCAGATTTCTCAGCCCTCACAACATCGAAACAGGACGGGGCCTATTATGGCCTGCAGAAAGGCGCCGCGTCGGCGCAGACGCCGCCACCGGGAATGAATTTTACAAACCTTGGGCCGGAACTGGACGATTTTCAGGATACGGCGTCGGCGCTCCTGGCGCTTGATTTGTTGATTACGGTGGATACGTCGGTCGCGCATCTGGCCGGGGCGATGGGTCGTCCCGTATGGCTGCTTTTACCGTTTGTCGCAGATTGGCGATGGCTTCTCGACGCTCAGGACAGCCCGTGGTACCCGAGTATGAGGTTATTTCGTCGCGGCGAGGGTGAAGATTGGGCGCGCGTTTTGCGGCGAGTTGCTGATACACTTCACACTGAATTAGCGGACCGGGGCTGAACGCGGGGCCCACCAAAGACGACGGAGAAAAATTATGCTTGTCGGCGTTCCGAAGGAAGTGAAATCGCACGAATATCGCGTCGGGTTGGTGCCTGGCAGCGTTCGGGAATTTACGCATCATGGCCATAAGGTGCTGGTGGAAACCAACGCCGCCGCCGGGATTGGCTTCAGCGACGACGATTACCGTATGGTCGGCGCCGAAATCGCCAGCGATGCGGCGGAAGTGTTCGCGCGCGCCGACATGGTCGTCAAGGTCAAGGAGCCTCAACCTGGCGAGATCTCAATGCTGCGGGAGGGTCAGATATTGTTCACCTATCTGCATCTGGCCGCCGATAAGGCGTTGACGGAAGGCTTGTTGTCATCGGGCTGTGTGGGGATCGCCTATGAGACGGTGACCAACCAACACGGCAATTTACCGCTTCTGGCGCCGATGAGCGAGGTCGCCGGGCGAATGAGTATTCAGGTCGGCGCCTTCAACCTGGAAAAAGAGCAAGGCGGCGCCGGGGTGTTGCTGGGCGGCGTACCCGGCGTGGCGGCGGCGCGCGTTTTGATCATTGGCGGCGGCGTGTCCGGCATCAATGCGGCGCGGATGGCGATGGGCATGGAGGCGAAAGTCACCGTATTGGACAAGTCGGTGGAGTGTCTGGCGGAGCTGGATATGCATTTTGGCGGGCAGTTGAATACGCTTTATTCAACCGTCGACGCCATCCATAACCATGTGGCCGAGGCGGACCTTGTGGTGG
>JBLHZD010000128.1:0-10463 GCA_047631095.1 Alphaproteobacteria bacterium
CGATTCGGTTCCGCAAAGGGAATCAAAATCAATTCCGAAATTCAAGAAAGCGCACCGGACAACCAATTCATCCGACCCATTAAGTCTTCGGACGGACACTAAGACGCCAAAAGGGCGGCGACGCCGCCAACAGTGACCATCACACCTGCGATCAAGCGTGGATTAATTGTCACGCGTCCCAGAAACAAAGCACTGAAGACAAGCGTTGCAAGCGGATAAATAGCCACGAGCGGCGCCACGACGGCGACCTCGCCCTTCGCCAACGCCGCATACATTGTAAAAACGGCCATCCCGTTGCAAAGCCCGACCAGCGCGAACCACATGAACCCGCGCGTGTCATCGCTGACGGCGCCGTCCCGGCGGCGCCACCGCGCGACGCAGATCACCAGAATAGCGGACACAAGATATCCAATGGTCACGGCGGCGAACGGGTCCGGCCAATACACCAGACCGGTTTTAACCACCGGTTGAACTATCCCGCGAATAAACGCCGCCGCCAACGGTAGAGCGAGCGCCCAGCGCGATATTTTTCCATGGGTCATCCCCCGCGCCGTGGCGATCAAAGTCACCCCCAACACGATAATGGCGACGCTCACAACATCGATCAGGCCCAGCGCCGCGCCAAAGAAAAGCGCCGCCAGACTCACTGCGAAAACGGGCGCAAGATTTCCTATGGCGCCGGTTACATTCGGTCCCGCCAGTCGATTTGATTGAAAGGTCAGCACCGTGACGGCGGCGGGAAACAGACACCCCACGCCAGCGAACACCAAACCGCCGCGCCAATCCCCTTGGCTAACATCGACAAGGAACGGCGCCGCCGCCAAGAACAAAAGCGCGGAGCACGGCACGCTGATCGCCGCGCCTTGCAAGGGCGTGCGGAAGCGCAGACCGAACTGGGTCAAAACAAGCGCCAGTCCAAAAAATTGCGCGGCCGCCAGCGCCAATAGTTGCGTGTCGTCGATCATGGGCAAGAATCCATTGCGTTCTGCATTAGCGCGCTGGAGTATGCCGACGCAACCATATTACGGCGGCCGAAGGGCCAGAAATTAGGCCCTGAAAACCAAGCGCCGGAAACCAAGCGCCGGAAACCAAGTAGTGGAATTAGACATGGACGATACAAACGCCTCCAGCAGCGCGCAATCCTCGCCGGACCCCTTCGCCGCCATCGCAAATTTATACCACGCCTATGTCACCGGCTTGCTGATGACCATCGTCACGCGGCGCGCCAGCCGTGCGGCGGAAGATTTCTGGTATCAGGTGTTTCGCCGCCAGCATCTGGACATGTTTTTGCCGGGTCTTGAAAAGCTGGGCCTCTCCGACCTTCCCGACGCGGTGGCCGCCGCGCAATATCACTACCTGTCCAACAAGATTGGCGGCGTTGGCGTCGAATATATGTATGAATCCGACCGCAAGGCCTGGGTGCGTTTTACGCCGCCGCGCTGGATTTACGATGGCGCGTCGCTTTGCGCGATCCCCAGCGAAGTCTCCCGCGCGCTGTTGCGCGGTTGGTACGGTCATAACGGCGTCGCGTTGGGCAACCCAAGGCTGGGCTTCGTCTGCACCGCGCAAGCTATGGACGCGCAATCGGGATTATCCGGGTATTTTCGCGAATACGATCATGATTTGAGCCCCGATGAATATCTGATTTTCTCACCGGGCGAGGAACCGCCCCGCTTCGATTCCGCCGCAGCGCCAAAACCACCGGCGGGCGACTGGCCCGAAGCGCGCCTGAAAAAGGCGCACCGCAACTACGCCATGAACTTCGTTAAAACCTCACTCTCCGTCGCGCCCGCCCTCTTTGGTCCCGCCGAATCCGGGTATCTGGGCAATGTCGCGGGGCGGTTAATCGGCATGCAATATTATCGCGAAACCGCACAGGCGATGGGACTGGACGCGGCGGATGACAGCCCCGCCGGTTTCGCCGCTTTTCTGGTCAGCGTCGCTGAGGCGCAGGGCGATCCCGTTGAGACGGAAATCCAGGGCGATTCCGTTCTGGTGCGACAACGCGGATGGCGGTTGATGCGCGGTCAGTCGAATATCGCCGACGCCGCGTTCGATTCCTGGAACGGCTTATGGCAAGGCGCGTTGATGGCCCATAACCGGTTTCTGGTGCTGGAAGTGCTGAATCGAATGGATTACGGCGACGACTGTTTTTGCTGGCGTATCCGCGCGCGCGGCGATTCCCAACTCTAAAACCGGTGTCAAAAACTCAGGATTCCCGCGTCATCTCCAACGCATAGGTGTAGCGGCCTTCGGGGTGATGGCTGAGGGATACTTCGAAAATCTTGCCGGTTTCGTCATAGTAGCGGCGAATAATCGTCATCGCGGCGGAATCCGGCGCGACGCCCAATGCTTCCGCCATAGGCTCTTCGATGTGATTGGCGTAAATCTCCACCTTCACATCCTGAATGTGGACCTTGTAGCGGTCGATAATCTGCTGATAAATCGGACGCGGATCAATGCCGATGCTTTTTTCGACATTCCGGTATTTGGGAATGACGTACACATCGGTCCAGCTGATCGCAAAGCCAGCCGGCTCAATACGACGCACGCCGGAGAACCGCAGCCACTTCCGGTTCAACCGACAATCCAGCAACTTGGTCTGTTCCGCATTCGCCGACAGGGCTTCGCGCTCCATAACGATCAGCCGCATTTCCGGCGGATACTGCAACAGCTCGTCCAGCGACCCGATCGAGCGCACATAGGCGCTGTTGGGATGGCTGTTCTGGACCACGGTTCCCGATCCACGTCGGCGCGACAGGATGCCTTTTTCGTGTAACTGGCGCAGCGCTTCGCGCACCGTAAACCTGCTTACGCCAAATCGTTCACACAGATTGATTTCCGTCGGCAACATTGAGCCAACCGGAAATAGACCCCCGCCAATCTCGGCCATAAGTTCGTTGGCGATTTGTTGATATCGCGGCAGCGTCATACTAAATTCTCCCCGTGCTAACGTAAGACATCGGCCACGAATCGAAGACGGCGCCCCCATACGGCGTACTTCTAATCCTGCGCGTCAGCGTTTTCAACCATGTCCATGCGCCCAAATTTTTGGACGCAAAAAAACGCCGAGAATACACCCAAACATGCGAAATAATATCAGTGCGGTAATCTGGATAAAGGCGACGCTTTGTAATCTCCATTATACACAATTAGGCTGGGCAATATAGTACTGCTTTGGTCCGAAATTTAACCCAACGGACCTGTCAGGCTTATCCGTGGATAACAATCGAGTGGGCGTCATGAACAACCTGGAAAATACTGAAGCCCGGGGCGCGGGCGTCCTCGCTGTCTGGACCGATGCAAAACCGGAAAACGAACCGGACTTCAACGACTGGTATAACCGGGATCATTTACCTGAACGCACCGGGCATCCCGGATTTCTGAACGGGCGGCGGTACAAGGCGATTTCGGGGTCGCCGCGCTATCTGGCGCTGTACGACACAACAAGCCCGGACGCCTTGTCCCACCCGGATTACCGATACGCGTTGGAGAACCCGTCGGACTGGACCCAGCGCATTATGCCCGCGTTTCAGAATTTCACGCGATCGGTCTTGCGCGTCGATTGTCGCTACGGGACCGGCCAGGGCGGCGTTGTAACGACGATCCGACCGCAAAACGACCAACAGGCGCCGCCGGACTTTGGCCAATGGCTACGCGACGACGCCCTACCGGATTTGATGAAATGCGAGGGCGTGGTGAGCGCCGAATATCTGTCCGTCGCGCCGGGATTCGCCGTCACCGACGCCAACGGCACGACCGAAGGGGCGTTGCGCACCACACCCGATTCAGTCGCGCCCTGGGCGATCATCGTTGCCGCGACGGAGCCTGGCCTGTTACGCGACGCCTGGGCTTCGGCGGTGCCGCGGAAAACCATTCGCGCGCATGCCCAAGCTGGTCTGAAAATAGGAACCTATCGTTTGTTATATGCGCTCTAAGGCAAACCAAAACCAACCTCAGATCAATTACGCGCAATCGATACGTTTCAGAATCAGATCGATTGCGCGCAATCGATACAGAGCGGCGCGGTCGGATCAAACGCCAATCGTTTGGGCGCAATTTTTTCGCCACAGCTGAGGCAATACCCGAATTCCTCTTCATCCAGGCGTTTCAACGCCGCCTTGATACGTTGCAATTCAATGTCGCGCCGCCGGCCGGTCTCCAGCGCCATCGCCTGATTTTGTATAGCGTCCATCCGTGACAGTCGCCCGACTCTGCTTTGATCCAGCTCCACCGGTTTGCGCGCCTCTTTGCTGATTTCGATCAGGCGCTGTAATTCTGCGCGACGGTCATACAGTTTCTTTTTGTAGCCTTCGGCCTCGGCGCGTTTCATGCTCGCCCTTTCCGCATCACATCTCTTAAGGTGATAAGTCTAGCGCAATTCCTCCGCGTTACAGAACTATCTCTTTACCCGGCAAAACGGGCCGGTAAGCTTGATGCAAGGTCTTACTCACTCGCCACTAAAATTCAGCGATACAAAATCTAGGGAGAACCGCCATCATGAGCCGAATTTCGAAACTCACGCCTGAAACCATGAGCCCAGAACAAAAAGCTGTCCACGACAACATTGCTGCGGGACCACGCGGCAGCGTTCGAGGCCCCTTCGCCCCGATGCTCCATAACCCCGTCATCGCCGATCAGGTCCAAAAATTGGGCGCCGCTATCCGATACAACGGCGTGCTGGGCGGCAATTTACGCGAAATCGCCATACTGGTGACCGGTCGTTTCTGGACCGCGCAATATGAATGGTACGCCCACGCGAAAATCGCCCGTGACCTTGGCGTCAGCGATTCCATCATCGACGCCATCGCGCAACGCCGGCGTCCCAATTTCGTCAAAACCGACGAGGCCGCCGTTTACGAATTCGCCACCGAACTGCACGAGAAACAAAAAGTCAGCGACAACACCTATGAATGGGTGACGGAACAACTGGGCGAAGACGGCGTCGTCGAGCTAACCGTTATTTGCGGGTATTACGGCATCATCTCGATGGTGTTGAACACCTTCGAAGTCCCCCTGCCTGACGGCGAATCCGACCCGCTTCGGGAATAAACGCCGCGCGGACATGCATCACCGATTATGAAAACCCTCTGGCGCCGTCAGGGGGTTTTCTGTGCGTCAGGCCTCTTGGGAATCGACGCGGGGAATGAAATCGAGCATCAGCTCGTTAATCGCCGCGGCGCTGTCATACATGGTCCAATGCGCGGCGCCGGGCACCATGTCATAGCGTAAATCCGGTTTGGCGGCGCGGCAGATTTCGACCCGCGCCGCAACAGACGGGCGCGCAGTCACATCGTCTTCACCCCAGATAATTTGCAACGGGCATTTTATTTTCGCCAGATCAAACCGTTGCGAATCCGCGCCGCTGACCTTCCGGCTATCGAAGCGCGTCCGCTTAACATTCGCCGCGTGGCAATCCACCGCGTGATCATCGGCAGTGTCGTTTAACATGAACGCCAACAAATTATTGTGGACGATCTCCCGAAGTTTCGCCTGATCCTCCCCGGCTTCCTTGTAGCTTCGCGTGTTCAACCGTCGCCCCGTTGACGGACCAAACCCGCTGGCGCCGATCAGGGTCAACGACTGGACCCGATCGCCCATCCGGGCTGCGATATGGGATGAAATGGCGCCGCCAAAGGAAAATCCCGCAAGACGAAAGGGCGTTCCTTCGCCAACGACGCCATCAATGGCGCGGCACACCAGGTCCTTGAATTCGTCCGCTGTCAGGTCGCGGTCCACGGGCGGCGATTCGCCATAGCCCGGAAGATCAATCGCGTGCACCCTAAAATACGGCGCCAGCGCGTCTATATTGGCGATCCAGTGGTTCCAGGACCCCATGCCGCCATGGATCAGGACTAGCGCGGGGCCTGCGCCTTCGCGGCGGACCGACAATCGCGGGTGCTCTGTTTTGGCAGTCAAAGTCATTTCTTGCAACGCCATACGCCGTCATCCCCATCGTGTTTCTGGCGCCGGGATGAATACCCTACGCCGCTTCGTCTTCCTCCAGCGCGGCTTGTGTCTCAAGCCATTGCGCCTCCGCCTCTGCGATCTCCGACTCTATCGCTGCGTGGCGTTTATTCAAGGCTGTGAATTCATCCGCGTGTTCCTTGTAAAACACCGGGTCACTGAGACTCGCAACAAGGTCCTTCTTCTCCGCCGTCAGTTTCTCTAGCGCTTTTGTCGCCGCACTCGCCGCCTTGCGGAGTTGGGAGCGCGCCCTGCGGGCCTCCGCGCCCGCGCGCCGCGACGCTTTGCGGTCTGACTTCGCCGACGCCGAATCGCCGCCCTCTGTATTGCCCTGCCGGGCGCTCGACCGGGATTGGCGCCGCTGATCCATAAGAGATTTTCGGTAGTCGTCCATATCGCCGTCAAAGCGATGACAACCGCCATCGCGCACGACCCAAAGGCGGTCGGCGCACAGCTCCACCAGATGCGGATCATGGGTCACCAGAATGACCGCGCCCTGATAGGCGTTGATCGCTGAAATCAGGGCGTCGCGCGCGTCGATGTCCAGATGGTTCGTCGGCTCATCAAGCAACAGGACATGGGGCGCATTTCGGGTGATGCTGGCGAACAACAAGCGCGCTTTTTCTCCGCCCGACAAGGCGCCAATGCTCACTTTGGTATGGTCCTGGGTAAACCCGAACCGTCCAAGATGAGATCGCACGACGGATTCCGATGCATCCGGCAATAAAGCGGTCATCATCTGCAAAGGCGTCGCGTCCAGATCGAAGGCCTCCGCAAGCTCCTGCGCGAAATACCCGAACCGCAATTTGGAGGAACGTCGGATTTGCCCATCCATGGGGGTCAAGTCACCCGTCAGCAACCGCAAAAAGGTCGTTTTGCCGTTACCGTTCGCGCCCAACAACGCAATGCGGTCCTCCATATCGATACTGAGGTCCAGATTGCGCAACACCGGACGGTCCGCTTCATACCCCACGCTCACCTTGTCCAAGGTCAACAAAGGCGGCGGTAACGTGACGGGGTCGGGGAAGTCAAAGACGACCTCATGATCAGGCCGCAGCGGCGCCAATTCGCCCAGGCGCTCCATAGCCTTCAACCGTGATTGCGCCTGACGCGCCTTACTGGCCAGCGCGCGAAACCGGTCGACAAAAGCCTGCATCTTGGCGCGCTGTTCGATCTGTTTTGAATACGCCGCCGCCTGATGGACCTGACGCTCCCGAAACGTGCGCTCAAAGCGGTCGTAATTCCCGCGATACAGCGTCAATTCGCCGTCTTTCAAGTGCAGGATGGATTCCGCGACCACGTTCAACAAACTGCGATCATGGCTGACCAGCAGAACCGTACCCCGGTAATTGGTCAGATAAATTTCCAGCCAAAGCCGGGTTTCCATATCCAGATGGTTGCTGGGCTCATCGAGCAGCAACAAGTCGGGCGCGGCGAACAAGGTCGCGGCCAGCGCGACGCGCATGCGCCAACCACCGGAAAACTCGCCCAGTTTTTGGCCCTGCATGGATTCGTCGAAACCAAGCCCCGCCAAAATGGAGGCCGCGCGCGACGGCGCGGTTTCCGCGCCGATATCGGCGAGGCGCAAATGAACCTCCGCGATCCGGACCGGGTCGGTCGCCGTGTCAGCCTCCGCCAGAAGTTGCGCGCGTTCGACATCCGCCGCCAACACAAAGTTCAACGGCGTCTGGGCGCTATCCGGCATTTCCTGCGCAACCGAACCAACCTTCGTGCGCCGGCCAACACCAATGGAGCCGCCATCGAGATCAAGCGCGCCCTCGATCAATTTCAACAAGGTCGACTTGCCGGCGCCATTACGCCCGATCAAACCAACCCGGTGACCATCGGGGATCGCCGCGGACGCATTATCAAACAGCAACCGGCCGCCAATGCGGTAAATAATATTATTAATTGTCAGCATGGCGCGCGTCATAGCACGCAAGGATAGGGAATTTCAAAGCCTGTCCGTAAAACGCCTTATTCCGCCAACCCTGTACCCTCCGACTCCGGCGCGGTATATACAGCGCCGCCCTATCTTATATCCGGATTACACATTCATGTCCTCGGTCGCCACTTCACCGGCGCAGCGACAAAAATCGCCCATGACCGGCTACATATTCGCTCTTGTCGCGTCAGTCGGGTTGGGCGCGGCGGTGGCGTTTTCGCGTGCGGCCTATGATGGCGGCACGGATCCCATTTCCATCGCCGCCGTGCGCGGGGTTTATGGCGCGGCGATGGTGGGCGCCATGTGCCTGATTCTGCGCCGCCCCATACGCGTGCCCTTTCGGGTCTGGCTGCATTGCGTCTGGCTCGGCGGTCTCGTCTCCTTCATGTATTACGGCAATATCGGCGCGGTGCAGTACATCCCGATCGGATTGGCCGCCTTGCTGTTTTTTATCTATCCGCCGCTGGTGGCGATCATCATCGCGTCCTGTGAGCGCGAACGGTTAGGCCCGGTGAAGATCACGGCGCTGGCCACATCGTTTTGTGGATTGGCGGTCATGCTGGGAGTCAGTCTGGACGCCTTGGACTGGCGCGGCGTCGCCATTGGATTGACGGCAGGGCTAGCCTGCGCGCTGAATGCATCATGGATCGGGCGAAAAATGCAGCACGTCGACCCCTTTGTGATGACCTTTCATATGAGCGTCGTCGCGACCGTGATCCTGATGACATTTTGCATGGCGTCGGGCGGCGTCACCCTGCCCGTAACCCAGGAGGGCTGGTGGGGCGCAATTGGCGTCATCCTTTGTCAGGGCAGCTCAATCCCGTTTTTCTACGCCGCCATCGGCCATATTGGCGCGCCGAAGGCGTCCATGCTGAACAACCTTCAGCCCGTCGCCAGCATCGTTATCGCCTACTTCCTGTTCACCGAGGCGTTAACCATCAGCCAGTTCGCCGGTGGGGCCATGGTGTTGGGCGGCATCGTCCTGATGCAATGGCATGACACGCGGTTGATCAACGCCCGTCGCAACATTAAAAATTAGGCGTGAAAATTAAACATAAGGACTTCACGCAATGACCGTCTGGCCGCAATCCGAGACACTCGCAACTATGCTGGCGACGGCGCGCCGCACCGGACAACAAATCGAGGCGCTGCCCGAAGCGCTGGTCCCGCCAGACGCCGAAACCGCCTACGCTGTGAATATCAAGGTCGCCGAGCAGTTGAAATGGCCGACATTGGGATGGAAAATCGCCGGAACGACCGCTCATGTGCGCGAAAAACTGAATATTTCCGAACCCATATATGGCCGAACCTATAAACGGTTCGCCCATGAAACAGGAACCACCCTGCCCCATAAGGAATTGCTCGATCCGCTTGTCGAGTGCGAATTTTTCGTCTCCCTCGCGGCGCCGCTTGATCCGCGCGATACACCCTGGACACGCGCGGAGATTTTTAACGCGGTGGGCGAGATCCATTCTGGCGTCGAGGTCGCGGAATGCCGCTTCCCCATGGCGGCGCTACCGCCCCTGCCGGCGGTTCTGGCCGATGGCGCGGCATCGGGCCGTTATGTTTTTGGCGACCGAATCAATGTCAGCCTGGATGAACTGGCCGATGTGGACGTCGTTCTGGAGGTCGATGGGGCGATCATACGCCGTGGGACCGGCGCCGACGTCATGGAGCACCCTATCACGCCCCTGCTATGGCTGGCGGAAACTCGCCGAAAACAGGGGCTTGGTCTGGCGGCGGGCGCCATGATCAGCACCGGGTCCTGCACGGGTATGGTGCCCATCCGCGCGGGCCAGCGCTTGCGCGTTACGTTCGGCGATAGCGCCGCCGTCGCGGTCTCCTTCGGCGGCTAGAAAAACTGCCGACCTAAATTAGGCCTCATAATTGGACAGGGTCCCGCTTTTTCCGTACCACTATCTCCAGAATTATCAAATGAGGAGTGGGACAATGGCTTTTTACGAATTCAGACAATACAAAATTCTGCCCGGCAAAATGGACGAATGGGTCACAATGATGGAAACGGAGATCATTCCTTTCCAGACCGGCAAGGGCATGGTCATCACCGGCAGTTATCGGGATGAAGAAGACGACACCGCCTATTACTGGACCCGTCGTTTCGAGAACGAAGAAGAACGCGTCGCCCTGTATGCGGCGGTCTATGAAAGCGACTTCTGGAAAAACGAAGTTTCCCCGCGCATCCCCGGTTTGATGGATCGTTCGGGCATCATCGTAAAACGCATCATCCCAACGTCCCGATCTGGCACCAAATAAGGCCAGCACGAAATAAGGACGCGTAGCGCCCCTATTCGTCGTTAGATTAAAACGGCGGCGGATTTTTCTCCGTCGCCGTTTTTTTGTGCGCCACAGGGCTTATACCAACGAGCCTTAATTAGAACCCATGGGCCCATTTTCTGCGTCCGGTGGACATAATTTTCCAAGGCTGTTCGATGAGCTTGTTCCAGGCCTCACAACAGATTGCGACGATATCATCGTAGGATTCAAATATCCTGTTTGATAACCAATTGTCGCGCATGAACTGCCATATGTT
>JBLHZD010000129.1:0-10400 GCA_047631095.1 Alphaproteobacteria bacterium
CAGCGCGATTTCGCGAAAGCGGGCTTTGGTGCGGCGCCACGCGACGGCGGGTTTTTCCGCCAGGGTCATCGCGACTGCAGAGGCTTTGTCGATCAACTCGTCCGCTTTAACCATATAATTGATGAGGCCCAGATTATGTGCTTCCGTCGCGTCCATAAGCCGCCCGGTCATGGACAGTTCCTGATTCATCGCCCAGCCAAGATGCAGACTCATCCAGTAGGACCCCATGATGCTGGGGATCCCGGCGTTGATTTCCGGCTGCCCCATGCGAACGCCCGCATGGGCGACGCGCAAATCGGACACCAGCGCCATTTGAAATCCACCACCGGCGGCGGTGCCGTTCAGCGCTGCGATGACGGGTTTCTCGGTCTTCAGGATTTGCCGGTAAATATTGCAGACCGTCCCGAACCAGGATTCGATGTCGGCGACCTGAACGTGGCGGGCTTCGCGCAAATCGACCCCGGCGCAAAAGGCGCGGGACCCGGCGCCGGTCAAGACGATGCCCTGAATGTCGTCATGGGCGTCGAGTTCAATCAAACTATCGGCCACCGCGCCCGCCATTTCTGTGGTGATCGCGTTCAAGGCGTCTTCGCGATTCAGGCGCAAGACGCCGATGGCGCCGTTTCGTTCAATCGTTACTGGAGACGTCATGGGCAAAGTCCTTGATAAAATGTTCTGCAATAAATTAGATCGTCGATGGCGAACCGTATACTGCGTCTATCCCGGGGAACAGGATTTCAAACAAGACTCGTCTGTATTTCTTGTCCAGACCTCTTATCCTGTTGGGGTGGATCGGTTGCGGAACATTTTGGAAGGAATATTCGATGGATGATGGGAGCGTGACGCCAGAGGGAAGCGTGTCTGCGGGCGCGGCGATGTTCACCAAACTCCGGGCGCTGGGCGTTGATTGCGTGCTGGTGAATTCAGGCACGGACTTTCCACCAATTATCGAAGGTCTGGCGGAGGCTGGCGCCAAGGGCGCCGATTTGCCGCAACCTTTGATTATTCCCCATGAACACGCGGCCATGGGCATGGCGCATGGGTATTATCTGGCCACAGGGAAAACTCCGGCGGTGATGTTGCACACCAATGTCGGTCTCTCGAACGGCGTGACCGGGCTCATCAACGCCGCGACCGACAATATCCCCATACTCCTGATGTCGGGCCGAACGCCGGTGACGGAGCAAAACCGGTTTGGCGCGCGCACGGTGCCGATCGGGTGGGGACAGGAAATGCGCGACCAGACGGCCATGGTGCGCGAGCCCTGTAAATGGGATTACGAATTACGCTTCCCGGAACAGACTCCGGAACTTCTGGACCGCGCCTATGGGATCGCGAATTCCATGCCGAAGGGTCCTGTGTATATGAGCCTGCCGCGCGAAGTGCTTTGCGAGCCTTGTCCGAGCGAGGGTCTCGATGCGCCGGGCTCGATGAACGCCGCGAAAGCGGGGCCGCGCGCCGAGGATATCACCCGTCTGGCCGACGCCATCGCATCGGCGCGCAATCCGGTAATCTTCGCCCAGCGCGGGGCTGGGTCCGCCGCCGGGTTTGCAGCGTTGTCAAAGTTGGCGGAAGATTGGGCCATACCCGTTTGTTCTTATTGGGCGACCGCGCTGCCCGTACCATCGAAACATCCGATGAATGTGGGGCCGAGCCCTGCGCCCTGGCTGACGGAGGCCGATGTCGTTGTGGTGATCGACAGTCTGGCACCTTGGGAACCGGACTCCCATAACCCAGCGCCCGGCGCGATGGTGGCGCAAATGGGCCCGGATCCCTTGTTCAGCCGGTTCCCCGTGCGCAATTTCCGCGCTGATGTCGCCATCGCGTGCGCGGTTGATGAAGGGATCATGGCGCTGGAAGCGGCGCTGCGACCGCGACTGACGCAAGCCGATGGCGCATTGATCGCCGCGCGGGACGAACGGGTTCGCAAGGCTGCCGCCGCGTATCAGGCGGAGTCGCTGGAGACGGCTATGGCCGGAGCGCGCTCGCCCATGACCAAGGCCTATGTCGGAAAATGCGTGTCCGACGCGATACAGGGGTACAAGTCCACGGTGCTGTCTGAACTGGGCGCGCCTTTGTCCTCACTGGATTTGGACGCGTATGATTCATGGCGCCAATTACCTCATTCCGGCGCGTTGGGGTGGAGCGTGCCTTGCGCTATGGGCATGAAGCTGGGCGATCCGGACAGGCTGGTTGTGGCGACGCTGGGCGATGGATCTTATATGTTCGCCAACCCGATTGTGTGCCATCAGGTGATGGAGGCCTATGATTTGCCGGTCCTGAGCGTGGTGGTGAACAACGCCGAATGGGGCGCGGTGCGCAAATCCGTGCAAGGCCTGTATCCCAATGGGTACGCCGCGCGGGCCAATCAAATTCCACTAACGGCGCTTTCTCCCAGCCCGGATTTCAGTCGCGCGGCGGAAGCCAGCAATGGCTGGGCCCGGAAAACCAGCGACCCCGACGCCCTGCCGGGTTTGTTGAAAGAGGGGGTTCGCATCGTGATGGAAGAAAAACGCTCCGCGATGTTGGACGTCATGATCTGCGACTAGGGTTTCGTTTCGGCTTTCACATCGTCCGGGATCGTCATTGCGATAAAGGCCGCGATGACGACGGCGCCCGCCAGAATATGAAAGACGTAGTCGAGGCCCCAGGCGTCGGCGATCATGCCGCCGAGAATCGGCACCGCCATCGCAAACAGCGATTGCGTGCCGAACAACAGGCTCACCATGGAGCCGCCCAGTTGCGGCGGCGTCATGTCCAGCGCCCAGCTTTGCAGAACAGGTCGCACCGCAAAGACGAAGACGCCCGCCATGCCGATAACAGCCATCAACATTGGTAAGGTTGGAATCCAGGGCAAGGTGAACATGATGAGCGCGGAGCCCGCGAAACCGATCATCAGGACCGGGCGGCGACCGATGCGGTCCGACATGACGCCAGCGAAAGGCGTCGTCACTGCGCCGGTGACCTGCAGGGTCATGACCATCATCCCGAGCCAGAAGGGGTCGGATCCATACTCGGCGACAAAATAGAGCGGTAGAAAGGTTCGCAGTCCAACCTGACTGGTGCCGCGAAACCCGGACATGATGCAGACCTTCCAGGTGCTCGATTCGCGAACCAGCCCGCGTAGCCCGGTCAGGTAGGCGTGCAGACTGCTTTTGCGCGCGCCGCCCTTATCCGTGGGGCCTTCGCGACCAAAGGCGAACAGCAACAACGCCGCCGCCAGGATCGGTACGACGCCGCCCGTGATCGCCGTGCCTTGCCAACCGATTATTGAAATTAACAATCCCGCCACCGCCGGCGCCGCAGCGTCGCCCAGACTGGCGCCAACCGTATGGAAGGATAACGCCAACCCACGTCGCTCTGCATAGGAGGAGGACAAAAAGGATATCGCGGCGGGATGCCAAAGGGTGTTCATGGCGCCTACGACGCCGATAAACACCGCCAACATCCAGTATTCCGTCGCCCAGCCCATTGACATGAGCGCGAGACCGCAAAACACAAGGGCGGTCAACTGGCACGCGGTGCGCTTGCCGGTGACGTCGACGATCACGCCGCTCGGAATATTAATGGCGAAAGCGCAGACATGAACCAGCGACGCCAAGGCGCCGATCTGGGAGTAATTCATGCCGTATTCGTCTTTGATGAACGGCAGGAGCAAATAAAAGATCGCCAGACTCCAGTGCAAGGAACCGTGCGCGCCCGCGATGACGAACAATGGGGCGCGTTCTTTCCAGCCCAAGGGGGCGGGTGCGTCGGTCGCGCTCATATCTTTATCTCATTTATAGTGGCGTTAAATATTGGCGGGACGTGATAACGGACCGATGGGCCCGGCGTTATGTTTCGCTGGAATCACCCTGGGTTATGTTTCGCTGGAATCAGAGAGGTCAGCCGCGTCAGTGGGCACAAGCGTCAGGGATGCGGAATTCATACAGTATCGCAGGTTGGTCGGCGCGGGACCGTCGGGAAAGACATGGCCAAGGTGAGAATCGCATCGGGCGCACAGCGCCTCGACCCGGCGCATATAAAGGCTGTTGTCTTCTTCTTCCGTCACTGCGTCCGAATTGACGGGGACGAAAAAGCTGGGCCAGCCGCTGCCGGAATCGAATTTGGCGTCAGAGGTGAACAGTTCCGCGCCACAACAGACACAGGCGTAAACGCCAGCATCCTTGCAGCCATCGTACTTTCCCGTGAAGGCGCGCTCCGTGCCCTTTTCCCGGCACACATGAAATTGTTCTTCCGTTAAAACGTCGCGCCATTCGGCGTCGGTCTTTACGATTTTTCCGTTATCCGCCATGTCTCATTCTCCCAGCATCCATTTGGCGCGGTCCCGGTAAAGGACCGGACGCCATTAAGAAGTGTATGCATCTGACTATCGACGATACCAAGTTCATCTAGATGCGACACGGTGTTTGTCAAATATTCCGCGCAACTGCCCAACGGTCCCGTCGATGTGGCGAGGTAGGCCACGGTCGTGTCCCGGGATATCGTCTTGTCATAGCGTGGGTGTCCTTGACGCACGACGAAGGTCAACGCGCGCAGCGGACCGTCATCGCTTCGTATGTTCACCCATTGCGCACTATAGGAACGGCCGCCCATTTCGCGGGCCCAGACGATCTCCAGCTCCTCATTCACCTTGTCGGCGGCGATTCGAAAGGCGATGCCGTGGCAGGATCCGCCTCTGTCCAACGCCAGCGTGAGCCCGGGTTGGCGCACCGAACCGCGCCCGCCTGCGGACCACAGACAATATCGGCGGTGAAAACCATGTAACCGACCAGTGCGTCGCTCCGCGAAATGGAACGCGGGGTTCCACATCAAGGACCCATATCCAAACAGCCAGACATCGTCGCCCGGCGTCACGCCTTCCAGCGCCGATTGCATACTGGCGCTGCGTTCGGCTTCGCTTAACGGGTGCATCAGACCCGCCTCGACCGATTCGCGGATGATGTCGTTCACCACGCCCTTTTTGATCGAGTCGCGATTCAGGATCATGTGGCTGGGAATTCCATAAGAATGATTGAGGACAGGGTGTGGCGTCTATGCGTCACAATGAGGAAACGAACCTCTAGCTTAGGCGATGGGCCCTATCTGTCAATGTCAGGGGCGCTAAGCGACGGCTGTGTTTGAGCGCGTGCGCCTCGGCGGATCGATCGGCTGGATAACTCGGTCTGGTGAGAATAAAAGCGGCGACCAGCGTTAAAATGACGCCGGTGCACAGGGGCGCGATCCAGTTTGGCGCCGCCAGGGCCGCGACTATTATGAAACTAATAATCATGCTGGCCAGCGCCAGGCATTTCGCCCGCGGTGGAATGACGCCGTGCTGTGACCAGGCGACCAATGTCGGCCCCCATTTCGGGTGATTGTATAGCCAGGCCCGGCAGCGCGGTGAAGAGCGTGTAAACGCCCACAGCGCGATCAGTAAAAACACCGTGGTCGGCATGCCGGGGACAACGGCGCCGATCATGCCCAAGGCGACATTTGTCCACCCGCATACAAGAAGCGCGTATCGCTTCGGGCCATATACCAATTGAGGAGGGAGCGTTTCTTGAATCATTTATTGCTGTTTGCGCCATTCGCTAATTTCAGCAAGCACTAAATCAGCCATGGGTTAAGGACGCCTTAACGCGAGGTTTAAGAATGCAGCGTTTAATCCCCGGACGTCGCGCGCGGCATGTTCATGTAGCCATCCCGGCGCTGTGGCAGTTTCTTGCCCAAAATCCGTGACGCGACCACCGTGCGTAGAATTTGCGCGGTGCCGCCGCCAATGGTGAACATGCGCGCATCGCGCACCATGCGCTCCAAGGGGTTGTTCCGCGAATACCCGACAGCGCCAAAGACCTGCAGCGCGTCGTTGGTCACCTTGATCGCCATTTCGGAGGTGAAGATCTTCGCCTGCGCGGCCTCGTTGGCGTCGGGGAAACCATCGCCCGCCTTGCCCGCCGCTTTATAACAAAGCGCCTCGGCTGCCGCTAACTGCACGGACATATCCGCCAGCATCCATTGCAGCCCCTGGAATTCGTCGATCGGGCGGCCGAATTGCTCGCGGGTATGGCTGTAGTCCAAGGCGAGTTCATAGGCGCCTTGCGCAATGCCGAGCGCGACCGCCGCAGCGCCGACGCGCTGGCTATTATAGGCGTTCATTAATCCGGCGAATCCGCGCCGGATTCCTTCCGGGGGAATAATCATCATCGATTCCGGAACTTCGAGGTCTTCAAAAAAGACTTCCGCTTCGGGTATGCCGCGCAATCCCATTGTCGGTTCCCGCTCGCCAATGCGCAGGCCCTTCGGCGTCCCCGCCTCCGGGTCGCGCACGGCCAGAAACCCGGCGATGCCCAATTCCATGCCATTATCAAAGACGCGCGCGAAAATCAGATGCAGGCGCGATACCCCGCCGCCGGTGATCCAGTGCTTCTTGCCGTTGATGATGTATTTGTCGCCCTTTTTGTCGGCGCGGGTCGTCATTTCACTGGCGGCGCTACCAGCGTCCGGCTCGGTGATGCAGATCGCGGGCTTGTCGCCGGACAAAACGACTTCGGCCGCCATTTTCCGCTGCGCGTCATCGCCGTATTTCATGACCGCGCTGATCGCGCCCATATTGCATTCGACCGCGATGCGCCCGGTGACGCCGCAGACCTTCGACATTTCCACGACCAACACGACGGCGTCCAGAAAGGAGCGGCCCTGACCGCCCAGTTCCTTCGGGACCGTCATGCCGACAAAACCGGCCTCGCGGAGCGCGGCGACATTGTCCCAGGGATACTGTTCGCTGCGATCCACGTCCGCCGCGCGAGGGGCGATGACATTTTGCGCCAGGTCGCGCGCACGCGCCTGAAAGTCGAGCTGGTCTTGGCTTAACTGGAACATGGGTGGGTCGCCTTACAAACATGAGTGAATTGGAATATGAAATTGAATATACCGGTGCGCCCTGTTTGTACATTGGCGCTATGCTCTTACCGCATTCTAATTGTCGCAGGGCCTCGACTTTCACCCCATGGAGTCGTACTCCAAAGACAATTGTATACAGGTGAAAATTCGCCACAGGGAGCGGAAATAAATGAAACAGTATAAAATTGCGGCGATCCCCGGCGACGGCATTGGCCCCGAGGTTATCGGCGCCGGGCTGGAGGTGTTGAACGCCTTGCAAGCGCGCCAGGGAGATTTTGAAATTTCCGTAGACCACTACGATTGGGGCGCTGATTATTACCGCCGCAACGGCGTGATGATGCCGGAGGACGGTCTGGACCAGATCCGTAACGTGGATGCGATTTATTTTGGCTCCGCCGGTGATCCGGACATTCCAGATCACATTACGCTTTGGGGGTTACGGCTGGCGATCTGTCAGGGGTTTGATCAATACGCCAATGTGCGACCGGCGCGGGTGCTGCCGGGTGTTTCATGTCCGCTGGAAGGATATGGCCCGGGAGATTTCGACTGGGTCATCGTTCGGGAAAATTCCGAAGGCGAATATGCGGGCGTTGGCGGTCGGGCGCATCAGGGACATGATGCGGAAGTCGGGATGGATGTGGCGGTGTTTACCCGAAGCGGCGTGGAGCGCATCGCTCGCTTCGCGTTCGAACTGGCGATGACGCGGCCTCGAAAATTATTGACGATGGTGACGAAGTCGAACGCGCAGCGCCACGGTATGGTGATGTGGGACGCGGTCTTCGACACCGTGCGACCGAACTACCCGGACGTGACGGTGGATAAGATGCTGGTCGACGCCATGACGACGCGCATGGTCTTGAACCCGAAGAGTATTGATGTGGTCGTCGCCAGTAATCTTCATGCGGATGTGCTGAGCGATCTGGCGGCCGCGCTGTCGGGTAGCCTGGGTATTGCGCCGACGGCGAATCTGAACCCCGGCGGTGATTTTCCCTCGATGTTCGAGCCTATCCACGGCTCGGCCTTCGATATCATGGGCAAGGGCGTCGCCGACCCGATCGGCAGCTTCTGGTCTGCGGTGATGATGTTGGAGCATTTGGGAGAAGAGACCGCGGCCAAACGATTAATGATTGCGATCGAACGCGTTACTGCGGGAGGCGATGCGATGCCCGCGGATTTAGGCGGGACGGCGACGACGGCGGAAGTGACGGCGGCGGTGATCGACGCGATTAACCGGGAAAACGAATAGGCGGCGTCGCCTTACTAAAAAAGCCGTCGCAAGGCGGCGCGCGAGAGGATGATACGCGAGGATGGCCAGTAAAAAGCATATCAGGCGCATTGAGCAGGCGTTGGCGGCGGGGGATGCGCAAACAGCGCTTGAACTGTGCCAGAAGCGGTTGGCGATAAATGCGCGCGATGCTGACATCATCCTTCTACAGGCGCAGTCGCTGCTGACGATGGGCAATATGTCTGCTGCGATAGAGGCGGTCTCGCCCTTAACAGCGCGCGCCAAGGCGCCGGCGGGCGCTTATCACATACATGCCCATGCGCTTATTCAAATTGATCAAAAGGACAAGGCGTTCGAAATCGTTAAAGCGGGCCTCGATTCTCATGCCAACCAACAGGATCTCCTTCAATATGCAGGACTTCTCGCGGATCAACTGACGATGCCCATCGACTCGGAGCGATACTTCAGACAACTTTTAGCGCTCAATCCGTCTCATCCCGATGCCGGAATCGGGCTGGGGAACGCTTTGCAGCAGCAAGGGCGCAATGAGGAAGCGCACGCCGCGTATCTCGATGCGTCCGTCGTCGCCCCCAACAACCCTTCACCGATGGTGAACGCTGCGAATTTGTGGGCGAAAGAACCGGACCAGACCAACGCCCAGGCGGCCTATCGGGCGGTTTTGAAAAAATTTCCCGATCGCGCCGATGTCTATGCAAATGTCGGCGCGTCCTATGTGCTCTCGGCTGATTACAACGAGGCGGTCCAGGCCTATGATTCTTATTTGAAACGTGATCCGGATGATTTCGACGCCAATCTCTCCCGCGCCAAGACATTGTTAAAGGCCGGGAGTGCTGCGGAATCCGTTCAGGCGTTAAGTGAAATGGCGGAACGGTTTCCCGATAATCCAAAAGTGTGTCCGGAATTGATTAACGCCTGCTTGTCATTAGGTGACGCGGAACTGGCGAAGTCGCATTTCGATGCGTACCGCGCGCGGTTTCCTTATTCTGCAGACGTTTGTAGCTGCGCTTCTATTCTACATGCGACGCTGCATCCGGAAAAACATGCGCAAGGCCAGGCGGCGCTGGTTGCGGAAATTCAGGCGTATGATTTGACGCCGCCGCCGGAATACGCCGACGCGCACGCATTCTTTGATGATGTTTGCGCGGCGGTGTACGCGCACCCCAGCCTTATGGAGGCGCCGGCGGATCATGCGACGATTGCGGGCCTGCATACGGGCGATCTCGCAAAAGAGCCCGTCGCCACGCCGCTTGCCATGTTGATTCGCGCGATCAAGGCTCGCGTGCTGGACTATGTCGCGCGACCGGAAACGGCCGCCAATTCCTTTTTCGATGGTTTCAACCCGGAACGGGCGAATTTTAACCTGTGGGCGGTTGTTATGCGCGATGGCGGCCATCAGGAAGCGCATATACATCCCTCCGCCCGTCTTAGCGGCGTCGTTTATGGCAAAGTGCCGACCTCTATACAGGACAGCAACGACCGGGCCGGGTGGATTGAATTCGGGCGCCCCCATCGGGATTTCCATCAACCGGAATCCCTGCCGGTTAAACTGATAAAGCCCTCAATGGGACGAATCGTACTTTTCCCGTCCCACACCTACCATGCAACCTTGCCGTTGAACGGCGATGACCACCGGATCAGTCTCGCCTTTGATGTTGTCGGGTGAAGGGAAACAGGGCTTTGCGGGTCTATATGTCGCATAAATGCAACACGTATTCGCGGAGTCGAGTTCACCGACCAAGTTAAGTTGACAGTCGGAGGAGTGCGGTAATATGGTCTCCATTATAGGCCGGTTGTTTCGTTTTGAGCGAGAGATTGTGGCTTAAGGCATAACGCCGGTAATAAAATTAATCAGGTTTGGAGAAACATCATGACGTCACGCATTTCGCTGCTTAGCAGCACGGCTCTCGCCGCTGCGGCCATCGTATTCGCTGGAGCGCCTTCATCGGCGGCTAGCCTCGACGCCCTTGAAAAGCGCGTAAAGGCGCTCGAAAAGGCCGGCGCCGGTAAATCGGTATCCCGCTCGAAGAAAACCATGAAGCTGACCGTCAGTGGTCACCTCAACCGTATGGTCCAGCTCGTTGATAATGGCGTGAACAGTGAAGTTCGCCACACGACAAACCAGCAGTCCCGCTCTCGGGTACGCTGGGTTGGCACAGGCAAACTGACCGACGATATCAGCGTTAGAACGTTGATCGAATTTGGTAATCAAGATGCGATTTCCTCGGGCCAGAGCGTTCAGGCGACAGAAGTTAACGGCGCAACCTTTGATACG
>JBLHZD010000130.1:0-10374 GCA_047631095.1 Alphaproteobacteria bacterium
GGCGAATGAAAACGAAATTCCTGACAGTATATGATTACGGAATGGGCGCTATCTGGCGCTATATTTACGCTCGACGTGCAGAGGAAATCGCTGATAAATATCCGGGCCTGGAAGTTCTGGAACAAGAACCGGATTGGATTTCAGATGAGTTCAGACGCGATGTTCGCGTTGTCGACATCAACGATCCGCCAAGCAAATTTTTGAAAGTCATGATGGTCAAGGACGAAGGCAAATAATCATCGACGATCTACCGCCGCCCCGGATCGTCGCCTCGCCCGCCTAACCCAATCCCTGCAACAGACCTTCCAGTACCTTACGCTGATCTGCCGTCAGCGGCGCGGTTGGGGGCACCGGATCACCGACGTCGTAGCCCTGGATCTGCAAGCCCGCCTTGACGCAGGCCGCGAGGTTAAACCGGGAAAACGCCTCGTTCATTCGCCAAAGCGCCCGCTGCCGGGTCATCGCTTCATCCCATTTTTGATCGCGGCACAGCTCATACAGGGCGACGCTTTCTTCCGGAATGATGCAGGCGGGTCCCGCCATCTAGCCAACGCCGCCGATCATCATAACGGCGGCGGGGATATGGGCCGATGCTGCGAAAATCTTCAAATCATCGCCACACCGATTGATGATGGAGAGCAGGCGCCCGGTATTTGTCGAGGCGTCCTTAATGTAGTTGATGCGCGGATGTTCCGCGAGACGACCGATCACATCAAGGGAAAGGTCGGAGCGCTGAAATTGCGGATTGGTGTAC
This sequence comes from Alphaproteobacteria bacterium, assembly GCA_047631095.1. Classification (GTDB taxonomy): domain Bacteria; phylum Pseudomonadota; class Alphaproteobacteria; order UBA8366; genus JABJJH01. The sequence goes on from JBLHZD010000130.1 coordinate 755, forward strand.
AAGACCACGGGAATATCCACCGTATCGGCAATCGCACGAAAATACGCCTCGATGCCGGCGTCCTGAACCGGAAAATACGCCTCCAAAATGGCGAGAATCCCGTCTGCCCGAGCCGCTCATAAGTTTTCGCCCGCGCAACCGCATCCGCAGTGGCCGTGGAGACGACGCCTGCAATAACCGGCACACGTTTGTTCGCAGCCTCGATTGTCGACTCCACGACGGCGATGCGTTGCGCCTTGTCCAGATAGGCGAATTCACCCGTCGAGCCCAACGGTGTTAGTCCATGCACGCCCTTGTTGATGAGGTCGTCGGACAAACGGCCAAGGACTTCGGTGCGTATTTGGCCATCTTCAGAAATTGGCGACACCAGATACGGAAAAACGCCTTCAAGTTCCAACAACGCTCACCTCCACAAAAATATTTCCCAACGACGACTACCGTAAAAGGGAACCGCGCCCATAACCATGCGACCTCTTCGCGCAACGCCGGGACCATCAAAATTCGGCAGGTCATTGTTTTGAGGACGCAAAAGGGAACCTTTCCCCGCACCGCATTGCCGCCCTTCCAAAACAAGCGGTATAGTTCGCTCAACTCAAATTTCACTCATCAGGAGACATCATGGTCACGCTATACTACTCGCCCGGTTCCTGTGCGCTCGCCTCTCACCTCGCGTTGGAGGAAGCCGGCGCCGATTATGAAACCGTGCGGATTAATTTTGTTGCCGAAGAACAGCGCAAGCCGGATTATCTTGCGGTTAATCCCAAAGGCCGGGTCCCGGCGCTGGTGACGGACCGGGGCATCCTTACTGAGACCCCGGCGATCCTGTTGTATATCGCGCAAATCAACCCTCAAGCGGGCCTGGCGCCGCTGGGCGATCCGTTTGATCTGGCGCGGCTGCAATCCTTCAACAATTACATCTGCGCCACGGTCCATGTGGCCCACGCGCATCGCGGGCGCGGCCATCGTTGGGCGGATGATCAAGCCGCGATTGAAGCCATGCAGCGCAAAGTGCCAGAATCGGTGGGCGCATGTTTCGCGTTAATCGAGTCGGACATGTTCGAAGGCCCCTGGGTAATGGGAGAGACCTATACAATTTGCGATCCATATTTCTACACCGTCTCGCGCTGGCTGGAGGGCGACAAGGTGGATATGGCGAAGCTGCCCAAGACGGCCGCGCATATGAAGGCGATGGAGGCCCGCCCGGCAGTGAAAAAGGTGCTGGAAAACCACTTTTCCTGAATCAAATTGCGGTAAACGGACGAATGCTTGACCTATATCATCGCGAGAAAAATCCAATCTCGCGATGATCCGGTCATGATAAGCGACCTTATTGAGCGGTATGACCGCCGCGTGCCTCGGTATACGAGCTATCCGACCGCACCGCACTTTTCGCCCAACGTCACAGCGGCGCGTTACAAAGACTGGCTTTCGGGGCTGGATCCAGACGCGCCGATATCCCTGTATTTGCACATCCCGTTTTGTCAGGAGATGTGCTGGTATTGTGGCTGCAACACCCGCGCGACCCGCCGCCATCGTCCGGTCGCGGCGTACCAGCAGCGCTTGCTCCAGGAAATTCATCTGGCCGCCGACGCCCTGCCCGCTCATATAAATGTAAGCCACGTCCATTTTGGCGGCGGCTCCCCCAATATGCTGACGCCCACCGAATTCGCCACCATACTGGCCAGCATCCGCAGTCGGTTTAACTTTACTGACGCCGCAGAAATCGCGGTTGAGATCGATCCGCGCACCACGTCCGACGCCTTTATCGACGCCTGCGCAACATCCGGCGTCACGCGCCTCAGCCTGGGCGTGCAAGATTTAAACGAGGCGGTGCAAAAGGCGGTCAACCGGGTTCAGTCGTTTGAAAAAATATCCACCATCGCCGCACGCGCAAAACAAGGCGGAATCGTGGATATCAACATCGACCTTATGTACGGCCTACCCGGTCAAACGACGGATAATGTCCTGAAGACAATGGGCCGCGTGCTGTCGTTGGCGCCGTCGCGGCTGGCGCTGTTTGGCTATGCGCATGTGCCCTGGATGAAACCACATATGCGACTGATCGACGAGGCCGCATTGCCCGACGCCGAAGCCCGTTGGGCTCAATCCACCGCCGCCAGTGAATATTTGCGCGCGCATGGCTATCGTCAAATCGGCATGGACCATTTCGCGCGCAACGACACCCCGCTGGCGCACGCCGCCCAACGCGGAACCTTGCGCCGGAACTTTCAGGGGTACACGACCGATGAGGCGACGACGTTGATCGGGCTCGGCGCTTCGTCCATCGGGCAAACGCCGCAGGGCTATGCGCAAAACGACCCGGATGTCAGACGGTGGAGCGCCGCGATTGAGTCCGGCGCCTTCGCCACGGTGAAAGGCTGTACGACCGGTCCGGACGATCACATGCGCCGCGATATCATCGAACGCTTGATGTGCGATATGGAAGTGGATGCAGCGGCGGTCGCGACCGAGCACGGCTTTCAAAGGGCGGACATTCAAGCGTCGCTGGATGCGCTCACACCCATGGCCCGCGACGACTTGTTGAATCTGGACGGCGCCACCGTGCGAATGACCGAAAAGGGAAAGCCTTTGGTGCGTGCGGCGGCGGCGGCGTTTGATCAGTATCTGAGCCTCTCAAAGCACGATTCGCCCCGCCACGCGCACGCTGTTTGATCCAGCTGTGACTTGACTGAAGCCTAGTTGAGGCTGAGGGCGATTGGGCGTAGTTTGAGCTCTATGCCAAACAAATCCACACCCAGCTCAAACGCCGCCTTCATCATGGGTCAATTGATCCGCCACCGCTTGTTTGATTATCGCGGCGTGATCATTGACGTCGATCCCGATTTTCAGGGATCGGAAGAATGGTACGCGCAAATGGCCCGGTCACGACCGCCCAAAGACAAGCCCTGGTATCAAGTGCTGGTGCACAACGCGACCCACGCAACCTATGTCGCGGAGCAAAACCTGGACGCCGATGACAGCGAAGACGAGATTCACCACCCGAAGGTGAAAGAAATCTTCGACGGGTTCGCAAACGGACGCTACATTGCCCGGCGGCGGGCGAATTAACCGCCAGCTTACAAAACTGTCCTCATTCTATTTAAGGGAATCTCATGGCCGCCGACCCCGCACGCATTACCGCCCGCATCCTCATTGAAACCGAATCCGTTCTGTTCAACCCGGATAACCCGTTCGTCTTCACAAGCGGCCGAATTAGCCCGGTCTATGTGGATTGCCGCCGCTTGATCTCTTTTCCACGCGCGCGGGCGAAGCTTATGGATATGGGCGCGGAACTTATTGAAGAAGCGATTGGCTTTGAATCGCTGGACGTCATCGCCGGGGGCGAGACTGCGGGCATTCCCTTTTCCGCCTGGATCGCCGACCGGCTGATGCTGCCCATGTGCTATGTGCGCAAACAGCCGAAGGGCTTTGGCCGTAATGCGCGCATCGAAGGTACGCTGAGCGAAGGCGACCGCGTCCTTTTGGTCGAGGATCTGGCCACCGATGGCGGCAGCAAGATCAGCTTTGTCGATGGAATACGCGAAGTCGGCGCCGAATGCGGCCATACCTTCGTCATTTTTCATTACGGCATCCTGCCGCAAGGGGTGCGGGATCTGGAAGCCCATGGGGTCAAGCTGCACGCGCTGGCGACCTGGTGGGATGTCATCGCCTGCGCCGAGGAAGAAGGGTATTTCAACAAAAGCGATCTGCCCAAAGTTCGCGCGTTTCTGGAGGACCCGGACGGCTGGGCCGAAGCGAATGCGGACAAGGTCGCGAAAAAAGATGACTGATCAGAGCGGGAGCACAGACATGACCAGCACAGACCCTGTATTGGTTGAAAAAGATGGCCCGGTCACGACCGTCATCTTGAACCGTCCCGATGTCCGCAACGCGGTCGATAACGCTACCGCAGACGCGCTGGCGGCTGCGCTACGCGCCTTCGACGCCGATGACGACGCCCATGTGGCGGTAATCTATGGCGAAGGCGGTAGTTTTTGCGCGGGCGCGGATTTGAAGGCCATCGCCTCGGGCGAGCGGAAAAAGCGCTATGACGCGGATGGCGACGGTCCCATGGGGCCAACCCGGCTGAAACTCTCCAAACCAACCATCGCCGCCATTTCCGGTTATGCGGTTGCCGGCGGGTTGGAGATCGCCTTGCTCTGCGACCTTCGCGTCATGGAGGAAGACGCGACCGTCGGCGTGTTCTGTCGTCGCTGGGGCGTTCCCCTGATCGATGGCGGCACGGTGCGCTTGCCGCGTTTGATCGGAATGAGCCATGCGCTGGACATGATATTGACCGGTCGCCCGGTCGGCGCGGAAGAAGCCTCGAAGATGGGATTGGCTAATCGCGTTGTGCCAAAAGGATCGGCGCGCGCCGCGGCGGAGGCCCTCGCCCATGAGATTTCCGCCTTCCCGCAGATTTGCATGAATCTGGACCGTGAATCCGCCTATCGCCAATGGAACATGTCGCTGGAAGACGCCATGGGCGCCGAGTTCAAGGCGGGCATGACGGCGATCAAGGCCGAAGGAACTCAAGGCGCGGCGCAATTCGTAGCGGGCGCCGGGCGCGGCGGCGAATTTAAAAAAGGATAGTCTATGTTCGTCAGCCCCTTCTCCCTCCGAGATTGCGCCAAAGCCCTGACGCTTATTGTAATCACCGCCTTGATCGGTCTGGGCGCGAACCCTGTCACAGCAAAACCCAAAGACACTCTGGTGATCGGGATCAGCCAGTTTCCGCGCAACTTCAATCCCAACATCGAGTCGATGCTCGCCAAATCCTATATTCTGGCGATGACGCGGCGTCCCCTCACCGCCTACGGTCCCGATTGGGACCTGCAATGTATGTTGTGCGTCGACTTGCCGAGCTTTAAGGCGGGCACCGCTAAACATGAAACCACAAGCGATGGCAAAGCAGGCGTCGCGGTCACCTACACCTTGCGCAGCGACGCGGTTTGGGGCGATGGCGTCCCCGTCACCACAAAGGACGTCGTCTTCACCTGGAAGCTAGGCCGCAACCGGAAAACCGGCTTTGGCAATCTGGAGCTCTATGAGCGCATCACCAGCATCGACATCCATGACGCCAAGAAATTCACGCTCCACATTAACAAATATACTTGCGAGTACGCCGCCATGGGCGGGCTTGAAGTTCTACCCGCGCATATTGAGGCCGCCAACGCCGCCGCGCCGGAAAATTACCGGGTCAAAAGCGCCTACGAAACCGACACGACCAATCCGGGGCTTTGGTATGGCCCCTACAAGATCACCAAGGTCGCAACCGGGTCGCATATTATCCTGGAACGCAATCCAACCTGGTGGGGGAAAAAACCCGCCTTCAGGCAGATCGTCATCAAGGCGATTGAAAACACCGCCGCGCTGACCGCCAGCCTGCTCTCCGGCGACATTGATTATATTGCGGGTGAGCTCGGTCTGACCGTGGATCAGGCGCTGGCGTTTCAGAAACGCCATGGCGACAAGTTCAACATCACGTACAAATCCGGGCTTATTTACGAACATATCGACCTCAATCTCGACAACCCAATTTTGGCCGATCCCCGGGTTCGCCAAGCCTTGCTGTACGGAATCGACCGCAAAGCGATCAGCGAGCAATTATTCGAGGGTCGCCAACCAGTCGCCCATGGGCAAACCAATCCGCTCGATACGGTCTATGATCCCGATGGCCTCCAATACGCGTACGATCCCGCACGCGCGCGCGCGTTGTTGGCCGAAGCCGGATGGAAGGACCTTCGCAGAGGGATGCGCCATAACGCCAAGGGCGCGCGATTGCAGATGGAGCTGATGACCACGGCGGGCAACAAGTCACGCGAACTGGTGCAGCAGGTGCTACAAAGCCAGTGGCGCGAGATTGGAATCGATGTTCGTCTGCGCAACGAGCCGGCGCGGGTCTTCTTTGGCGATACGGTCAGCCAGCGGAAGTTCAGTCATATGGCCATGTATGCGTGGATTTCCGCGCCTCGGGGCATTCCGCGCACAACCCTGCACTCCACGCAAATCCCCTCGAAGGATAACAGCTGGTCCGGGCAGAATTACCCGGGCTTCGCCAATGCGGCGATGGACAAGGTGCTGGACGACGCCGAGGTCGTGTGCGAAGCGGCGCCGAACAAGGCGCTATGGCGAAACCTGCAGCGCCTTTACGCCGAGGCATTACCCGCGCTGCCGCTGTATTTTCGCGCCAACCCGTACATAATGCCGAAATGGCTAAAGGGCGTCACACCGACAGGGCATCAATACACCAGCGCGCTTTGGGCCGAACACTGGCGCACGGCGCCAAACTAGGCGTCTAGCCGCCCCATGTTCAGATATATCATCGGTCGGATCATCGAAAGCGCCGTCGTCCTGATGGTGCTGTCTTTTGTCGTCTATGGGTTGATCGGGTTAATGCCGGGCGACCCCATCGATTTAATGATTCAATCCGATCCCAAGCTGACTCCGGCGGACGCCACGCGCCTGAAAGCGTTATACGGGCTCGATCAACCGATCATGGACCGTTATTTCGCCTGGCTCAGCGATGCGGCGCACGGTGAATTCGGCTATTCACGAAATTTCGGCCAGCCGGTCATGAGCGTTCTCGCGCCCCGGATCGCCAACACCGCCCTGCTATTAGGCGTGAGCCTGGCGTTGTCGTTATTGATCGCCATCCCGGTCGGCATTTTCGCCGCGCTGAAGCCGTATTCCAAAGCGGATTATGCGGTCAATCTGTTCTGTTTCGCTGGCATTTCCGTGCCCCCCTTCTGGCTGGCCCTGATGCTGATCATATTGTTTTCCGTCACCCTGGGATGGTTGCCTGCGGGCGGAATGGAAACCGTTGGCGGCGGTGGGTTTGTCGATCAATTACGCCATATGGCGTTGCCGGTGCTCGCTCTGACGCTGGCGTCGGTTGGCGAATTCACCCGGTTCATGCGCGCCAGCATGTTGCAAACCCTGCGACAGGATTACATCCGCACCGCGCGCGCCAAGGGCGTCAGTCAGTGGCGTATGGTTACGACCCATGCATTGCGCAACGCATTGCTGCCGATGATCACCATCATCGCGCTCTCCATCGGGCGCCTGTTTTCCGGCGCGCTGATCACCGAGACAATGTTTTCCTGGCTCGGCATGGGCAAGATGATTTACGACGCCATTTTGGGCAATGATTACAACCTCGCGCTCGTCGGGCTGATCTTCGCAACATTGCTGACTCTGGCCGGTAATTTTCTCGCTGATATCGGCTATGTCTGGCTGGACCCCCGGGTGTCGCTTCGAAAGACGCGCACATGAATGCGGCCCCAACAGGCACACCGAACAAGGAGCGCCCGACCAGACGCGCGCCGGAAAGCATGGCGCGGCGCATGGCCCGCCGGTTCCTGCGCCATCGAATGGCGGTCGCTAGTCTGTGCCTGATTTTAATTTTCGCCATCGCGTCTTTCGCCGCGCCGCTGGTGGAATACGCACTGGGCGTCGACGCCGAGAAAGCCAATCTGTTCACCCGTTTTGCGCCCCCCTCCTTAACAAACCTTCTGGGGACGGATGAGTTGGGCCGCGATTTACTGGTGCGATTGCTGTATGGCGGTCGCGTGTCGCTGATTGTCGCGCTGGCCGCCGCCGCCATCGCCGCCTTCGCGGGCGCCGCCATCGGGTTGCTGGCGGGGTATCACGGCGGGTGGCTGGATTCGATCCTGATGCGCCTGACCGACGGCGTCATCGCCCTCCCCTTGCTGCCTCTACTGATCGTGCTGGCCGCCGTCGACCTTAACAAACTGGGCCTGCCCGTCGCCGTCGCAGAATCGGAGAATATCAGCCTGTACCGGATCGTTTTTATTATCTCCCTCGTCGGCTGGACAACGGTTGCGCGGCTGGTGCGGGCGGAGACCCTGAGCCTTAAACAACGGGAATTCGTACGCGCCGCTGTGGCGCAAGGCGCCGGCGCCGGACGCATCATGCGGGTCCATATTCTGCCCAACGCCGTGTCACCTATCATCGTTGCGACGACACTCTCCATCGGCAATGTCATCCTGTTTGAATCCGTGTTGAGCTTTTTGGGTCTTGGCGTGCAACCGCCCGTCGCCAGCTGGGGAAACATGCTGACCAATGCGCAGGAATTGATCTGGTCCGCGCCCGCGCTGGCGGTATGGCCGGGGATGTTGATCTTCGCCACGGTCATCGCCTTTAACTTCCTGGGCGACGGGTTGCAGGACGCGCTCGACCCCCGCGCCGTCGATTAGACGGTTTTTTATTTAAAATTCAATTGAATACGGAACGATCCTGAATCATTCCTTTACAGAAAATATTGACTTTTTGGACTCCAATCCACTATATTAAGTGTTGTAAGTGAATTAGAATTGATTCGTTTGAATTTCGATAGAGGCCAGAATGGCCGATGTAGCAGGCGTAAGTACCTTTTCATCAAGCGCAGTTCAGGGCTTTACGCCTAGTTCCAACAGTTCGGATGGACTGGATACGGACCGTGCGGCTGAAGAACAGACCGTCGTCCAGCTCGAGACCGAAGGCGCCACCGGCGGCACGGATCTCGCCACGGCGGTGACCCAATTCGGCCAGACCTCGCTGAACGCGAATGACGGCGGCGGCGCGTCAACCACAACGACGGCGGCAACGGATACGACAACCGCCACCGCACAAACACAGGATACGGTCGAGTTATCGTCCGAAGGAACCGTCGCCGCACAGGCTGCGGCCAGCGCGACCACGACGAGCGAAAATGGCCCCAGCGCCACGGCGTTTGAAGACAGCGGCAATAGCGAAGGCGCCAATCAGAGCGAAGCGTCCCAGACGCTGGGACAAGTCGTCGATGTCTTCGCCTGACCTTAATTAGTCACATTAAGTTATTGTTACGACGGCGCTTCTAAAGCGCCGTTTTCTTTGCGCCAGGCATCAACGCCGCCCTTCAAATGCTTGGCCTTTTCCAATCCCGCTTCGCGCGCCGCTTGAACCGCCATGGCCGAGCGTTCCCCATAGGCGCAATAGAATACAACGACCTTATCGCTGGCCGACGCCAGGCCGTGCAATAACCCACCAGACCCTAGATTTTCAGTTAGATCGGCATAGGGCGCGTGAATAGAGCCCGGAATTTGCCCATGGCGTTCCCGCTCCGCCTTATCCCGAAGATCGATTAACAGAAATGCGTCGTCCTTCATCGCTGATTTGACATCAACTGTGTTCAAAGACCAACCACGCGCCTCGATTTCATCCTGCGATAACCCGATTTTGAGGTTTGCGGGCACCGCGACATCCATCATCTTTGGATTATCCAAATTCAGATTGTTCATTTTCTCGACATATTCAGCGATAGACGCGACCTGTAATCGCGGGTTAAAAGCGCGCTCTTCGGCGATGGTGCTCACCGTGTCGCCCTTATAGTCATGGCCGGGATAAACCAGCGTCTCGTCGGGCAAGGTCAGCAATTTGTTAAAGATGGAATTGTATTGCGCCTCGGGGTCGCCGTGCTGAAAATCCGTGCGCCCGGTGCCGCGTATAAACAGCGTATCGCCGGTGAAGACGCGATCCACCCAGGGAGCGTTAGAAATTCCGTGTCATTTCTTTAAACTGAAGAAAAGGAATGACACATGCGAAATGACTTTGATTTTGAGGCCGCCCTTTCTGCCCTG
>JBLHZD010000131.1:0-10279 GCA_047631095.1 Alphaproteobacteria bacterium
CGCTACCGACCGCCAGCCCCCGAAGCAATCGTTACGATGGCGACAAGGCCGGTCATGCACTAACATTCAAACTGGACCATTCAATGGGGGCAGACCACCGGCGCATCCGGGCGCGACCACAAAGGACCCGGTTGGCGTTTCAATTGAAAAACCTTCGGCGAAAATGGGTATGCCCGTCAGTTCCAGCCCAATAACGGACAACCGCATCGCAATATTCTGTAATACCGGCAGTAAAAATTCACCGGCCGGCACCAACAACCATAGAAAAAGCAACGGAAACAGCAGGAACCAGTACACCCGCCATCCCAGAACGCTGAAAATCAAGGCCTGAAGCATGCCGACGACAGCGAAATGCCGCCCTACGGAGACGTCGATCGCATCGGCGACAAGCCAAACTGCGCCCATCGCCGCCATGCCCAGCAATCCCCACCAGGCGGGCTCCGGGCGTAGCTTCGCCAGCCCGTAGCGGCGTTCATAAATCAAATACAAACTGATGGGTATAACGAGGAAGGCGTAGTTCTAGGATGATCGCTCGTACCAAAGCGTGACGGCTTCGATCGTCGTATACGAAAAAACGCTGAAAATCGCGGCAGCGCCAAACAAAATACCCAAAAAGGCTGGATTCCAGTCTCGCCAATTCAGTGCGCGAGGACCATTCGGGCGTTGAGAGTATGTACCAGCAGCCGCCAAACTATTCTCCAGTCCAATCAATTCCGCGCTTACGCACTATCGCCACCGCGCCTTATCCATGGTCTCGCAGGATGGCGCGCAGCGGACTATAAGGGGTGAAACGTTATGGTGGAATATTTGATTACGAAATGTTTACCGACTGACTATTGGCGTGATCGAATGTTTGACGGGCCCCTCTTGCAAAGAAAGGCGACCGCCGCATAGGCGGCGACCCACGCCAGCAGCAGACCGTAAAATATTTGTTCCGTCCAACTGACCCATAACCCCAACGGTATCAACACCATAACGAATCCCAACGCGGAAAAGAGCCATGCCTCCAGCCCGCTGAAGGATGATATTGTGTCGTCGGGATCGTTCCCAAAACCATTCACACCGCGTTTTCCTGCACAATGCCGCCGCGTATGTTTCCCGATTCAATATCCCCCCATAATACCCGGTATGTTTCCGGCAGGGCGCGGCCATTGGGCATGGATAACCAGATACGGTGCAACAAACGACCCTCGCCCGCCGCATCCGAGAATTCGGTGCGCGAGTGGTAGGTTATGTGGTTGTTGAGGAACTGCATATCGCCTGGTTCAAAATGCATGTCGTAACACAGCTCTTCCGCCACATCGCCCAGCATATCGAGCGCTTCAATCTGCATATCGGACATCGGCGACACCCCCGATATTCTCTCGGCGGCCTCGAGATAGGTTCGGGAATAATAGCTCGTGAAGGCGCCCTCGCGAAAACAGAAGACCGGCAGCGCATGGATAATCTCGCCCCCGCCCGTTTCCTGACCGAGCAGACTGCGGTTGAAATCCTGGCGCAGAATTTCCAGCAAATCGGGACGTCGAGCGAGGATTTCATTGTAGATCGCCTGCGTGCTGACCACCTTGCTGACCCCGCCCTCGGTGGCGGGACGCACGCATAACAGGGCGACGACATCCGTACGGTCTGTATGAAACCGTAATAACGCCGGGGTTTGCACTCGCGCGCGCGACGACAGGAACGCCTTGGCGTCGGCGCTTTCCGGGATCATTCCGCGACGCAGCGCTTCGGCGCCTTCATCGCGAATATCCGCCATCAATTCCCCCTGCGCGCTTTGAAACACAGGATCGCCGAGATGAGCGCCGATACCAAAGAACAGGCGCCGCCGTTCATCCTCATTATACCGCTCTACGGGCAATCCAGAGAATTTTACGAGACCAAGACCGGTCTCCAGTTCTTCCCGCACCGAAGCGAGGTTTTCAGCGAAAGTCGTCAGGGGGAAATTTTCTATCGAAATATCGCGCCAGTCGTCGCAATGCGCCTTATTAAAGCGTAACGCCGCCTCCAGCTCTTCAATCTCTGAGGTTGTCAAAGATCGCCGCCATCCCGAAATATTCGGTAAATCCGCGCCGCGCCAAATGGCGGCGCCCTCTAGCGGGTGCCGTTTCGGCGCTTGTCCGTCCAGCACATCATTCTCCATTTTGCGCTCCCCTCCCGTGACACGATCTATTCATGCTACCAAATTTCTCATCGATGCGTATGATTTCATGCACCGCAACGCGCCGCCAGCCTGAAATGTCATCGCAGAGCCTCCAATAGTGATCGCAAAGCCCCGAACGGGGACCGTAAAGCCTAGCAAGGAAATGAAGATCATGGAAAATTACCCAGCCGTCGCCCTCATGGTGAAACACGGAACCCGCATCGCCATCGCCACCGGATTGGCGCCGGTCGTCGCGATAGCGATCATCATGATCTTCTGCACCCTACATTGGGGATGGCTCGTCGCCGCCATCGGGTTGGGTGTTTCTGCGGCGTTCCTGATGAAGGTCTTCGTGGAATTGGTCCAGATCATCGTGGACATGCTGCTGCCGCAATAGAGCAAAGGCGAAAGCCGCGCCAAAGTTGCGCAATTTCGCGCAATTCCCCGCAATTCCTCGCAAGTCTCCTGTGGCCGTCATTCTTGACAGCAACGCCCGACACCGCCCACGATAGCGATTCAACACCGGCACCAAGCATTTCAAAAAACATTCAGGGGAGAATAATCGCTATGGCGAAACTTCGACATATCGCCGTCACCGTTCCCGATCTGGAAACTGCGGCGGTCTTTTACGAAAAAACGTTTGGCATGACCCGGGCCCGCGAGTCCGATATCGCCATCATCCTGTCTGACGGCGTCGTCAGCCTGGCCTTGTTAAAATTCAAGACCGACGAACAGGCGGGTGATGAAAGGGGCAAGGAATTCCACGGCTTGCATCACATGGGCTTTGTTGTCGACGATATCGATGAACACACCAAAATCATCGAAGAAAACGGCGGAAATTATCATATGCGTCTGCCCAGTGCGCCCGATTCACCCAGCGAGGTGAAATTTCGCGACCCGAACGGCGTTGTCTTCGACATCGTCACCAACCAGTACGCGTCGGGTTCGTGGGGCAGCAAAGCCTGAAACTAAAAACCGGCGCAGACCGGTTCCTTTCGAAACCTATCACGCTAACTTCATTAGGCGCGCCAATAATTGTGCGCGAAATTCAACATGAAGTTGTTCTAAATCCAACAGGGAGGGAAATATGATCAATACAGGACTAAAAAGTCTGTTGGCGACCGCAGTGATTGCGCTCGGCGTCACCGCACTGGGCGGGTATTCCGCCGTCGCCGCTGATGTAAAAATTACGCCGCTGGGCGGGCAGGACGGCGAATTTTGTCGCCTGGACCGGGCGCTGATTTTTGAAGATCCGGACGGTACGCGTATTTTATACGATGCGGGCCGCACCGTCGCCGGCGCCGACGACCCCCGGCTGGGTAAAATCGATGCGCTTCTGGTCAGCCATATGCATGGCGATCATGCGGGCAACCGACATACGAAAGCGGTCAATGCCGGCACCTGCGGCAACCCGACTTTTCGGTCGTAGCGACGCCAAACACAAACACGGTGAACATCGCGCTGGCGAAAAACGCAAAAATCGTCACAGGCAGTGAGATGCCGCGCTTTTTCGCCGCCAAACTTAAAGCCTTGGGTGGAAATCCGAAAAACTCCGTATTGGTGCGTTTTGGCGCCACCAAGAAAATCGGCGGCGTAACGATCACGACCGTCCCCGCCGTCCACAGCAATGGCATTGCGCCGGAATACATTGGCGGAACACTGGGCGACTCGTTGAAAGCCGCGGGCCTGACCGCCTATGCCGGTCCGCCAACAGGCTATGTGTTGATCTTCACCAACGGATTGGTCGTCTATCTTTCTGGCGACACGGGCATCACCGCCGCACAGGACACCGTCGTTCGCGGCTATTACCATGCGGAACTCGCGGTGATGAACATTGGCGACACCTACACCAACGGCCCAAAGGAAGCGGCCTATGTCGTTAACGAGCTGGTGCGCCCGGCCTCCGTCATCGCGTCTCACGCCAATGAAGTGGGGACAAAAGATGGCAAGGTCATCGCGAGCACCCGCACGGAGACCTTTATCAAAGCGTCGAATATGCCGGTTCATGTGCCATTGAGTGGCAAGACCATGAGCTTTGACGGCGCCGGAAAATGCGTCGCGGGCTGTTAACGCCAAACGTTTGGCTACATACCTAAAGCGTACGAGAAAAGGCTCGTCCCACCGGGGCGGGCCTTTTTTACGGCCTCTCTCATTCGAGAACTCACGCGAGCACGTCGCCAAACCCAGGCGACGCCCGATCATCCAGCCCCAGCGTTACAGTGCCTTTGCGGTTGCGGGACAGGGCCGTCAACGGGCCTGTGCAAAACGCCGCGTCGTCGCCATCGACCTGCGGGAAAACGCGTAACAATTCGCGCTCCAACCCGGCGTCAAGCCGCCCGCTCTCATAGGCGCCAATCAGCGCGTCTTCCGCATGCACGCGCCCGGCGGACACCGCCTTGTCGATCAGAACCCCCGCAACAAGGTGACGCCCCAGCGCCATGGCGACATTGGACGGAATCCGACGCGCGCCAGGCGCCCCCATCGCAACAATTGCGCCATGGGCGTCGGATGCGATCACGGGCGCCAAATTCGTCATCGCATGATGCAGTCCCCGGCGCACCACCGGTCTTTCCCAACGAAACAGATGCATACCGGAGTTCATGACAATCCCCGTGCCGGGAAGCGTCCACCGCCCCCCGAACAATTGCGCCCCCTGCGACAAGGTGAGCGAGACGGACATGCCCCTGTAGTCGGTCGTATTGATATGCACCGTATGCCCGGCGCCAAAGGGTAGACGGGTTACCCCTGAATCATGGGCGACCGCGTCCTCCACCCATCCCGCCAGGCTCTCCTGACTCAGGGGATTTCGCTCTTTGGCGGAGAACCGGTATTGCCAGAGGGACGCCATCTTTTGCGCAACCGTCGCCAGACCCACGCTCGAGTCCAGATCATGGTCTTTCGCCACAAGTTCCAGCGCGCGCAAACTAGCGTGCAGGCAGGGCGCGCCGCTGGTGCGCAACGGCGCAGAGAACACACGCCAATGCCCAAGGTTTGAGAAAGGCGCATGCAAAATTTCAACCCGGTCTAACGCTTCCACCCATTCATCCGGCGTCAGCGACAATCCCGCCGCGCCAAACGCCGCCGCCGCTGTCTCGCCCATCGGGCCCTCATAAAACCAGTCGGGTCCATAGGCGGCGATGTCGCCCAAGGTGCGATACAACTTGGGTTGGCGAAGTCGTCCGGGCTCCGACATATCAAATACATCGTCCAGAAAGGACTTATCCGGTAACGCCGCCAACGCACGCGTGTTGGTCTCGCTCAACGCGACGCCGTCTCTCGCCAACATCATGGCGCCTTCGCTCACCCGGTCCCATGGCAATGTCCCAAAGGAGTCCAGCGCGCGCGACAACCCGGCGATCACCATTGGCGCCCCCGAGGCGAGCGGGCCTTCATCGGGATAGCGCACGGTTTTGCGGTCCTGATTGTCAGCGACCGGATTATCCGGTTCCGGGTTCGCCGCCCCCGCATTGGCGAATTTTGGCGCAATCATGCCAAAGGAGACAGACCAGCACCGGCCTGCGCCATCATGGACAAGCATTTCCCCGCCATATCCGCCAATACCGATATTGCACGGGTCGGCGACACAAGACGCCAACGCCGCGGACACGGCGGCGTCCACCGCATTGCCGCCCAACCGAAGCAGATCGACGCCCGCCGAGACCGCATCCGGCGTACTGGCCGTAACGGCGGCTTCATTTCGATTTACAGTCACCGACATGCGCGCGCGGTCGCCTATTTCATACCCGTGATACTGGCCACAATCGAACGGGGGTCTCGCGTTTCCCAGCGCCCCTGATCCACCGCCGTCAGGAAATCATGCAAAGATTTATTGAACAGCGCCGGTTCTTCCAGGTTACAGGCATGTCCCGTACGCGGATACAACACCAATGCAGCACTGGCGATGGTGCGCTTCATCAACAATCCCGGATCAAGACAAGGTTCGTCTTCATCCCCCGTCACGATAAGCGTGGGAACACTCAGCGTCGCCATATCATCGATCAAATCATACAACGACGGTCGTTCCGCCTGAACCCCGCGCATGGTCATTTCACACCCAATCGCGGAATGAGACGCCAAGCGTTCCGCAAACGCTTCCCAACCACGCAGATCCTTGTTCTGGAATTGCACGCGCGTGGGACCAATGGCGTATCGCCGCGCCGTTTCGGCCATCCCCAGCGCCGCAAAGGACCCGGCGGTCGCCAGCGCTTCTTCCCGAAATTGCGCCTTTTTGCCCGGCTCCGCGCCATAACCGCAGCCGCCAACCAGCAAAGACAGCGCCCGGTCCGGGTGATTTAACCCGAAATGAAGTGCGCAGAACCCGCCCATGGACAGACCGACGATATGCGCCTTTTCAATGCCAAGATGATCCAATATGGCGATAGCGTCCGCAACGGCGCGCATCTGTGAATACGCCCCGGGGTCTTCCGGCACATCCGATGGCGGAAAACCCCGGGCATTATAAGCGATGCAGCGATACCACCGGCCGAAATACGCCAGTTGCGGCTCCCAGCCGCGCAAATCATCGGCAAATTCATGAATAAAGAGGATCGGCGTCCCCGAACCACTTTCTTCAAAGTACAGCTTTACGCCGTCATCAGCGATCGCATGGGCCATTTAGCACATCCTTATTTTATGCCGCATCGTCATTCGTACGAATTCAATGCCTTTATTCGTACAAACTCAATGCTTTTTACGATCACCCCGATACGCTGGGGCGCGCGGCGACCGCATCGTACCAGCGTTGCAGGTTCTTCAAATTCTCGCCGATGCGAATTTTGGGAACGCGACCCAACGCAAAGCCGGTATGAGCGGTAATATCCGCAACTGTGAACCGGTCACCAGCGATGAATTCCCGGTCCGCGAGTTCAGAATCCAGCCATTCCATGCGGCTCAACACCGTCGCGCGGCAGTTCTCGCCAAAATCCGAAAACTGCGGAATTTTGCCTTCCCAATAAGGATGCGTATTGCGAAAGCACCCCGAAACCATCCCCAACACCTCCGATTCCATGCGTCGATTCCACATATCGACTTCCGCCTTGTCACGGGCGCCCACGCCAAACAGGGGCGGTTCGGGCTGAATTTCTTCAAAATACCGGCAAATGGATAAGGATTCGGCCAGATAGGTCCCGTCATCCATTTCCAGCACCGGCACCCGCGCCATCGGATTTTTTGCGGCGAATTCGTCCGTCAAATGCTCCGATTTTCCCAAATCCAGCTCGATAGTGGGGATATCGATGCCCTTTTCATTCAGAAAAATAGTGACCCGACGCGGGTTTGGCGCAACGGCCGTTGTGTATAATTTCATAATCCGGAAACTCCTTATTCCTGCCGTCGCCGAACCCGGTATGGCGTGGCGCGAGATGCATTTATATTCGAACCTATGCTAGGGAAAGTCCCCTCAGCGCGCCAGCAGGAATGTCTGTGGATCGCGATGTCCAACATATTGGATTCGTCTTCTTTGAATGGTCTATAATGGCCCTCAAAAGGATGAATTAGGGAGTCAGCAATGGTCAAAACCGCTAAGGCCATCAAAACAACGTTTTCGCGCGCCCGGAACGCCGCTTTGATGAGCGCCACCTTGGTCAGCGCCAGCCTGATTTTATTGAGCAGCGGCGGGGCGTCGAGCGCCGAATCATCGATTACACTGGGTGGATGGCGCACAGAACCGGCAAAGTCGCTGGTTTGCGGCGACGCGCAGGAACAATTAATTGTGAAAATCGCCGATAGCGCCAATAAATTTTACGCCAAGGGGGCAAAATTAGGCAGCCCGGAATACGAAGTTTATTGGAGCACCTTGCAGTCGGCCCTTAAAGGTCAGCGTTGTTTCGTGACCGATAAGATGACGCACCAGCCTCATTTGCTGGTTTATGACGGCCCTGAATCATTAGAGGCGAGCGGCAAACGCTTCAAGGTCGTCAGCACGAGTGTGAAAACATCCGAGGCCATTTTTCCCGGCTACACCATGACGACGCTGGTCGTGAAGGCCGCGCCGAAACCGTAGATCTGCGTGTCCCGGATTAGGAAACGCCTTAATCAGGAAGCGGCGTTTTCCGCATCCTGATTATCTTTGCTGTCTTCATTGCTGACGGATTTCATCAGCGACAGGAAGAGACGGCGGGTATCTTCGGAATTGATATTCATAAAGTTCCGAACCAGCTCCAGAGTTTCGCGCTTGGTGCCGAATTCAACATCAGGGCCCTTCCCGGCGATGGCGTCGGTGAAGAACCATTGGACCGGCGCATTGAGCTCCTGGGAAATCGCCCAGAGCTTGCTGGCCGAAATACGATTCATGCCACTTTCGTATTTTTGCAATTGCTGAAACGTCAAACCAATCCGGTTGGCCAACACCGTCTGGCTAAGGCCGCACATGACGCGGCGCATCCGCACACGCTGTCCAACGAGCACATCAACCGGATGCGCCCCAAATTCCTGTACCGTCCTTCGCTTAGGTCTCGCCATAATATTTCACACTTTAATAGTTCTAAGTAGTTTCTGCGCACAATCATATAGGTACATAGTTAAGAAGTCATGAAGAAAGTCCCTAACATTTTAATGCCCTTTTGACGAATTTTGACAATTGAATATGTATATATTATTGACTATTAATAAATTACTGGTTATGCTCGTAATTTTATCAAATCCCTTAAATCATACGCTCAAAAAGCTGCAAATATGCAAGGTACTCCATCTGCACTGTAAATCTGGGCTTGATGCGTCTTTTCGCCGCGCTATTTTGGTTAACATGGCAAACGTATTAGAGACAATTTTCGAATCTGCGGGAAACGATATCCGCCAGGCGACATTGTATGACTTTTCCACGATCAAGTTGTCCGCGCCAAGGTTTGGCGGTCTGACGACCTTATATCGCATATGGAACACGCTGCGGGGCGATGCAATCGCCCCTGACGCCTCGCATTTCGCCTCGAATTGTCTCGCAATTATGGATTCGCGCCTGACGATGACCCTTATCGATGTGTCCAACCCTAATCCCTGGTGGTTCTGGTTTTTAGGAAAGCACAGCCTGGGTGGGACCCGTGTGACAGAGGGCGATGCCGACGATTTTCTCAAGGATGTCCCGTGTCCCATGACCTCTCGCGCCCTTATTCGAACCTGCATGAAGATTCGCGAAACACGCCAACCCGTCTATAACGAAATTTCGAAGACTACGCTCGGCGGCGATTATCAGTTATTGCAATTGTCCTTGCCATTATTCACCGAAGACGCCGTTTCCGGCGTCATACTTGGGACACGAAAACTGTAATGATGCACGAGCCGTTGGAAGTATCCTTCCAGACATTGGGAGAGCACGTAAATCGTCGCGAACGCTATGCGCTCGACGATTTTTTCGATATGGAGGGGGATTCACGGCTGTCCTGGCATTTGTGGCAGGCTTGGCGAGAAGAGAGTATCGGCAAACAGGCAATCGACGCGAACGCGTTTTTGGCCAAACACTTCTATCCACTCGGGCTGCAAACCGGAACACTGGTCATTGATGTCTCGGATCCCAACCCGGAGAACTTTTTCATCGAATATTTATACAAAACCTATGTTCCGATGACCGGGATCAAGTTAACCGGAAGCCGCATCTACGACTTTCCCTGTACGCTTCACGCGCACGCGTTGATGTCGGAGTATTTAGCCGTGCGGGAAACACAGCAAGCCGTTTGCCACGAAATCGATCAGACAATGATGGATCTAGCCCGGCATTACCGACGCTTGATTTTGCCATTGCGCGGCGAAAATCAAAAAGTCACCAAATTGTTAGTGGCGAGCCGGATTTTGCGCCCCGTCGAAAAACTGTCGGTCGTCGCCAACTCGAGACAGGTTAAATCCGCGGCAAATTAACACACGCTATATTCTTAAAATTAATATGGGTTTATGGGTAATTGAGACCTCTGCATAAGTGTATTTTGGCCGAATTTTCAGCGCTTTAAAAAAACTATCATCTTGAGACCTCTGCATAAGGCCTGATATGAGCAAGGTTTTTACCAGGATCAGTAAATTAGTGCGATTTTTGGCTTTCGATGGCGATTGTCCGGCGACTTTAGCCGGCCTTTCCGGAATTTTGACGCAGTTATCCTGTGGGAACCGGTTCTCGAATGCCATATATCGTGAGAAATTTAGCCCCCTTGCGGATGT
>JBLHZD010000132.1:0-10276 GCA_047631095.1 Alphaproteobacteria bacterium
CTCAAGGCCAAAACCGCCTGAGTTTGCGATAGCGGCAAACAGCCGCGTTAGCCGACCTGCCGGGTCGGTTGACGCGGCTGATTCTTTCTACCTTGGTTCTTAAGCATATGCCCGAGCATCGCACACAAATTATATCTATTCGCCCATGACACACGAACATGCCAACGATGCCAACGACGCCCCAGGTCTGGACTGGCTTGAAACCCAGGTGCATCGCGAGATCGATATATTTCGCCACAATTACCAGCCCTGGGTTCCGCCCGCCGACGATGTGGCGGGAAAGCCCGTACTCGATGTCCTTATCGTTGGCGGCGGCTTTTACGGCATGGGCCTCGCCTGGGGGCTTCTCCGGTCCAAGGTGACGAACATTGTGGTCGTTGACGCGGCGCCGCAAGGGCGGGCGGGAACCTGGGTGACCTTCGCCCGCATGAAGACATTGCGCACCGCAAAAGAATTAACAGGCATTGAGTTCGGCATCCCCAGCGTTTCCGTGCGCGCCTACTGGGAAGCGAAATTCGGCCGCGCGTCGTGGGAGGCCTTGGACCGCATTCCGCGGCTGGAGTGGTTTCAATATCTGGAATGGTTTCGGGACGTTCTCGATATCCCGATCCGTAACGACACCAAGGTCGTCTCCATCGACGGCGATGCTGATCTGGCGCGCGTCATTGTCGAGAAGAACGGCGTGACGGAAACAATCCTCACCCGCCGGGTCATCCTTGCGACAGGATTGCTGGGCAGCGGCGGCGCGCGAGTCCCGGCGGACATTGTCAAAAACCTGCCGACGGACCGATGGGCGCACTCGTCCGATGAAATTGATTTTACGCGATGGCGGAACGCCGACATCGGCGTTCTCGGCGCCGGAGCGTCGGCCTTCGACAATGCGATCATGTCCCTGGAGAACGGCGCCGCCAAGGCTTCCTTGTTCTGCCGTCGCCCTGAATTGCCCTGGCTGAGCGCCAAAAGAGGGTTGGAGAACGCGGGGTTTATGCGGCACTTCGCCAGTCTCCCCGACCCTTATCGGTGGCGATTTGTTAAAACCACTGTCGAGTCACCAATCCCGCCACCCAAGCATACGGTCGCGCGCGCTCTCGCGCTGTCTAATTTTCATTTCCACCTCGGCAGTCCGTGGACCGCCAGCCGCATGGATGGCGACAAGGTGGTGATCGCCACGCCGGAGGGCGAGCACCGGTTTGATTTTGTCATATTTGGCACCGGGTTCGACATGGACATCGCCCGGCGCCCCGAAATGACCGCGCTCGCGCCCCACATGCTCCAGTGGCGGGACCGTTTTACCCCGCCGGCAGGCGAAGAAAACGACATGCTGCTGGACCAACCCTATCTGGGCCCTGCGTGCGAATTTCGGGAACGCCGACCAGGGGATTGTCCAGTTCTCAGCAGGGTCAGCATGCTTGGCGCCGCCGCAACCTTAAGCATCGGGCCCCTGTTTGGCGGTATCAACGGAATCAAATTCATCCTTGAGCGGATGGTCGAAGAAACCTGCCGGACACTCATTTTAGAGACACTCGATACGTTTCACGATAATTTCCGCAAAGGCCTTCAGGCGCAAAAGGCGCCGGGGGCGCTTGGTTCTACAGATTGATCGGGGCGACGGTTGAATTCGATAAGCGTCGCCACACCTTCCGTCGCGACATCCCACTGCGCATGGGTCTGGGATGGAAATTGTAGCATCCCTGCGCGGACCTGATATGCTGCGGGGCAGTGAATTGTAATATGCGCTCAATTCAGGGACCGCATGGGTAGCCGAGGCGAAGCGCCTGTCGTTTATTTGCGACTTGAGCCGCCGGAGATGAACGCCGCGTGAGGAAATAATGGAACCATTTCGATTTGACGCCAAAGACGCAGAACGCTCACACCGGGACCGGGTCGGCAAATACTATATCCTTGGCTCTTTCGCCTTTGGCGTCTCGTTCATGGTGATGTGCGTCATCATAATGTTGATAATCTAGCGCTTTATTCCGCAGCCCGAAGCGCGGCGTCCTCCCGCGCTTTCAACGGCGCCAAATTGGGCAGGCGCAGGTGCAGGATTTCCGTTTCGCTAGTTGCTTCCAGACGAAGGTCTTCGCCAGACTCCACAAAAATCGTCGTCCCATGGCGCCAGGGCTCGCCATTCGCCACACAGGCGCCGGACAGAACAAAATAAACATCTCGCGCGCCGGGCGCGTGATACACAGCGCCCGCGTCCAGCTTCAAAAACCGGATCATGGTCTGACATTCGGTAAAAACGCCTAATGTTTTCGCCATAACGCCCGACGTTTCCGTCGTTTCCCCTACGGGCAACCAGTCATAGTTGTCTGGATCCATGAAGACCGGCGCGTCATAGCGCGGTTTCGGATAGGTTAGCGGTCGTTGTTTGGCGTGCTCCCAAATCGCCTGAAAACCATCCAGATTGCGCTTCCCCGGAACATCGTCGTTGCGCCGAAACACGCCGTCCTTGAACTCGCCTAAATTCCGCAATTCCGCTGTCAGGGCGGCTTGTTCATCGCGGCCAATATAGCCGCTGCCGCTTGCGCCGCCGAATTGCAGCACCAGCACCGCCAGCATGTCGCCGTCTTCCTAGGTTTGCGGACCATAATGGACCGCTTCGGGGTAATACCCGACCATGCCGGGTTTCAGGACGCCTGTTCGGCCGTATTTCGCGGTTCCGTCCAGTTGAAACCGAACTTGCTCGAAATTATGCCGGTGGCGCGGTGAAAAGCGTCCCGGACTTTGCGCCCAGACCAGCGAAAAATTATCAAGCGCCCCGGCCTCGCCATCCAGCAAGCGACGCCACTGGGACACCCCGCCACGGTGGGACGTGCCTGTTTCGACCGAGACCATGTCCCCCTGAACGATTTGCATAACGCCCTCCCCCAGAATCAGCGATCTTCGCGCAAGGTTAAAGCGCCGCGCCGACGAAGGCCATTTTCACAAACTCCCGGTACATTTTGATCTGTTCGGGATGATCTGCTCAGACGAAATAGATTTCGTCCTGCACCGCCTTGGACAAGACAATCCCGCAACATGCACGCGAAGCGGCGTAAGATTACGAACCCAGGGGGAGACGAGCCGTCAGCGTGCGTGACGTTTGGCGGCGTCTTCCCGTTTCTGTTCTCCACTTTGCAATTGTTTGCGCGCAGCGGCGAAAGCGTCGCGAATAGCCATATAGGCGTTTTCATGCGCATGGTCCTTGTGATGCGTATGCGCGACGTTCACCTCCTGATGTCCAGGCAGCGCCATGTGAATACGGGTTTCGAACAAACCGCCGTGGGTTTTATGGTTGTTGGGCGCGTGTAAGACGACCCTGCAAGACGTGATCCGGTCATGGAACCGTTCCAGTTTCTCAATTTCCCCTTCAATCCGGTCGCGCACAGCCTCAGATGACTCCATGCCCTCAAAAACAATTTCCGTCAAAACCGCCATTTCATCCCCACAATATTAATCTCGATATCCACTATTATTACACCTATCGCCTCGGCCGCTTTGAGACAGATCAATTGGAAATCGGCCACCGGCGAAAACCCCGGGCTTGCGCGCTGCGCGGTCGCGGGATTTACTAGGCGCTCAGGTTGAATACGGGACGGCGCGTCCCAAAAGGAGGCTCAAATGGCGGAACTCGATTGGCGCATAAACGGCCAGTACATGGAAAGCTGCAATTGCGACTATCTGTGCCCCTGCATCTACACAAACCCGCAAGGCGAAGTAACCCATGACCACTGTTACGCCATGATGGTGTACAGAATCGATGACGGTCAGTGCGGCGACATACCCTTGAGCGGCCTCAGCTTCGCCTTCGTTATACGCTCCGGCAAAGTCATGGCCGATGGCGACTGGATATTTGCGGGCGTGGTTGACGAAAACGCCAGCGAGGCGCAACGCACAGCGCTCACCGCGATCGTCAGCGGCGAAGCCGGCGGCACGCCGGGTATGATCCGGGACAATCTGGTCAGCGATTTTCGCGGCATCAAATATAAGCCCATCAGCTTCACCGCAGACGGGCTAAAGCGCATCGGCGAAATTCCCGGCGTGTTTTCCTTTTCAATCGAAGGCGTCGCGTCGCGAAACAAGTCCGGCGACCCGTATTATATCGACAACACGGGCCATCCGGCGAACACGCGCCTGGCGCTGGCGCGCACGGACAAGCTCAATGTGTCCGGGTTTGGACTGGCGCTGGAAATGAACGGCGAAGGCAATAACGGACATTACGCGCCCTTTTCCTGGACCAATTAATCCGCTCGGCACTGTTAAAATTTTAAAGGGTATTACGCCATGATGAAAAATCCACCCCTGCAAACCGCGATCGTGCCGGTGACGCCCTTTCAGCAGAACTGCACCATCATCTGGTGCACGAAAACCATGAAAGCCGCCGTAATTGACCCCGGCGGCAACCTCGACCGTATTTTGATGATCGCCGCAGAAAAAAAAGTCACAATCGAAAAGATTTTTATCACCCATGGCCATCGCGACCATGCGGGCGGGGTGGCGGCGTTGGTGGAAAAACTGGGCGTCCTTGTCGAGGGTCCCCATATCGATGACAAATTCTGGATCGACAAGCTGGATACGGTTGAAGAAAAACCGGGCTTTGACGCAACAAAATCCTTCACCCCCGACCGGTGGCTGGAAAATCACGACACGGTCACGTTGGGGGAGTTGACCCTGGATGTGCGCCACTGTCCGGGCCATACGCCCGGCCATGTCATTTTCTTTCACGAACCGTCGCAACTCGCCATCGTCGGCGACGTCATCTTTCGCGGGTCTATCGGGCGCAGCGATTTGGAGCGCGGTGACCACGACAGACTGGTGAAATCCATTCAGGAAGAATTATGGCCGCTTGGCGACGATGTTCTTTTCCTGCCCGGCCATGGCCGTTTGTCGACCTTTGGTCAGGAACGCGAGGACAATCCCTTTGTTGCGGATTCCGTCCTTGGCAACCGGTTCGCCGTGGTTGATCCCGAAAACCGCCCCAAAATGGGCCCCTCTTTCGACGCTTGAGCAACGCCCTGAATTCGGGCATTCTGCGGCCAGTATATTTCAACCTGTTTCGGTGATTTTTCGCTTGGCGCGTGTCGCTCGTCAAGAGGGTCCCCACCGGGGTTCAAGGCCTTGAACCTAACGTCGAGAACAAGGAGATACAGTAATGTCAAGTGGAAATGATAAAGACTTGAAATGGGTTGGCTCTCGTCCGGTTCGTCCCGACGGCGTGGATAAGGTCACTGGTCGCGCAAAATTTGGCGCCGATACCTATAAAGCCGGCATGTTGACCGGCGCAGTATTGCGCAGCCCGCACGCCCATGCGCGCATCAAATCCATCGACACCAGCAAGGCCGCCGCGCTGCAAGGCGTGAAAGCAATCGTTACGGGCGCCGATTTTCCGGAATTGACGTCTAAACTGATCCCCGCCGGGGAAGCGATGGTGAACTACCGCGATATGTCGCTCAACATCATCGCCCGCGACAAGGTGCTCTATGACGGACACGCCATCGCCGCCGTCGCTGCGACAAGCGACGCCATTGCAAAAGAAGCCGTGAAGCTTATCAAAGTAGAATACGAAGTGCTGCCCCATGTTATCGACGTGGTGGACGCCATGGCGCCGGATGCGCCCCTGTTACACGATGATCTTTTCACCGACGGCGTCGACCCCAAGCCTGAAAAGCCCTCCAATGTCGCCAAGCGCGTCGAATTCAAGATGGGCGACGTCGAAGACGGATTCGCCAAGGCGGACGTCATTCTGGAGCGTGAATACAACACCAAGCCCGTACATCAGGGCTATATCGAACTGCACGCCTGCACCGCCAGCGTTTCCGAAGACGGATACGCTGAATTGTGGTGTTCCACGCAGGGTCATTTTGTAGCGCGCGCGCATTGTGCGCGACTGCTGGGCATGGATATCTCCAAGCTGCGCGTAACGTCCTCTGAAATTGGCGGCGGGTTTGGCGGTAAAACCGTGGTGTATCTGGAGCCGCTGGCGCTGGCGCTTTCGCGCATCGTTTGCCAGCCCGTGCGCATGGTCATGCCCCGCGATGATTTGTTCCGCGCGACCGGCCCGACATCGGGCGCCAATATCCACGTCAAGATCGGCGCCACCAACGACGGTAAAATCACCGCTGGCGAAGCCGTCCTGAAATATCAAGCGGGCGCCTATCCCGGTTCGCCGGTGCAACCCGGGTGCATGTGCGCCTTCGCGCCCTATGAATTGGAGAACGTGAAAGTCGTCGGCTATGACGTCGTCAGCAACCGCCCCAAAGTCGCGGCGTACCGCGCCCCCGGCGCGCCGATTTCGGAATATGCCGTGGAGTCGCTGGTCGATGAACTGGCCAAAAAGCTGAATATCGACCCCGTGGAATTGCGCTTGATGAACGCCGCCAAGGAAGGCACCCGCGCCGCATACGGCCCTAAATTTGGTCCGGTTGGTTTGATTGAAACCCTGAATGCGGTGAAAGACAGCGAACATTACAAAACGCCGCTTGGCCCCAATCAAGGTCGCGGCGTTGCGTCCGGTTTCTGGTTTAACATTGGCGGTGAAACCAGCGCCTCCATGCTGTTGAACGAAGACGGCACCGTTGAGCTGACCGTCGGCACCCCCGATGTCGGCGGATCGCGCGCGTCCATGGCGATGATGGTCGCCGAGGAACTGGGCGTTCACATGAACAAAATTCGCCCCCGCATTGGCGACACCAGCACAATCGGCTACACCTTCCTCACAGGTGGCAGCCGCGCGACCTTCTCCAGCGGCATGGCGGTTGTTCAGGCCTCCCGCAGCATGATCGAAATGTTGCGCGAGCGCGCGGCCAAGATCTGGGACATCCCCGGCGACGCGGTTATCTGGGAAGATGGTCAGGCGAAACCGGCCGGCAGCAACGCCGGTGATTTCGAACCGCTGACCCTGGCGGACCTCGCCATCAAGGCGGGGAAAACCGGCGGCCCCATCGCAGGACATGCGGAAATCAACGCTCAGGGCGCAGGCCCCAGCTTTGGCACGCATTTGGTGGATGTCGAAGTCGATCCCGAAACCGGGCATGTAAAGGTGCTTCGCTATACCGCCGCACAGGATGCGGGCAAAGCGATCCACCCGGCCTATGTCGAGGGACAAATTCAGGGCGGCGCGGTGCAGGGCATCGGCTGGGCCTTGAACGAGGAATATATCTACAACGACAAGGGTCAGTTGGAGAATGCGGGTTTCCTTGATTACCGCATCCCCGTTGCGTCCGATTTGCCAAATATCGATGCGCTGATTGTCGAAGTGTTCAATCCGACGCATCCTTATGGGGTACGCGGCGTCGGCGAGACACCCATCATTCCGCCCATGGCCGCGATGGCCAACGCGGTCGATAGCGCCACGAATGTTCGCTTCAGCGAATTGCCGATGTCGCCGCCGGTGGTCTTAAAAGGCCTGTCGGAAGCACGGTGACAGCGACGCAATCATGACACGGGTCGTATTAACGGGCGGATTGCTGCGGTTCACCAAAGGTGAGGAAGCCTTTGAGTTGGACGGCGCAACCGTCCGTCAATTGTTCCGGCAATTGGTGGCGCGCTTTCCCGATATTGAACCCCATCTCGAAGAAGGCATCGCTGTTTCGATCAACGGACAGATGTATCAGGACGCCTGGCTGGAGGTCGTGCCGCCTGATAGTGAGGTGTTTATTCTACCGCAAATCGCAGGCGGTTGACCGTAAGCGCCTTTTTGCGTTCGGGCCTATTTACGTTCGGGCCTATTTGCGTTTTATCTGCTGCATGATTTTTTCGAGTTCCTGCAGAAACTGCGACCGGTCTTTTTTGGAAAATGTCGGGCTGCCGCCGCGCACTTCGCCAATATCCCGTAAATGGGACATCAGATCCCGCGTCGCCAGCGCCGGGCCAATATTGTCCCCGGTAAAAGGTCTGCCCGTCGGCCCAATGACACGCGCGCCCTTCTCCAGACACCGCGCCGCGAGTGGAATGTCAGATGTGATCGCCACATCATCGACCGTAATATGCTCAGCGATCCAATCATCAGCGGCGTCGAACCCATCGGACACGACGACGCGATTCATCAACGGGCTTTCCTCCAGCCGCATCCAGCTATTGCTGACCATATGAATTGCAGCGCCATGACGGGTCGCCACGCGCAGGATTTCAGATTTGACCGGACAGGCGTCCCCATCCACGTATATTTCCGTCACGATTACCTGCGGCTCATCCGTTCAACGCGGACCAGACGCGTTCCGGAGTCGCGGGCATATCGAAATGGTGCACGCCTTTTTCCCGCTGCAGGACATCAACGATCGCGTTCATGACCGCTGGCAACGCGCCCGATGTGCCAGCCTCACCGCACCCTTTGGCGCCCAGAACATTGGTTGTGGCGGGCACGGGATGGGAGGCGAACTCAAAGTCCGGAAAATCCTCCGCGCGCGGCATCGTATAATCCATATAGGTGCCGGAAATTGGTTGGCCGTCGTCGTCATACACGACATTTTCCATAAGCGCCTGACCGACGCCCTGCGCGATACCACCATGGACCTGGCCTTCGACCAGCATCGGATTGATCATCACGCCAAAATCATCAACCACAACGTATTTGGCCAATTGCGTCGTGCCGGTTTCAGGATCGATTTCCACCTCGACGATATGACAGCCATTTGGAAAGGCGAGCGGCGGCAGTTCTTCCGCCGTGATCGCCGCGTCCAACCCGTCGGGTGCGTCTTCGGGCAACTTGCCGTCAACGCGCATCGTGCGGGCTTCACGGGACAATTCCATGATGTCCACGCTTCGGTCCGTTCCCGTAACCCGGAAGGCGCCGCTGTCGAATTCGATATCGGCGGTCGCCGTCTCCAACACATGCCCGGCCACGATACGGCCATTTTCGATAACCTTTTCAGCCGCTTGCACCAGAGCGGAACCAGCAGTGATGACAGTTTTTGAACCACCCGTTCCGGACCCGGCCAGCAATTTGTCGCTATCGCCCTGATCCAGGCGAAGCTGTTCGAACGGAACGCCGAGCTTGCTCACCAGAATTTGCGCAAAGGTCGAGGCGTGGCCCTGCCCGTAATTCTGCGAACCCGACGTCATCGTGATTGTCCCGTCATCCTCAAATTTAATACCGCCCATTTCAGCCGAAGGCGGGCCCGTGACTTCCAGATAACACGCAATGCCAAGCCCGCGAAGTTTCCCGGCCTTGGCCGATTCCGCGCGACGGCCTTCAAAGCCATCCCAATCCGCGCGCGCCAGCCCCTTGGTCAGCACACCGGGGAAATCGCCGCTGTCATAGGTGAATTTCGACACCGCCGCATAGGGCATTTCATCGGCGCGAACGAGATTTCGCCGCCGAAGTTCGACGCGATCCATCCCCATTTCACGCGCGGCGTTATCCATCAGCCGCTCCATGTAATACACGCCTTCGGGGCGACCGGCGCCACGATAGGCGCCAATTGGCGTCGTGTTGGTGAAGACCGCCTTTGTGCAGGCGTAATAGTTCGGCAGCCGATAAACGCCGGGGAAGTTCTTGACCAAATTGCCAGTATGCATATTGGGACCGGCGGCGGTCAGATAAGCGCCTAGATTACAGGTGCACGACACACGCCCCGCCAGGATATGACCTTCAGCGTCGAATGCGAGGGAAGCCTCGGCGAAGGAATCACGACCGTGTTGATCCGACAACATGCTGTCGCTGCGTTCATCACACCATTTCACCGGGCGCCCCAGCAAACGCGCGGCCACCAGCAACGGTGCGTATTCCGGATACAGGCCGGATTTCATGCCAAAGGAACCGCCGACATCATAAGTGCGAACCCGCAACTTATCGCGCTCAACGCCCAACACACGCGCCGCCAGTAAATTCCGGAATCCGAAGACGCCCTGCGTGCCCACATGCAACGTATAATGTTCGTTCGCCGCGTCGTATTCCGCCGTCGCCGCACGCGGCTCCATGGACGCCACAACAACCCGGTTACTGCGCAATTTCAATTTCGCGATATGATGCGCGCCGGCGAAAATCTTGTCGTTCTCCGCGGCATCGCCAAACTCCCAATCCAGCGCGACATTATTGGGAACATCGCCGTGCATTTGCGGCGCCCCGTCGGCCATGGCCTCTTCCGCGTTCGAGACCGCAGGCAACATTTCGACGTCGAACTCAATCAATTCCGACGCGTCTTTCGCCGCCGCCGCAGATTCCGCCACGACAAGCGCCACGGCTTCACCGCGATGTTGCACTTTATCCGTCGCCAAGACGGGTCGGTCCGGCTTTAACATCGGCGCGCCGTCGCGACTCTTATGTCCTTGTGTGTTTGGCAGCGGACCGATATTG
>JBLHZD010000133.1:0-10269 GCA_047631095.1 Alphaproteobacteria bacterium
AGAACCGCCCGAGCCTTCCTTCTCTTGGCGTCAATTCGTCTGATGATGAGAAAGATTTGTTTAAACGCATGAACTTTCCGGACGGACACTTAGCAGCGGCGTTTTGACGTTTGATGCGGAGGGAAAGGCGACGTCGGCGAATGGCGCGGCGGCCCAAATCCTGGGCCAGTCGGTCGAATGGCTTTCTGGTAAGACCGTGGCGGCGATATTCGAACCCGTCGGTCAGGAAAAATAGTGCGGCTTATCCTCGATGCGGGGGGGGGCGACCGGCAGTGAGACCTTCACGGACCGGGAATTGAAAATGGGCGATGGCGCCCGCCTTTCAGTCAATATGATCGTATCGCCATTGCTGGATACGGCGGATCAGTCGAGCGGCTTTATGGTTAGTCTTGAAGACATCACCCAGGAAAAATGCCTGAAATCCACCATGGTCCGTTATATGACCAATGAAGCGGCTGAAAAAATGGTCGAAACCGGTGAAATCTCATTCGGTGGAACGCCACAGACCGCGACCGTGTTGTATTCCGATATTCGCGGCGGCGCGGCTGTCTTTGAAGATTATGATGCGCGCGACACCGACGTTCTCTTGAATGAGTATTACGCCAGCATGGTGGATGTCGTCGTGAAGCATGGCGGTATGTTGGACAAACATATCGGCAACGCGGTCATGGCGGTGTTTGGCGCGCCGTTCCCTGGAGACGATGACGCGGTGAAGGCGGTCACGGCCGCAAATGATATGATGCGCGCGCTCAACGGGATGAATGCGGCACGTGTAAAGAACGGTCAATCCAGAATACTAAGCCGCGTTGGCTTGAATACGGGAGAGCTTATTTCTGGCAATATCGGCGCCGCCAACAGTATGGATTATGCGATCGTCGGCGATTCGGTGAATTTGGCGACCCAGCTGGAAGACGCCGCCAACGAGTATGGCGTGCAAATTTTATTGGGTCGTGCAACGATGAGTGCAGTGTAGGGGGCTGGCCTGAAATTCCGGGAACTCGACATCCTGCGGTTAAAAGGCGAACTTCAGCCCGTCCATATCTTCGAAGCGCTTGACCATTACAACGATACTTCATTTCCCACAGATGGACGCGGTAATTGACGCGTTTAATACGGGCCTAAATCTTTATCGGACCCGCGATTGGAAAGGCGCGATGAGCACCTTTTCCGGAGCGCTGAAGTTATACGCTGACAATGAACTTTGTCGGCTCTATCTGGAACGATGCCTGCGTTATATGGCCAACCCGCCGCCCGAGGATTGGGATGGGGTCTGGTTCATGACGGTTTAGTCTTTAGTTTTTGGTTTTGCGGTTACATGGAATTAACAGGAAAGGTTGGGGGATCATGAAACGAGGCAGTCAAAAATTCGAACTTGGCGAGGTGTCCATCACAGTGCGCCACGAACAGTGGGACAGCAATATTCATGGCGGCGTACCTGATCAGGGCGTCATTATCTTTGTTCGCGCCATGGTTGACGGTAAGGAAACGACCTTGTTGCGGTTTAACTGTTGCGATATCGACAGAAATTACATTTATGACCCCGATGGCGCGAATACGATTTGTCGCATGGACCCGATTGTGGACGGTAATCCGATTGGCTGGACAATGCAGCAATTAAGGGAAAACTTGCCGACCATGATCGAGGCCGCAGGCTACCCTGGCGTCGCTTCCAAAATTGATACGCAACAGGTTGCGAACAATTTGGGTGAAATAGAATCAGTGGCGCGCGAAGCCTTCAGCAAGGGTCGCTTGACGGTCAAGCACAACCGCGGCACGGATATTTACGAAGCGGGTAATATCCGTTTTGGCTTGGAATTGCGCACGCTTGGCGATGATGGCGGGTTGGCGATCCATGTCATGTCTGATCTGTCCGGCACACTGGATGGCGAGAATGCGGAAGAAACAGAATTACTGGCGTTTGATTGCTTTCGTAAAGAGCCCCATTATCATTACGGGCCGCGCAACAAAAACCACTGGATTTATTGGGATAAAACGCTTGTTCCCGACCCGCTGGAATGGACTCTGGGCGTCTTGAAGGCGCGCAAACTCCGCGCCATGATTGCGGAGGCTGGCTATCCGGGCGTTGCGGCGGATCTGGATGACGATCTGATCGGCGATTTATTGCCGGGTATGGAAGTTAAAGCGCGCGAAATGCAACCTAAAACGGCGTAGCGGCTATTTTTACGAACATCGGCGGCGCGTCGCCGCCGATGGGTGATTAAACGAGGCGGTGATAGGGGACTAGCTGGTCCTGCCACCGCCTTTTTTGCGACTCTGGGCCCGTTTATTGTCTGGACACATTCCGAACTTGGGCGCGGCGCGGGTTCAGGTGTCCGGGGCGTCGGATTCTGGTTTTGTTATTGAGTTTGAATTGCTACGGTTTCCCAATTCGGATTTTTAATTGGGAGGTGTTTTATGATTAAGCGATTTTCCTCGCTGTTCGCCGGGCATGTTGATTTTGAAGATATTGGCGAAGACGCGACGCCGGTGAATGAACGGCGTTATTCCAATGAACATCTAATGACGGTGTTCGAAAAATCCGAAGCTATGGCGAAATGTATGGATGAGCTGGGGTACGACACGCTCTGGTTCGCCGAACATCACTTCCAGCGGGAAGGGTATGAAGTTATCCCGAACGTTTTGATGTTGAGCCAACATCTTGCGCATATTACCAAAAACCTCAAATACGGGTGTGGGTTTAATATTACGCCGATGTGGCATCCGTTGCGGTTGGCGGAAGATTACGCCGTGGCGGATATTCTCACCAAAGGCCGGGTCGTCTTTGGCGTGGGCCGAGGATACCACACGCGCGAAGTTGAAACCCTGGGCGGTCCCCTGTTGGATAAGGACGCCAATCGGGACATTTTTGAAGAACAAGTCGATATCATGTTCAAGGCGTTTCATGAGGACTCGTTTTCCCATGAGGGGAAATATTACACCCTGCCGGCCAAGGTGCCGTATCGCGGATATGACCTGGAAGAGCTGACATTGGTGCCGCGCCCCCAGAACCAGCCGGTCGAATGCTGGCAACCGGTGGTTAGCGCGACCGACCGCGGCCTGGATTTTATGGTGAAGCACGGCATTAAGGGCGTCATGGGTGGGGGCTCGGCCTTGCTGGCGCAGGGGTCCGTAAAGGCGTTTCAGGACGCGCATAAACGCGCCGGTCATGACGTTGAGTTGGGTGAAAACCTGTGTTTCGGTATTTCCTATCATTTGGCGCCGACCAGGGAACAGGCGATCTCGGAAGCGCGGAAGTATTATGAGGAACACGCGAAAATGTTCGGCCCGCTCGGTTTCCTCGGGCGTTTGAAGCCGGAACAGATCGAAGCGTTGGGAAAACGAGGCGGGGTTTCCAAGGCTGGAATTCCAACCCTGGAGGATGCTTGCGAAAGCGGCGCCTGGTATTGTGGTCCGCCGGAGGGCTTTATCGAGTTTTTGAAATCCCTGGGCGACGCCTTTCCGGGACTGGATCATGTAAACGTTCAATCCGCCATGGGGACGCCCCAATCCGTTATGATTGAGCAGTTAGAATGGTTCGGGAAAGAGGTTATGCCGTCTTTCAGATAGCGGCGAAAAACATTCAATTTAAAGAGCCGGCACATGAAACTTGCCGGCTCTTTTTTTCTGTAAATTTAATATTTAGACGAGGTCAAACGCTATAGGTTTCACGGGGTTTTGGGTGCGCGCCGCACTGTGGTGGCGCCATTCCCGATTGTGATGATTTTCAGTCATTAATTTTGGTGCGGATGGTTGAATTCGATTGCTGAATGATTAGGTGAACGTAGTCTCATTTACGGGAAATCCAGGGCTGTGAAGTACCTATTTTGCAACCTGCGTTCGCAACGCGTTAAACCCTTATTCCGGCGCTATATGTATACGATTGTATACTAATGCTAATGATTTTTTGCTTTTTATCCTACTATTGTACCCATAAGCGCCTTTGTCCTCTTTGAATGCCGCACTGCACATATATTTGCTGCAGTGCAAAAAATGTGACATATTCATTTTTCCGGGATACTAGCAGCGGCCCAGGCGCACACTAGGAACAGGACTGTCGGGTGCAATATCACGCTTATGAATATGCTCATGCTTGGGTCTCTCCGGTTCGCGCTGCGGCGCAGGGCCTAAAATTATCGCTCGATTTACCGTTTAATCCCGTTGGAAAGTCACTGTGGGGACGCCAAGCGTCCGCCGCCTGCGAGATGTTCGAAGGCCTGACTCGCCGATATGGCAAACCGGAATTCGGAATATCCGAAATTCTGGTGGATGGCGACATGGTCGCTGTCGCAGAAGATATTGTCTTAAAGCGGGATTTTGGGGATTTGAAGCATTTCACCCGGGACACGCCCAAGCCGCGCAATGACCCGAAAGTGCTTTTGGTTGCGCCCATGTCCGGGCATTACGCAACATTGTTACGGGACACGGTGCGCACCATGATTCCGGAGCATGATGTTTATATTACCGATTGGCGTGATGCGCGTGAGATACCGCTCGCCCAAGGGTCGTTTGGGTTGGATGACTACACGGACTACCTGATCGATTTTTTGCGATTTTTGGGACCGGACACGCATGTTATCGCGGTGTGCCAACCGGCCGTGCCAGCGTTGGTCGCCGCCGCATTATTGGCGATGGCGGACGATCCTTGCCAACCAAAATCACTTACCTTGATGGGCGGCCCGATTGACACCAGACGGAACCCAACGGTCGTAAATACCCATGCGGAATCAAAGGATATGGCGTGGTTTGAACGGACGGTGATTTCGACGGTGCCGTTCCCGAATGCTGGCTTTATGCGTAAGGTCTATCCGGGCTTTGTTCAACTGAGCGGTTTTATGGCCATGAATTTGGATCGACATATCAACGCCCATCATCAGCATTTTGATAATCTGGTAACCGGCGACGCCGATTCCGTCGATGCGCATAAGGCGTTTTATGAAGAGTATATGTCGGTGATGGACTTGCCGGCGGCGTTCTTTCTGGAAACGGTCAAAACTGTGTTCAAGGAACATTTGTTACCGACGGGCCGCATGACCCATCGTGGCGCGCCCGTTGATTTTGGCGCGATACAAAAAACCACCCTGATGACGGTGGAAGGTGAAAAGGACGATATCTGCTCGGTGGGACAAACGCAGGCGGCCCATGAATTATGCCCAAATGTTCCCGATGCGCTTCGTCGTCACTATGTGCAGCCGGAAGTCGGGCATTACGGCGTATTCAATGGGCGGCGCTGGCGAACCGAAATTCAACCCCGCATTCGCGATATGATCCGCGGCGAATAACGCCATTTCACCCCAATGCTGGCGCTGGTAATCGGGTTGTGGAAAACTGCGTCCCTAATAAACCATAAAGAGTAGGGGCGGACATGGGCGTAACAGCGGAACTTTGCGAAAATATTGTCGCGACGACTTATGACGACCTGACGGAAGATGCGAAAGACCGTGCGCGCCGGTTGGTCATAGACGGCGTTGCCGTTGCTGTTGCGGGCACGGTTCAGGAAGAAGCGCCGGGGGTTCTGGCGAAGCATGTCCGCGCCCTTGGCGGGGAAGCGCAATCAACGGCGATTGGATTTGGCTTTAAGACGTCGCCGGTGCAAGCGGCGTATTTGAACGGCGCCGCCATGCACGTACTGGATTTTGAACCGATGTGGAGCCCGGCCAATCATCAGGTTTCGACCAGTCTGCCTGCCTTATTGGCGCTCGCGGAACGTGATGGCGCGACGGGCCGGGATATATTGACGGGCATCGTCAAAGGCACGGAGATTATGGGCTGGTTGCGTCAGGCCTCGCGACAAATTGGGCGAAAGGGCTTGCGGTTTCATCCGCCGGGATTGGTGGGACCTCTGGGGTCGGTCGTCGCGTCTTCGCACATCCTCAATCTCGACTCGATGACCCTGCGTAATGCGATGGGGATCGCTGCTTCGCGAGCGGGTAGCATCTTCGCCAATGTAGGCACGATGTCGAAATCGATTAATTGCGGTCACGCCGTGGCGATGGGCGTTGACGCCGCGTTACTGGCCAGTCACGGATTTAACGCCAACCCGGATGTCATCGAGGCGCCCAACGGTTATATCGAAACTTTTTTCGACTCTGATTTTGTCGCCGAGGATTTACTGAACTTTGGCCCGCCCTACCGCGTGACGACACCGGGATATGCGATAAAAATGTTTCCCAGTCAGTTTGGCACCCATTTTGTTATTACGGCGGCGCTGGCGTTGTATGAAAAAATTGGGGGGCGGTCGGCGGAGATTGAAAAAATACACATCACCACGCCCAAAATGGATTACGTCAACAGGCCGTTTCCTGAAACGGGTCTGGATGGAAAGTTCAGCTGGCAATACACGACCTGCTGCGCCCTCCTTGATGGAACCGTGCGCATGGTGAGCTTTGAGGACGAAAGACGGTTTCGCGACGATATGGAGGCTATGCTTAAGCGTGTCGAACATGAAACGCGCGATGAACTCGTCGCCGCTTTTGAAGAAATGAAGGTCACCGTTGCAATCACAATGAAAGACGGGTCTGTGTATGAACAGACGTGTGATGGACCCAAGGGAAAATACGGTCGGCCGCCGATACCGGAAGAAGAGCATTTGGTGAAAGTTTGCGATTGCCTGGCCCTGCGTCATGATGCTGGCGTGATCGAGGAAATCATCGGTCTGGCGCGACGTATCGACGACCTGGACGCAGGTGGCGTGCAGGCGTTGATGACTTTGCTGGCGCGCTAGTTCGAGCAGCAGAAAGGCCCGGCACATGGAGAATGACCATCGTATGGCGCATCCTGGATTGTATGAAAAAATCGAGCAGCGCTTTAGCGATCTGGCGGAAGTGTTGTCCGATTGGTTTTGGGAAACCGACAAAAATTTGCGCTTCATCTATCTGTCGGAACGCGTGTTCATGGCGACCGGCGTTAAGCCTGAGTTCTTTTACAAGAAAACACGCCAGGAACTGACCGTGATCGATGAAAATCGAGAAGGGTGGCGACGCCATTTTCGGGATTTGGAAGATCGAAAGCCGTTTAGGAATTTTACTTATCGCCGCCTGGGCCCGAAGGAAGACGTTCAATGGATTAGCACCCGCGGCGTTCCCTATTTTGACAAAACCGGTTAGTTTCAGGGGTATCGGGGCGCCGGCTCAAATATTACAGAAGTGTTGACCGCTCGTGAAACGGCGCGTGTCTATGAGCAACGGTTTCGCGATGTGATGGATTCGTCCTTTGATCGGTTCTGGGAGACAGACGAGAACCATCGTTTCAGTTTTTTTTCCGATACGTCGGATATGAATGACAAGTTTCCGCAAAAAATCCTGATCGGTCAAACCAGGTGGGAGGCGGCCGGTCTAAGCGAAGACCACGATGAGAATTGGCGACATCATGTCGAGGACCTGAACGCTCATAGGCCGTTTCGAGGGTTCCTGTTTCACAGTACTGAAGAAAGTGGCGTCGAATGCTTTTTTAGTATTAACGGTGTCCCGTTTTTTGATGAAGCGGGGGTATTCAAGGGTTATCGCGGCTCTGCGACGGATATTACAGAGAAGGAGTTGGCTGACCGAGCCGTGGAAACGGCGAATAATCGCCTGGCGTCCGCGTTGAATGGTATTCCGCAGGTTTTCGCGCTTTGGGACGCAGAAGACCGGCTCGTGATTTGTAATGAGCAG
Organism: Alphaproteobacteria bacterium; assembly: GCA_047631095.1. Taxonomy (GTDB): domain Bacteria; phylum Pseudomonadota; class Alphaproteobacteria; order UBA8366; genus JABJJH01. Next base: position 7,650 of record JBLHZD010000133.1, read on the forward strand.
TTTCGGAGAAGTAACCCGGAGGTAAATGATTACATAAAGGTTGGCGTCAGGTACGAAGATTTTCTACAGGCCTTGATTGATGCAGGATTATTTCCTGCGGCAGTGGGACGCGAAGCGGACTTCAAAGAAGAACGACTGCGCATACATCAGACGCCGGGGACATCGATAGAGATTGAGCGGCGGGATGGTCGCTGGCTGTTGTTGTCCGAACAAAAAACTGACAACGGAGAGATTTTAACAATCTCGACAGATATCACCGAGCGAAAGAAAATGGAGGAAACGCTCCGCGTGGCGCACGACGAACTGGACGCCCGCGTTATTCAGCGAACCGCGGCGTTACAGGAAAATCAGGAATTACTTCAAGCCGTCATCGATGCGGCGCCGCTGATTATCAATGTGACGGATAAGGATTTTCGATTTCGCCTCATCAATGAATATGAGGCGGCCCAATATGGTATTCGACCGGAAGACGCAATCGGGAAAACGCTCTTTGATATCACAGATTCCAAACTGGCCGAACGGGTTGCGGCGGCGAACCGGGAGGTCTTCGACAGTGGTGAGACATCACCTGGATTGGAGATCGTCGAAGAGTATGCAAACCATCACCGGATTTGGTTATCGACCAAAGCGCCGATTCGCGGCCCGGGTGGGGAGGTCACAGGGGTCGTCAGCATCGCGCTGGATATCACTGAGCAACGTCATCGCGAAGAGCAATTGCGGCAGGCCCAAAAAATGGAGGTCGTCGGACAATTGACCGGGGGTGTCGCCCATGACTTCAATAACTTACTGACGATTGTCATGGGGTACCTGGAGCTCATCAATGAGGCGTATAGCGAAACCGAGGGATTGGCGGCGCTTGTTAAGGCTGCGATTGATGCGACCAATCGAGGCGGTGCGCTAACCCATCGCCTGCTCGCGTTTTCCAGGCGACAAACCTTGCGGCCAACCTCTGTCGATATAAATGAGCTTACGGCTGATACCTTGTTGCTCCTGCAACGAACGATTGGAGAATCCGTCGAGATTGAAACTGTATTGGACCCTTCGGCGGAACGTGTTTTCGTCGACGCGTCGCAGTTGGAAAATGCGCTGCTGAACCTCGCTGTGAATGCGCGTGATGCGATGAGCAGCGTTGGAAAAATCACAGTGGAGACGTCAAACGTAATTCTGGATCAACGCTACGCGGCGACTAATGACGAGGTGGCGCCGGGGCCCTACGTATCGCTCTGTGTGACAGACAATGGCGCGGGGATGGCGCCAGAGGTTACAGAGCGGATTTTTGAGCCGTTTTTTACGACCAAGGAAGTTGGTCAGGGAAGTGGATTGGGTCTCAGCATGGTTTATGGTTTCGCCAAACAATCTGGTGGCCATATCACGGTTCATAGTGAATTGGGTAAAGGCGCGACTTTCAAATTGTATTTGCCCCAAATCAAGTCAGCTGCCGCCGAGACGGAAGAGGCGACGCCGATGGTCAGTACGGGGGCGAAAGGGGAGACAATCTTATTGATCGAGGATGATCCAGACTTGCGAGCTTTGACGCAAAAGCTGTTGGAGCGTCTGGGTTATGTCGTTTGGGTGGCTGGCGAGGCCGCGGAGGCGGAACAGCTATTGCTGGGAAGAGGTCTACCAGACCTGATTTTGTCTGACATCGTTCTGCCAAATGGCGTTAGTGGGATTGAATTTGCGGAAAAAGTATCGCGGAAATGGCCATCGATAAAATTATTTTCATGTCCGGATATCCGAAAAAAGCGATTCTGGAAAATGGGCGACTGCCTGATGACGCCTTGTTGATAAGCAAGCCGTTTCGGCGAAAGGAATTGGGCGAAATTTTACGGAGCCAATTAGACGACCCTACGCCATCGTCCTCGCCAAACGACAGCGCCAGCGACTAAGGTAGACCTAACTGACCCGTGTACAGGCCATAGGCCGTGAGGACGGACAGAATTATGAAACTGATGATAAAGTAATGTCGCATGCCTGCGTCGCCTTTAAAAACGGCGGGCTAAAATCAGATTTTGGTGAATCTGGTGGGCGCGACAGGGATTGAACCTGTGACCACTGCCGTGTGAAACCGGAGGTCATCATACTCTAAACTTCGATATCGCCGCAATACCTACGATATAACATTCGATAAAACGCTATTTTCCGCATCAAACCGCAGTGGATATGATATGCTGTGGTTGCTAGTTGGTAGCTAGAAATTAAATTAGCAACCAGTTTGGAGATGGCTATGGCTATTAATCGAAAAAACGTGACCAAACGAGCGGTGGACGCTCTAAAGCCCGGCGACGTAATTTGGGATGAAGATGTTCGCGGTTTTGGTGTTCGCTGCCAACGCCGCGATAAGGTTTTTGTGCTCAAATATCGCTTTCATGGTCGCCAACGTTGGCTATCAATTGGTAAACATGGATCTCCTTGGACCGCTGAAAAGGCCAAGGTTGAAGCGAAAAGATTACTTGGTTTTGTCGCTGATGGAAAAGACCCCGCGGAGTCACGCGACGATATCAAAAAAGATATTCCTGTCTCGGCTTTGTGCGATTTGTATTTAAATGAGGGTGTGGCGACGAAGAAACCCTCCACGATCGCGACGGATAACGGTCGTATAGAGCGCCATATAAAACCT
>JBLHZD010000134.1:0-10200 GCA_047631095.1 Alphaproteobacteria bacterium
GTATCTTCTTGTATGACGATAGCGTCAGCGCCGTTTGGCACGGGGCCGCCGGTAAAAATTCGCACGGCTTCGCCTGCGCCGAGCGCGCCGTCATGCTCGCCGCCCGCCGGGGCGTGTCCAATGATTTTCAAAGTTGTCGGGACGGTTGCAACATCCGCCGCCCGCACAGCATAACCATCCATGGCGGATACGTCTGTCGGCGGTTGCGTTCGACGGGACGCAATGTCCTCGGCCAATACGCGGCCTAATCCGTTCGCCATACCGATCTGTTCAGCGGGCATTGGCGTTATGGTTGAGAGGATGCGATCTTGGGCTTCTTTGACGCTAAGCATTACGGTTTCTCATAGGTTCCTGATTTTCCGCCAGATTTGTGCATCAGACGTATATCGGTGATTTCCATGCCGCGATCGACAGCCTTACACATGTCATAGACCGTCAGCGCCGCCACCGAGACGGCGGTAAGCGCCTCCATTTCGACGCCGGTCTGTCCATTCAGTTTGCAGGTGGCGGAAATATCAATGGCGTTGCGATTTGCGTCGATAACCAGATCGACTTTCACCGAAGTAAGGGCGAGCGGGTGGCAGAGAGGTATCAGGTCGGGTGTGCGTTTCGCCCCCATGATTCCGGCCAGTTGCGCAACGGTCAGGACATCGCCTTTTTTAACTGCGCCCTGCTGGATCAAGGCGACGGTTTCCGGTTGCATCAGAATTGTTCCCGCCGCAATCGCGACGCGTTCTGTGCGGTCTTTAGCGGAAACATCGACCATGACGGCGTTGCCGTCCTTATCGAAATGCGTGAATTCAGTCGCCATAGCTTGATTTCCCCTACGCGTCGACGGGAGCGGCGAGGATAGCGCTGGTGGCGGCGCGCACATCGTCCTGGCGCATCAGCGATTCGCCGATCAGGAAACAACGAACCCCAACAGCAGCGCAGCGGGCCAGGTCAGCTGGCGTCCCCAGCCCACTTTCACCGACTGCGATACGGTCTTCCGGCACCATTTTCGCCAGTGTTTCCGTGGTCGCAAGATCGACGCCGAGAGTTTTTAAATTGCGATTGTTCACGCCGATGAGCGGTGATTTTAAACGAAGTGCACGTTCCAGCTCCGGTTCATTGTGAACCTCGATCAAGACATCCAGGCCCAAATCGAACGCCAGTGTTTCGAGTTCCTGCGCCGTGTCATCATCAAGCGCGGCCATGATCAACAATATGCAATCCGCGCCGATCGCGCGGGCTTCATGAACCTGATACGCATCCAGCATGAAATCCTTGCGCAGCACGGGCAGAGATGTCGCCATGCGCGCGGCGGTCAGATAGTCATTTTTGCCCTGAAAATAGGGGGTGTCGGTCAGCACAGACAGGCAGGCGGCGCCGCCCGCTTCATAATCTCTGGCGAGAGATGCTGGCGCGAATTCCGGGCGTATCAGCCCTTTGCTCGGGGATGCCTTTTTCAATTCGGCGATGAGACCGTATCCTGCCGAAGATCGTTTTTTCAGTTGGGCGACGAACCCGCGCGGCGTTGGTCCCTTTGTCGCTAGAGTCGCCATGTCGGATAGCGGACGCTCCGATTTCAGGGTCTCAATATGACGACGTTTGTCGTTGCAAATACGCTCCAGGACGTCGCTCATGCCGCGCCCTCGTTTGTAATGGCTACCATCGTTTCAAGCGCCTTTAGCGCGCGGCCGCTTGAAATGGCGTCTGAAGCTATCGTGACGCCTTCTTTTAAATCGTCGGTGCGTCCGGCGACAATCAACGCCGCAGCGGCGCCAAACAGGACGATATCGCGATACGCGCCAGTTTCACCCGCCAGCACGGCGCGGATTGCATCAGCGTTGTAGTCGGCGTCGCCGCCCTTCAAATCCTTTGGATCCGAAAGCGGCAACCCGGCGTCTTCCGGACTTAAGTCGAATTCTCGAATGTCGCCATTGTTGAATTCGCAAACATGGGATGGCCCGGTCGTGGTTAACTCATCCAGCCCATCGGAGCCATGCACGACCCACACGCGTTCCGCGCCAAGGCGACCAAGGGTTTCCGCCATCGGGCGCACCCATTTGGGCAAATATGTCCCCACCAACAAGCGTTTGACGCTCGCGGGGTTGGAGAGCGGTCCCAGTATGTTGAAAATTGTGGGGGTCCCAAGTTCAATTCGCGTGGGCATGACGTTCTTCATCGCGCCGTGGTGGCGTTGCGCCATCATGAAACATATGCCCGCCTCGCGGAGCGCTTTTTCAAGCAATGAAAAATCAGCGTCCAGGTTAACGCCAAGCGCGCTCAAAACATCTGCGGCACCGGATTTGGAGGTCGCGGCGCGGTTGCCATGTTTGGCGATAGGAACGCCGCATCCCGCCGTCACCAATGCGGTGCAGGTGGAAATGTTATAGGTGCCGGAGCGATCCCCGCCGGTGCCGACGATATCCATGGCGTTGTCGGGAGCGCTGATCGGCGTCGCCTTGGCGCGCATAATCGTTGCGGCGGCGGAAATCTCATCTACGGTTTCGCCGCGGGTTCGCAGGGCCATGAGAAAGCCGCCAATTTGCGCGGGCGTTGCGTCGCCGGACATCATGACGTCAAAAGCGGATTCGGCTTCATCAAAATACAGCTCACCGCCGCCTGCGACTTTGCCCAGTAGTTCCTTGAACTTTTCGCCGTTCGCGCTCATGGCATGATCCTACTGTTTTGTCAGTTCCAGGAAATTCCCGAGCATTTTGTGACCGTGCTCCGAGGCGATGCTTTCCGGGTGAAACTGAATACCGTGAAGCGCAAATTCCTTGTGGGAAATCCCCATGATAACGCCGCCATCCGTTTCCGCCGTGATATTGAAGCAATCGGGTAAACTGTCCCGCTCCAGCACAAGAGAGTGATATCGGGTTGCTGTGAAATCATTGGGGATGTCGGCGAAAACGCCGGTCCCGTCATGGTGCATGACGCCCATTTTACCGTGCATACACGTCGGTGCGCGAACCACTTTTCCGCCAAGCGCTTGCCCAACGGATTGATGGCCCAGACAGACGCCCAGGACGGGAACTTCGCCCGCCGCCGCGCGAACCAGGTCGAGACAAATGCCCGCCTTGTCCGGATCGCAAGGACCAGGAGACAAAACGATGCCCTGCGGGTTCATCGCCATGGCCTCTTCAACCGTAATCGCGTCGTTGCGGTGAACTTCGAAGACGGCGCCCATTTCACCAAGGAAGTGCCACAGATTGTATGTGAAGCTGTCATAGTTATCGATGAGTAAGTACATGATCCTAGGCTCTAGTCTGGGGTGCAAATCTATTAATTTATGAACGGGGGTTCCGTGAAGGGCCCGAAAAAACCCTGTATCTTATAGCAGGAACGAGGCGGCGAAGAAAGCGAGACTGGCGGGAGAAATTGCGATATCTTCTTGTCTGTCGCGAGCGAGGCGCTTACCTGTCGATTATCATAGGGGGACATGGGAGTTCCAAGACAATGAACATCGGAGAGGCGTCCCGGTCTTCCGGCGTGCCAAGCAAAACGATACGGTATTACGAAAGCATCGGGCTAATTCCCGAAGCGACTCGAAGCGAGTCCGGCTATCGAACCTTTGACCCGCGCGATATTGAAACACTACGGTTTGTTCAGCGTGCCAGAGGTCTTGGTTTCAGTGTCCCGAGCGTCAGTAAATTATTGAACCTGTGGTATGACCGGACCCGCGCGAGCGCGGACGTGAAGGCGTTGGCGCTTTCCCATATTGAAAAGATTGACCAAAAGATTGAAGCGCTCCGCGATGTGCGAAACAGCCTGACGTCGCTGACCGAGCAATGCCATGGCGATGGCCGACCCAACTGTCCCATCCTGGAGAATTTCGCGCGAGACGATGAACTCTCCTAAACGCTTCAAAAAAATGGACGAGATATGCTCGGGCGGATTTGGTCCAGGCCCTTGCGGTTGGTAACTGTTTTTATAGGTGTCTTCGCCGTTGGCGTTGGTTTGGGCGCCGGCCTTGGTGTTTGGTTAACGAAGGATGAACGTCCAAGAGCGACGATCACGATAAGCGAAGCGCATAAACTTCCAAAAGCAATGCCGCCAATCAGGATTGAGGCGCCGGTTGAAACACACGTGGCTGCGCTTCCAATCGACGATGATGCGCTCCCAATAAATCCTGCGCCAGCGCCCGAGACAGTTGAAGCGGCGCCGGTATCGCCGCCGAACCCTACGCCGCCTACGCCCGGTCCCGCAGTGGTGGAAACGGGAGACGCCGCCGCGCCAACGATATCGCCGTCACCGTCGCGGTCCCCCGTGCAATCGCCAATAACCGCGCCGGCGGCGTGGCGGCGATACGCCATCGCTTCCAATGTTGCGACAGGCCGTCCCATGATCGCGATTGTTCTCGATGACCTCGGGAACGATCAGAAACGATCCCGCAACGCCATTGCGCTTCCCGCGCCCTTGACCCTTTCGTTCATTCCCTATGGCTACAATTTACCGACTTTGACCCAATTGGCGCGGGCGTCGGGCCATGAACTTATGGTGCATGTCAACATGGAGCCCCTGGATCACGATGTCGACCCGGGCCCCAACGCGTTGTTGACGTCTTTAACGCCGGTGGAAATACGTCGGCGTCTTGATTGGGCGCTGTCCCGGTTCGACGGTTTCACCGGGATTAACAACCACATGGGAAGTCGCTTCACGGCCTGGCCAGACGGGATGGAAATTGTTTTGCAAACGTTGAACGAACGCGGGTTGTTGTTTCTCGATTCCCTGACGAATACCCGATCAATCGGACCGGCGCTGGCGCGGGTTTTCAAAACGCCGTTCGCCGTTCGCGATGTCTTTATTGATCATGATCGCACCGACGAATTTATTATCAAACAGCTTGCGTTGACGGAGCGTTTAGCGCGGCGCAACGGCCATGCCATCGCAATCGGCCATCCCCATGACCTCACGGTTAATCGTTTGAAACAATGGTTGGCGACGGTTGAGTCGCGCGGGTTTACGCTGGTTCCGGTCTCGGCGATTATACGCAGCAATGATGCACACGGGTAAACCGGTTTAACGGATCCGGTTGTAGCTGGCGAAGGACACGGCTTCCTCAGCGGCGCGAATGAGCGCGCGCGCCTTGTTTTCACTTTCCTGGCACTCCATTTCCGGATCGCTATCGGCGACGACGCCGCCGCCCGCTTGTACGTACATTTTGCCGTCTTTAACGATGGCGGTGCGCAAGGTGATGCAGGTGTCCATGTCGCCGCCAGCGCCGAAATAGCCGATGCACCCCGAATAAATTCCGCGCCGCTCGGGCTCCAGCTCGTCGATGATTTCCATCGCTCGAACCTTGGGCGCGCCGGAAACCGTGCCCGCAGGGAACCCTGCGACAAGGGCGCTTAACGCATCGTGATCTAGCGAGATTTCGCCAATGACGTTGGAGGAGATATGCATGACGTGAGAGTAATTTTCGATGACGTATTGTTCGGTGACCTGGACAGTGCCGATCTTGCTCACACGCCCGACGTCATTGCGCCCGAGATCCAGCAGCATCAAATGCTCAGCGCGTTCTTTGGGGTCGGCCAGTAATTCCTCGGCGTAGGCTTTGTCTTCTTCCGGCGTGGCGCCGCGCGGCCGGGTGCCCGCGACAGGCCGGATTGTGACTTCGTCGCCCCGTAGACGCACAAGAATTTCAGGACTGGACCCCACAATTGCGAAATCGTCGAAATCGAGGAAAAATAGAAACGGCGACGGGTTTAAACGGCGCAAGGAGCGGTACAATGAAAATGGCGGCAACGTAAACGGCAATTCGAAGCGCTGGCTCAAGACAACCTGAAAGACGTCGCCCGCCTCGATATACTCTTTGCCGCGCTTCACCATGTCGTGGAACGCCGTGCGGCTCATATTGGAGGTTGGCGTGGGAGCTTCATGCTCCACTTCCGGCGTACGGCCATGGTAGGGCAGGGGGCGTTCCAGATCGGACAGGACTTCCGCCAGACGTTCTTCGGCGATACGGTGGGCCGCTGACGCGTCTATGCCTTGAACCGGTCGCACGGGCGTCACAATCGTCACCATGTCCGCCAGTTTGTCGAAAACCGCGATCACCGTTGGCCGTAGAAATATACCATCCGGGTTTCCCAGGACATCCGGGTTTTCATCCGGAAGGGTCTCCATCAATCGCACGGTATCATAGCTCATATAACCGAACAGACCCGCCGCCATGGGGGGGAGGGAATCCGGGAGTTCAATTTTTGACTCTTCAATCAGATCGCGTAGCGCCTGCAGCGCGCCGATGGGGCAGGGGACGAAATTACCGCCGGACAAGGCGCGTCGATTGATTTCCGCCTTGTCCCCATTACAACGCCAGATCACATCTGGCTTGAGCCCGACAAAAGAGTAGCGACCGCGCACCGCGCCGCCTTCCACCGATTCCAGAAGAAAGCTGTTCGCCCGTCCACTCGATAGCTTCATCATGGCGGAGACGGGTGTTTCCAGATCCGCCACCTCCGTTGTCCAGATTACTTGCGGCCGTCCCGCATTATAGGCGCTGGTAAAGTCGTCAAGGTCTGGGCTGGTTTGCATGATCGGAACTCTATTTGAATTATGGGTACGCGGCAAAGAGCCGGTTGACGGCCAACTGGTTTATTTCAACCAAATGGCGTTTCCGCAACGCTTTGTTGAACTGAACAATGATATCACTCGTCATGCCGCGGGAAATGTCGTTCCGGGTACCTTCGAGGACGTCTTTAGCGTCTTCCGGTGCCTTGATTTCCTTCAAAATAGCCACGGCGTATCCGGTTGACGATTCTCCCATCGCCGCGTCACCGGATTTGACATTAAACATGTCGGAGACGAGGCCTGCGGGAATGTCCGTATCAGCGTTTGCGCCGTTGCGCTTGAAGGCTTTGGTCGTCTTGACTGGAAAGCCGTAGGGCAGCGCCAAAGTCGTCAGGGATTTCCCATTTGTGACCGCGCCAAGAACGCCCTCGGCGATATCAAAAGCGTGTTTCTTGCGCTGTTCGGCTTGCCATGTCGCCACGACTTTATCGCGCACCGAGTCCAACGGCAGAACGGCTGTCGTGGTTATCGAGTCGACATGAAGGACGAAAAAGGCGTTGTCGCCGCTTTCAACCAAATTGCTGTCGTCGCCTTCTGGCGTCTCGAACAAGACGGTCAAAAATCCTTCGCCTGCGGGAATGCCGTCGACTGTCGAGGTTTGATCTGCGCCCGGCGCGCGGCCTTGCCGGTCAATGGCGTCAAAGCGTTTTACTTTGAGGTTCAGCGCGCTGGCGGCTTCCCTCAACGTCGATCCGCCGCCCAGGGCATCGTCCAGTTCGTTTGAAAGCTTATAGAGCGCTTCGATCGCCCGGTCCGCTGCAATGACCTGCTGCAGGTCACCGCGAACTTCTTCGAGGGGCTTTACTGATTCAAGCAGCGTTTCTGTGACGCGAAAAATATGCGTTCCGAAAGGTCCCTTAATGGGGGGGCTGGTTTCGCCCGTGTTCAACTTGAAAACGGCGTCGGCCAAATCGTCTGGTAAATCCTGTTTCGTCACCGCGCCCAATTCCGTGGCGGCTTTATCCTGATCTGCTTCCGACTTTGCGACGGCTTCGAAACTTTGTCCCTCCGCCAACAGCCGAAGTGCGGTTTTGGCGGATTCTTCGTCCGGCAGAACCATTTGCAGAACGTGACGACGCTCTGCGACACGGTATTCCGCTGCTCGTTCGTCATACGCCAATTTCAGATCTTCTTCGCTGACCGAGACCTGATCGACCAGATCCTTCGCTTGAAGATGGATTACGGTCGCGCTGCGGTATTCCGGTGCGGTGAATTCCGTTTCATGGGCTTTGTGGATCGCCGCCAAGGCGATGTCATCTGGCGCCCCAACGTCCAGCGAGATATCAATGGGGATATTCAGGACTTCCGCGATGCGGCGCTCATGACGCCAGTTATAAAGGCGCGTCACCATGGATTTGGGCGCGGCGGCGATTTCAAATCCGCCCAACACTTGTTCCCGCATGGCCTCGCGTCGAATGCCGTTGACGTATTCCTGCTCATTCAACCCGTTCTGCGCCAGAATGCTTTGGAACACCGCTCGGTCGAAGGATTTCGTCAGTTGATCGCGAAACGCCCGTTCTTCATGAATTCTGCTAACGACAGCGGCGTCTCCAACCGCGACGCCGAGGTTTTCCGCCTCCGCCGCATACAAAGAATCATCCACTAACGCATCCAGCACCTGATCCAGAACGCCCAGTTCTCTTGCTTGCTCCGACGTGATCGCCCCGCGCATTTGGCGCATCTGGCGATTGAAGGCGTTTACCAGCGCCGGACCGGTTATATCCCGGTCGCCGACAGTCGCGACAGAGGTTCCCGTGGCGGCGCCAGAGTTAAAGTCGCCAACGCCCCAAATCGCGAAGCTTCCGACCAGCAGTAAAAGGAGTCCCTTAAAGTACCAGGTTTGGACGCCTCTTCGGAGAAATTCGAGCATATTCAGCTACTTTCCTGACGCGCCTGGTAAGGCGCATTTGCATCATATTTCCGTCACGGCGCGAAGCCTGACAACGGCGCGGCATGATAGAAGGGGCCTGTCTATGTCGCAACAGTGGAAATGGCAATCCAATAGGCTGTTCACTGGTATTTGAAGCAGGCGAATTTGGGTGCGTAAATTCAGCCCGGCGAACGCCGTAAATCTGGATTGCGGCAAAAAACATCCAAAATGATTAGCTTTGATTAGCAATCGTTAACATTAAGTCGAAAGTGGCGCTCAACCCCGATGGAACGCACAAGCAGAATTTATTCTTATATCACAATGGCCCGCAAAATGTCAATGTAACGAGGCCTTTGACGCCCTGGCGGCGGGTTGTTTCGCCGCGTCGCAATCACCGGCTTTTGCGGGTTAACAGGAAGACCGGGATAAGGGCCGCCATGCTGATAAGACCAACCGCGATAAACCCATCCTGAAACCCCAGCGTATTGGCTTGTTCCTGCACGACATTGCCCAGGTAATGCAGGGCGACGGGGATGTGCAGGCTTTCCGGAACGCCGCCATTGTTAAGGAGGCCCTGGATGGAGATCAACAGCTCGCGTGTGGCGGCGTTAGCCGATGTTTGCGTCGCGGTGAAAGCGTCGCTGTGGAATTCAATTCGTCGTTCGAGAACGACCACCAATATATTGATCCCGCAGGATCCACCGAGCATCAAAAACAGGTTCACGACCCCGGCGCCACGCGGAATTTGCGATGCAGGCAACGCCGCCAACGCCGCTGCGTTCAGAGCTGGGGAGACCAGAGCGACGCCGATGCGGCCAATGAAAAGATAAAGTGCGATATTCCAGAATATTGTGTCGACATCCGCGTTGGCCATGAACAGAACGCTCACCGCGAAGATAAACATGCCCAATGTTATCAGGGCGTGGGCAGGAAATATATCGGCCAAGCGTCCTGTAAAGGGCAGGAAGCATGCCGCCAGAATGCTACCGGGTAATAAAAGTGATCCCGCCTCGGTCGCTGAAAATCCCTGCACGATCTGGGCGAAGACCGGGAAGATATAAACCGTCGCAAAACTGCCAAAGCCAAACAGAAAGGAGACGCAAATGGCGGTCGAGAAGCGTCTATTGGCGAATAACCGAAGGTCCAGAAGGTTGGCGCTTGGTCTTTGCTGGGACAAAATAAATCCAATGACGGATAACAACAGCATGATCGACAACGTCACGATCACATCGGAGCCCCAACCGTCGCGTTGTCCATTTCCAATGATTGTCATCAAGCTGAACACCGCGACGCATAACAGGGCGTAGCCGACAAAATCGAACGGGCCGGCGGGAGGGCCGGCGGGGCGGTCGGGTAAAAATATCATGCCCAACACCAGCGAGATAATGGCCGGCGGTATGGGCACCAAAAAAATGTAACGCCAATTGAGCAAATCGATCGTGTACCCGCCCAGAGCTGGGCCAAGCCCCAGGGCGAAGACGACGCCCATGCTGAACATCGCCATCGCCAGACCGCGTTTTTCCGGTGGGAATACCTGAAACAGCACGACCATGATCATGGGCTGGATTATCCCGGCGGCGAAGCCCTGGAAGATACGGCCTAGAATAATGAGGTCGAGCGTGGGCGAAAAGCCGGAGATCGCGCTGCCAATAAAAAACAGGACCATGGACACCGCGAAGGCGGGGCGCTGGCCAAATTTTGCGATGAACCATGAATTCAGAAGCAAGCTTGTGACGGTCGTCGCCAGAAATGCGGTTGAGAGATATTGCGCCTTG
>JBLHZD010000135.1:0-10137 GCA_047631095.1 Alphaproteobacteria bacterium
CCGTAACGCAATCGCTCTGCCCATCGTGAACCCCCGAATCAGTTCGCTTCATTGATTCAGAGTGAGCGACGTTTGGGAATCCCCTATTTTGAGTCCGGCTCAATGCTCGCTGGTATTAAGTCTTCGGACGGACACTTAGGGACGTCGTTGGTTTAGAATCTGGAGGAATAGATGGCCGTTGACAAGAATATGCCGGTTCTCATCGTCGATGATTACAAGACGATGTTGAGGATCATTCGGAATTTGCTGAAACAATTGGGATTCACCAACGTCGAAGAAGCTTCGGACGGCGCGGCCGCCTTGGAAGTTTTGCGGCGAACTGAAATTAAACTGGTTATTTCCGATTGGAATATGGAGCCCATGACAGGGCTTCAATTGTTGAAGGAAGTCCGCGCCGACGCCAAGTTAAAGGCGCTGCCGTTCATTATGATTACGGCTGAAAGTAAAACAGAAAACGTCATCGCCGCGAAGCAGGCGGGCGTCAATAACTATATCGTAAAGCCGTTTAACGCCGCGACGTTGAAGACCAAAATGTCCAGCGTGATCGGTCAATTCTAGGGCAACCTGTCGAAATGCCGGAGCGCCGTCGCCTTAGATGGGGCGAGGCTTACGTTGATGACGTGAACTTCGAGTGCTGTTTGGACTTGCATACGAGTGTCGTATGCAAGTCTGCGCGTCGTAATTGCCTGTTACCCGCCAAGGGAGACCTTGCATCCGTGAGGTCGCGCTTTGATTAGAGGCGTATTTATAGTAATGTTTTATGTATGGATGAATTCGATCCAAACCAACCCGGATCGCTAAAGGGCACGGGACCGACTTTATTTTTAAGTCTGTTCCTTTTGTTGCTCGCGTTCTTCATCCTCTTGAATGCGGTTTCTGTTCGCGATGACGTGAAAACCCGCGCGGTGATGAACTCGCTGGTGTTGACGTTTCAACCCCCTAAAAATGTCGAAAAATCAAAAGTTACCTTCATTTCGGCGTTGGGTGAAACCCCGACGGCCGAAGAATTGATGAAATCAATGCAGCAAAATTGGGAAGGGGCGGCGCCCTTAACCAAGGTTCGGCGCCTGGCCGCGGGTCGCGTCATGCTCGTCACCGCGCCCCTGCATGAATATTTCGTTGGTCAGGAAACGGAATTTCGCGGCGATCGACGGGATTTGATCAATCAGGTTGCAAATACGCTCGCGGCCAAGGGAAATGATCTGGTAAACGAGTTGCAGTTCGTGTTGGACCCGCAAGGCGTAAAAGACAGCGAAGGTGCGGTTGTGGACGGGGTGCAGATGGCCCGGCTTTCGGAATTCGTGCAGGTTCTGGTCGCTAACGGTGCGCCGCCGGATACGATTACGGTCGGATTTAAAGGGGGATTGGGTCGAAACTTGCAGATTCGGTTTTTTGTACGCGATGAAGCGCGGGCCTACCTGAAATTTGAAGAATTGGCGCAATAGGTCATGTCGGAGTCGAAAAACTCGCAAAACATGGGCGGTTCGCCGATCTGGCTTATGACCTTCGGCGATGTGACCGCGCTGATGTTAACCTTTTTTATTATGCTGTTTGCGACGACGGAGACGCCGTCCGAAAAATGGGAAGCGGTCAATGGCAGCATGGAATCCATGTTTCGCTTCGATAATTCGGGATATTCGGCGCTGCCAAAAACCAACCAGGCGGCCGCCACGGTGGATTTGGAACCTTCGCTCTCTATTGCGTATCTTGAAAAAATCCTGCGGGATAATCTAAAACTCGATCCTGTCCTGAAAGACTCGTCGGTCCGGCTTATGGACGACCGCCTGGTGATTTCTCTGCCGACGAACCTTTTGTTTCAGGAAGGCAGCGCGGCGTTGGAGCAAGGCGCGCGGGACGCTATTTTCCAGTTTGGCGGCGTATTCCGGAATATTGGCAATCAAATCGAGATGCGCGGCCACGCCGAACCGGGGCAAACAGACGAGGGTGACGAGGACGGCGCCGCAAAGGCGGCTTGGGAGCTTTCCCTTGCGCGGGCGCTGGGCGTCGCGAAGGTTTTTCGCGATAGCGGATATAGTGGCGAATTTCAGGTGCTGGGCGTTGGTGATTCACGCTATAAGCACTTCAGTATGCAAATTCCCGATGCGCAGCGTAAGGCGTTGTCGCGGCGGGTTGATATAGTCGTCTATTCAACAACGAGTTCGCTTTAATGACCCTGTGGCGCGCAATCGCATTTGGCGTAATGCTGTCGGTCTTGACCGTGGCGTCATTGACGGCGGCGTCTCCCGGTTGGGCGGCGGATGCAATCAAGGTGCGGGGCGGCGCTCAGGAAGGGTTTGGGCGCCTTGTTTTCCAATGGCGCGCGCCTGTCGGATATACGGCGAAAATTTCGGGCGAGGTTTTGTCCGTTCGTTTTGATCGCGCCTTTACCGCGAGTTTAAACGCTGCGACGGCGAAATTGCGGGACCATGTGCGAAGCGCGCGTATTTCGAAAGATGGCCGTACCGCGCTCATTCGTTTGAATGGTGCGTACAAAGTGACGTCGTTTCGCGGAAAATCCTCCATCATCGTTGATTTTCGCCCCCGTGACTCGGCGGGACCCGGTAGCGCATCGAGCGGCAGCGCAGCGCCCCGTCCGGCGGTGCAGAAGAAAGCGGCGCAAACGAAAAAAGCCTCGCAGTCGCCCACATTGCCGGTGCGCGTCGGAGAACATCCGACTCATACGCGCATTGTTTTTGATTGGAAAAGGCCGACCCGGTACACCGTTGGTAAAAAAGGCGTCGTATTAACCGTCTCCTTCGCGGCGTCGGCGTCGGTGGACAAGGCTGCGCTCGCCCGGCGACTGCCGGCTTCTGTAACGCTTGGCGCTGTGACGAACAAAAAGAGCGGCGTTGCGGTTTCTTTTAATGTGTCCCCGGTCGCGCGGACACGGCATTTCAAATCTCAAAACCGCGTCGTTGTCGACATTCTGGGTAATTCTGCTGAATCGTCAAAACAGACCGCGAAGAATCCGGGCAAAAATACGGGACCGGCAAAATCGACAAAACCAAAAGCCTTGGCGTCAAAAAGCGCTCCGAAATCTCCCAGGGGGCCTGTAAAGAAGGTTGCCGTGGCGCATTCACCAAAGGCGGTCGGGTTAAAGGCGTCGCCGCCAAAGACGCTTGCGGCTAAATCAGAGCATTCCGACGGCCCCGAATCCACGCAATCGCATGCAGAGAAAGTAACGCCGCCCGTCGCCAAAAAAGCGCTGGCCGCGACGGCGGCGCCCAGAAGCCTGCTACCGAAAGAAGCGGTTCCAGTTAAACCGGAAACTCCGGTCAGAGGAACTCAGGGCTTCAAGGAGGCGCCGGCAACCCGCCAGGGTATCAAGGAGTCGCCACAGGCCCCGTCAGGGGCTTC
Organism: Alphaproteobacteria bacterium; assembly: GCA_047631095.1. Classification (GTDB taxonomy): domain Bacteria; phylum Pseudomonadota; class Alphaproteobacteria; order UBA8366; genus JABJJH01. The sequence goes on from JBLHZD010000135.1 coordinate 3,358, forward strand.
CACCGCCGCATCTCTTTCCGCTGTCGCGGCGTCTGCGGAATCGACACCCACGCCCGCCGCGTCTTCTCCCGAGGCGCAAAATAGCGCAGGCGCGCCGACGCCGTCAGGGGTCGGTCAGCCGGTGCAATTTCGGAAAACGACGGAATCGGATAATCGTAAACGCCGAGCGGGAGAGGCGCCCGTCAGTCTGAAGTTTGAGTGGCCGGAACTTGTTGGCGCGGCGGTGTTTCAGCGTGCTGGATATACCTGGATTGTATTCGATAAGAGAAAGCCGCTCGATCTGGCGCAAATGAGACAGGATAGTCGCGGTGTTGTGACCAAAATCGAGCAATTGCCGATTTCAAACGCCAGCGTCATACGTGTCTCTACAGCGCCGAAGTTCCATCCCAAAGCCAAGCTGGACGGTTTTAACTGGATTGTCGAATTTGTGGTTGGAGAAACACGTCCGTCCGTGCCGATTCCAGTGGAGCCAAACCCGGAAGCGGATGGCGGTCCCGAGTTGTTTCTTCCCGCAACAAAGGTCGGCGCGGTGATGATCGTGCCCGATCCGGAAGTTGGCGACGAGTTGCAGATTGCGACATTGCGCGCGCAAGGGCAGGGCATCAAAGGCCACCGAAACTATCCTGAATTCCAACTTTTGAATTCGATACAAGGCGTTGTCTTGCAACCTTTGAACGACGATATCGCGTTGCGCCGGCGGCCTGAAGGTCTGGTCGTATCCTTGCCGGGCGGATTGTATATCTCCGATATTGCGCCCGAGTTTTTGGGACAAGGTGGTCGGGAAATTGAAGCGCGCCGCGTCTTCAAGTTGAGATCCTGGGTCCGCGCGCCTGAGGAAGATCTCTACAAAGTGCGTCAGGAATTACAGAGTAAAAGCGCGTCGGTGCCGGCGTCCCGTCGGGAAAAACCGCGCCTGGAGCTGGCGCGGTTTTATTTCGCGCGGGGCTTTGCGCCGGAATCCGAAGGGGTGTTGGCGGCGATGGCGGGGGCAAATCCGCGCCTTTCCTCCGACCCGGAATTCAAGGCCCTGCGGGGCGCGGTAGCGGCGTTGCGCGAAGATTACGGTGTCGCGGCGGAAAACCTCCGGGATTCCCGGTTGGACAATTATGAAGAAATTGAGCTGTGGCGCGGGTTTGCGGCGGCGGGCATGCAGAATTGGAAGGCCGCTAACTTATACTTCAAGCGAGGGGATGGGGTTTTGGCGCAATATCCGCCCGCCCTGCGGATCAAGCTTGGTTTAATCCGCGCAAACGCGGCGTTGCAGGCGCGGGATCCGGAATCGGCGAATAGCTGGTTGCAGCGTATCGGAAAGTTCAGCGCGGATATGAGCCGCTCGCAGCGTGCGGCGCTGGAATTTTTACGCGCCCGCGTCGCTTTCGTGAACCGAAATCTGGATCAAGCGACGGCGTTGTGGAGCGGCCTGGTCGATGGACCCGATGCATATTACGCCGCCCAGTCCAGTCTTTCCCTGGTCAATGTCGGGTTGCTACAGGAAACCATGCCCCCGAAAGAAGCGATCGAGCGGCTGGAAGTCTTGCGCTATCGATGGCGCGGGGATGACATTGAATTGCAGATATTGCGGCGCCTGGGAAATTTGTATCTGGATGATGCGAATTATCGAAAGGGACTTGGGGTGCTGCGGGCGTCGGCCACCTATTTTCCGGATGATCCGGGCACGGCGCTGATAACGCAAAAAATGTCCAAAATATTCAAGGACCTCTATCTGGGGGAACGCGCGAAACAATTCTCGCCGCTTAGCGCCCTGGCGCTTTATGACGAATTTCGGGAATTGACGCCCGCGGGCGAAGAGGGCAATCAGGTCATCCAGAAACTGGCGGATCGCCTTGTCGATGTCGATTTGTTAAATCGAGCCGCAGATCTGTTGTTACATCAGGTTAAGTACCGTCTGAAGGGCGACGAGCGCGCACAAGTTGGCGCTAAACTGGCGGTGATCCGCCTTTTGGATAGGGATCCAAATGGGGCGTTAACGGCGCTGCGGATCAGTGATGTCTCCGGGTTGCCGGAAGAGCTGGAAGACGACCGGCGGCGTATCAAGGCGCGAGCCAATTTTGAAATGGGCGACACCCGTCAGGCCATCGAGTTGTTGGCGGGCGATATTTCCCGAAACGCCGACCTTCTGCGGGCGGATATACACTGGCGCACGGAAAACTGGAGCCAGGCGGCCAATGTGTTGCAGCGATTGTCGGGAGAGCCGCCGGAAGCGGGAGAGGCCTATAATCAGGCGCAAGCGCAGATCGTGCTGAACTGGGCGGTCGCGCTCCAGCTAAGCCGGGATAGCGATGGATTGGCGTTGTTGCGTGATTTGTACGGCGCTGCGATGGCGGAGAGCCCCTTAGGTAATGTCTTTGAATTCATCTCCAGCGCGGACGACGATGGCAAGTCGCTGGATATTGAAACGATTACAACGCGCATCGCGGCCTCAGACGTCTTTGAAGCGTTCATGGATGATTACCGGAAGCGTTTACTGAAGAGCCCGGATTCAGGGGAAGAGAAAGGTTCTGACGCGCCCGCTCCTACCGCGCCAACCAGCGCTGCGCCATCAAGCGGGCCGACAAACGGGTAAAAAGGCGCACGGATTCATATCCCAAAACTTCGCGCGAGACTGCCCGCGACCAAATACCAGCCATCGACCAGCACGAAGAAAATCAACTTGAACGGCAGTGAGATCATCACGGGCGGCAACATCATCATGCCCATGGACATGAGGATGGATGCCACGACCATGTCGATAATGAGAAAGGGCACAAAGAGCAAAAAGCCAATTTCAAAAGCGCGTCTAAGTTCGGATATCATGAAAGCAGGAATTAGCGCGCGCAGCGGTGTGTCGGCGGCGGTGGCGATGTTGGTAATTTTGGCCATCCCCAGGAACAGATCCAGATCCTTATCGCGAACATGCTGCAACATGAAGCCTCGAAAGGGTTCCACTGTTTTGCCCAGGGCTTCTTCTTCGGAAATACTTTCCTCAATCATCGGAAGGATGCCGTCGGTATAGGCCTTCTCCAACGTTGGTTGCATGATGAAGAAGGTGAGGAAAAGCGCGAGGCTGATGAGAACCGCATTCGGCGGCGTTTGTTGCGCCCCCATGGCGGTTCGCAACAAAGACAGCACAATAACAATGCGCACGAAGGACGTGACCATAACCAAGAGCGACGGCGCAAGCGTGATAATCGCTAATACGGCGATGATCTGCACGATGCGGGCGGTTGAAGGAAGGCTCAGGTCTGCGAATTGGACCTATGAGATTTGTGTGAGACTGGCGGCGCTATAGATTAACACGGATTAAATGAGGACCGGGATATGGTGGTGAATTATTCTGAAGCGGCCCGTGCGCTTAATCAGGCCGCCTCATTGACCAAGGCGCCGGGGCTGGAAGCATCCGAAAAAAGTGGGTCTGGTGTTGAGTTCGGGCAATTGCTCAAAGACATGGCGACGCAAGCGGTGGAAACCGGCGAGCGGGGAGAGGCGATGACCGCCAAGGCCGTACAGGGCCAGGCTGACGTCGCTGAGGTGGTCACTGCTGTGGCCAATGCCGAAATCACCTTGCAGACCGTCGTGGCGGTGCGCGATAAATTTATCGCGGCGTATCAGGAAATTTTGCGGATGCCGATATAGGCGCGCGATGAGGGCCGAAGGTTTGCGGTCGCCGGAAATTTGTGATCGACGGCGAGCGGCCGAGGATTGGGGGCCACGACATGAATGAAGAACAAGCGTTGGAATTCGCTCGCGAGGCGATTTTTACAGTCTTGAAAGTTGCGACGCCGATCATGCTGGTCGCATTGGTCGTCGGCCTGACCATCGCGCTGTTTCAGGCGTTGACGCAAATTCAGGAAATGACGCTGACATTCGTTCCGAAAATTCTGGTCATTTTTCTGATGCTCGTCCTTTACCTCCCGTATATTTTGAACACGATGCAGGGCTTTATGTTGAGGGTCGCCGACAGGATCGCCACAATCAGCTAACCGGGCTCCAATCCGCTAATCGCGCCGCCGCCAGAGTGCGTCATCGGGGGGGCGTGGCGACGACAGATACGCTATCGGGTCATTTCAAGCGATGTTGAACCAGCTTCTCACGATTAACGGTTTTGCTTATCTGCTGGTGTTCAGCCGGGTCGGCTCAACGATCATGCTGATGCCTGGCGTTGGCGAGGCGTATATTCCCGCGCGTGTTCGCCTCCTCTTCGCCCTGTTGGTCACCGCGATCATGACGCCGTTACTGACGTCGATATTACCTGAAAGCCCCCCTGCCTTCGCCAGTGTTGCGTTGCTGATTGCCGGCGAGGCGCTGATTGGCGTTTATATTGGTATGATCGCGCGCATATTGGTGGCGGGGCTGGCGACGGCGGGCACCATAATCGCGTTTTTGACAGGCTTTGCAAACGCGCTGCTCTTCAACCCTGCGCTGCAGGACCAAGGGTCCCTGACCGCCGTGCTGCTCACCTTGTTGGGGACGCTCTTGCTGCTTATCACCGATATGCACCATATCATTCTGATGGGCGTGTTTGACAGTTACACCCTGTTCGCGCCCGGCGCAGCGCCGCCGATTGCGGATTTTGCCTCGTTTATGTCGCGGGTCGTGGCGGGCAGTTTCAAAATCGGCGTGCAGATCGCCTCGCCCTTTATCGTCGTCGCCCTCATGTTTTACATAAGCTTGGGTCTGTTGGCGCGATTGATGCCCCAGCTTCAGGTGTTTTTCGTCGGACTTCCGTTGCAAATTATGTTGGGCACGACGGTGCTGATGATGACGTTGTCTTCTGCTATGATGTGGTTTCTAAACCACTTTACGCGCGAATTTTCGCGGTTCCTGGGATAGGCGGAATGTCAGACGACGCAGACGACTCACAAAAAGCCGAGGAAGCGACGCCGAAAAAACTGTCGCAGGCCCGGGAGCGCGGCAACGTTCCAAGGAGTATGGAGGTCAATACCTGGCTGATGCTGTTCGCCGGGGCGATCATGGTGGGCGCGATGGCCCCAGGGTTGATGCACGATATCCGCGTTCTCGCCATAACCTTTGTGGAACGGCCCCATGAATTCGCTGTGGACCAGGGCAACCTTGGTGATTTGCTCTGGGAAACGATAAAGGCCGTGGCGCTTATTCTGTCGGCCCCGGTCGTGATCATGGTCGTCTTCGCGTTGGCGTCCGGGTTGGTTCAAAATGGCCTTGTCTATTCGCCCAAGGCGCTGGAGCCGAAGCTTGAAAAAATATCGCCGCTAAAAGGATTAAAGAAATTTGCGACGAGCCGACAATATGTCGAGTTTTTCAAAGGGCTCATCAAGTTAGCAATTGTGGGGACAACGGCGATTATTTTGCTGTCGCCGGAATTCGGTCGTATCGACACCCTGTCATCCTATGACCCGCTCAACATATTAAAGCTGGTCCATGAGCTGATCATGCGCTTGCTCATCTATGTTCTGGCGATTTTGGCGGTTATTGCGCTCGTGGATTTTATTTATCAGCGAATGCAGCACGCTAAACAACTGCGCATGACCAAGCAGGAAATTAAGGACGAATTCAAGCAAGCCGAAGGGGATCCGCACGTAAAAGGGCGTCTTCGCCAAATTCGCATGGACCGGGCGCGCCAGCGCATGATGCAAGCGGTGCCGGACGCCGACGTGGTCGTCACCAACCCGACGCATTTCGCCGTCGCGCTGAAATACAAACCGGACGACGATATGGACGCGCCGATGCTTGTTGCGAAAGGGCAGGACCTGATTGCGCAGAAAATTTGGGAAATTGCGACCGAGAACGGCATTATGATCGTTGAAAATAAACCTCTGGCCCAGGCGCTGTTTAAAAACGTCGAAATTGATCAGGAAGTGCCGACGGAACATTACAAAGCGGTGGCGGAAATCATCAGCTACGTCTGGCGGATCAAGGGAAGGGTTATGCCTGACCCCTGATTGCGAATGGGCCAATAGCGATTGGGCCGATTACGAATAAGAATGACCCGGCGTCGTGAGAGTAGAACGGAACCAACAAAGTACGATGAATATGAAAGCCTCGACTCGGTCGGCGCCCAAATCCGGCGCTCGCGTGACAGTCTCCCTCCTGTGCATTGGGGGGGCTGCGGCGGTTGCGGCGGGATGGATCGCCGCCAATGCCGGGATGATGATAGACGGCGCGCTGCTGGTCGCGGCGCCGGCGGCGCTGGGCGGTGTTGTCGCCGCGATGATCGCCCACGCTGCGATACGCAAACAGAATGTAATTCTTCACAATCAGGCCCAGCTGGCCCAGTCGGTGGAACAAGCGGGCGTTTCAATAATCAGGGAAGGCGCAGACGGCGCTGTAACTTTTGTTAGCGGCGCAGAATCCTCCCAGGAGGCGGATTCCGTCGAGCGTTTTCTGGGATCGCCCGATGACCGGGTTCTTGCAGATTGCCGCGCGCGCGCAAAGGATGGGGTAGCGGCGGAATTGATGTGGGCCGCCAAGGCGAACCCGGCGCGGCGCTATGAGGTTTCAGCGCGCCCGGAACCCGATGGCGGCGTATTTTGGATACTGCGCGATGCGCGCGGGAGCCTTGCGGGCCAATTGTCCGAGGACGTTGATAATTTTTGCGCGACGCTGGATTTCGGGACGGACGGGTTGTTTGTCCTGGATGCGGGTGGGCGATTTGTGTTTGCGAACGAGATTTTGGCGTCGTGGCTGGGGAAATCACCGGAGGACCTAAGTGTCCGTCCGAAGACTTAATGAGTCGGATGAATTGGTTGTCCGGTGCGCTTTCTTGAATTTCGGAATTGATTGTGATTCCCTTTGCGGAACCGA
>JBLHZD010000136.1:0-10121 GCA_047631095.1 Alphaproteobacteria bacterium
TCTCAATAGCCATATCCTGTGTACGTTGCATTTTGCTTCTCCATGGTTGATTGATCTCTTTCATGGAATACCAAAATGACCGGTCACCCCCACCACCGAGGGCAGGACCTTCGGTGGGGCCCTACGCAAAAACTCCTATCGAATTTCCAGACCTCACGTTACACAAGCCATTAACTGTTATCACTCATCCGGGCTTGTGGTATCTCCTTCCAGCGGGTCGTGTAATGTGGTGACAACTGATCCTGGCGCATACGCCATGCGGCCCCTTTTTCGGAAAGCCCCAGCCCCACCGATGCACGACCGAACCGGCCATTAATCTGGTCGACGGCTTTCATTAACCCGTCACTCCCAGTTGCCTGATTTGAGAAAAGGTTTGGCTGAACGTCGGAAACAGATGATAGGTCGAGGAGCAAAATCCCGGCCTTACGCCAGGAAAACCCATCGCGCCAGATACGGTCGAATATCCTCATCGCTGCGGTCACAACGTCCCGACTGTCGGCAGTCGGCGACATGAATGTTGTTGATGCAGACGCGGCGTGCTGAGGCGCCGCCGTTGCGAACGGGTCGGTGTTCAAGAATACTTGCAGAGACCCGCAGACTTGATCGGATTGCCGGACTTTCTCGGCGGCGCGCTCGGCAAAGGACACAATGGCGTTTCGGACCTGGTCCTTGTCCGTGATCGCGCTGCCAAATGATCGTGAGCAGCAAGTGGTCTTCTTGGGCGCAGGCTGTGTGTCGAGCTCATGGCATGGAATGCCGCGCAATTCGTGAACCGTGCGCAGCCCGATAACGCCCATGCGCTGACGAATCCAGCCATCCGGAGCGTTCCGTAAATCGAGCGCGGACGCGATGCCTCTTTCTTCAAGTACAACCGCCCAGCGACGCCCTATCCCCCAAACATCGCCCACCGGCGTTTTTCTAAGCGCCGACTCTATCCATTCAGGATGACCGGCAAGATCGATAACCCCATCAGCTTTCGATGATGCCTTTGCCAGTTTGTTTGCGATCTTTGAAAGGGTTTTGGTTGCTCCAATGCCGACTGAAACCGGAATGCCAGTCCATTTTCTGGTGCGCATTCTCAGATCACGGGACCATGTCGTCAGGTCTTTCACGGGCATACGATTAAGATCAAGGAAGCACTCATCAATGCTATAAACCTCATGTCTCGGGGCCGCTGTGGAAAGAATGCTCATGACCCTTGCGGACAGATCGCCATAGAGTGCGTAGTTAGAGGAACGAACGACAACGTCGTGATCCCTGACGACGTCCCGGATTTTAAACAAAGGCACGCCCATGGCGATCCCAAGCGCCTTGGCCTCTGCAGAGCGAGCCACGACACAACCGTCGTTGTTTGAGAGAACGACGAGGGGACGCCCATTCAGATTGGGCTGGAATACCCGCTCGCAGGACGCATAGAAATTATTGCAATCAACAAGCCCGAAAGTCGGCACGTCAATTATCGATCACAGTGGCGGCGAATGCTGTGGGTTACGACGCCCCAGACTTCGCAGCCTGCATCGGTTATCGCCAAGTCCGGGAATAAAGGGTTGGCTGCGGTGAGGACCCATGCGCCATTCGCCTTTTTCAGACGCTTTACGGTGAGGTCGCCATGCAATACGGCGATAACAATGTCATTGCCCTGAGCTGTCAGGCTGCGATCAACCACCAGCAGGTCGCCATCGAATATCCCGGCGTCTTTCATCGACTCTCCGGTGGCTTTGGCGAAAAAGGTGGAGGCTGGATGCCGGATTAGATGTTCATTGAGGTCGAGCTTTCCCTCGATGTGGTCGTCTGCCGGGCTTGGAAACCCGGCTGAAACGCTGGAGCAATAAAGCACAAGTTCGAGCTTTGATGGGTTGGGGGTGAATGAAAGCACGCCGTTTCGCCTCAATTGTTATTTAGAACAAATAGTGAACAGATTCGCGCCCATCCGTCAACACACGCGCCGTCTGGGAGGCTAACCGGCAGATCGGATCGATTTTCTTCCTGCTCACAGTCTGGAGGAAACGCCTTCCCCAAGGCGTGACTGCCCTACCACACGACGGGTGGCCATGTTATGCTGAAGCTTCAGCGTAACGGGGTCTTTGGTTGTGCGATAGGGCGGGGTGGGCAAACGGTCGCGCTAAAAAACCCACCACCACACTTCCTCTATTTACATCTCTGGGCGTTCACTCAAAGAAACACGGCTAGCTATGAGGACAAACGATGACGCCTGAACAAGCGCTACGTGAGAAACTGCGCAAAATTGAGGCCCTGTTCGCAGGCGCCGCGACAAAGGGCGAGAAAGTCGCTGCAGGCGCCGCCGCCGATCGCATTCGGGAACGCCTTGACCAGGCGTCAGAAAAGGAAAAACCTATCGAGACCAAATTCTCGATCCCCGACATCTGGTCACGACAATTGTTTATCGCGCTCTCGCGCCGCTACGGCCTCCGCCCCTTCCGCTATCGGCGGATGCATCGTCAAAGCCTTATCATTCGTGCGCCGAAGAGTTTCATTGACCAGACCCTGTGGCCCGAATTCGAAGAACTGAGCGCCGCCCTGACCGACTATCTCGCCGAGATTACAGAAAAGGTCATCCGGGAAGAGGTGCATGGCGAGACCGGCGACGCCGATGAAGTCGACGAAGCGCCAAGGATTGGACGATGAGGTAACGGGATTCTCAACTTCCCTTGTTCTCCGTTAATTCGAGCCTAACACTCCAGCAATGGCAGAAATTTACCTTAAAATAGGCGACTTGCGAATAACTAATGTTCCCTATACGTTCTTTGGTTGTCGCATTCAATCTTTCAAATGAGACACCATGGCCAATCAGATTGTCATCACCGAAAAAACAAGTCAGGCAAAAGACGTCCGCGCTGCTGTGGGCTCTCGCTACGGAGATATCCTTCCAGCTGAAGGCCACCTGTTCGACCTGCTTGAACCGGAGGATGTTGTGCCTGAGTGGAAGCGCTGGTCTCCCATCCTTCTGCGGCCCGAAGGCTTGTACGGCACGCGCCCGGCGGAAGGCGGCAACAAGGCCAGAAAACTCAAAGCCATTCGCGAGGCGCTGCGCACCGCCAAGAAAGTCTGGCTCGCCACGGATTGCGATCGTGAAGGTCAACTCATCGGTCAGGAAATTCTGGAGCATTACGAGTATCGCGGCCAGGTCATGCGAGTGCTGTTCACGGCGCAGGATTCTCAAACCATTCGAGACGCATTCGGTCGCGCCCGGCCAAACATCGAATACGCCAACCTTTATGCCGCCGCCGTCGCCCGCCGTCAGGCCGATCAAATATACAATTTGTCCCTGACCCGGACCGCAACCGTAACCCTCGGCCGTGGCGCGCGCCGCGTGATCGGCGTTGGTCGGGTAAAGACGCCAACCCTGGCGATTGTTTGCAAACGCGAGCTGGAAATTCGGAACTTCGTCCCAACCTCTTATTTTGAGGTTGTCGCCACCGTCAACGTTGCGGGCGGAACGTTCCAGTTGCGCCACGCGCCAAAGGACCGAATTGTCCGACGTGAAGCGGCGCAAGAAGTTGTCACTGCGGCGCAGGGCTTCGAGGGTCCACTTGACGTGCGCGTCAAGGACAAACGCCAAGGTCCGCCGAAGCTACATGATTTACCTTCGCTGCAGAAACTATGCAGTTCACGTTTCGGTTGGCCTGCCGCCAAGACCCTCGACGTGGCGCAGGAACTGTATGACGGCCAGGGTAAGAAGATCATTACGTACCCCCGCGCCGAAGTTCGCTATCTACCGGAACAATTGATAGCGGACGCACCCCGGATCGTGGCGGGGCTCCAGGAGGGCAAGGCGTTCAGTACGGTCCCGATGCCGGAGCCACTGGTTATCCGCAAGGGCGCACGCGGTAGTTTTTATGACAAGGGGCTAGAAGGAGCCAGCCATCACGCCATCATCCCCAACGTCAACACCATCGGTGATCTGCGTGCGGCCTGGCCCCGCCTTTCCAACGATGAGAAAAAACTATTCGACGTCATCGCGCGGGCGTACCTGGCCTCCGTCATGCCCGACTTTCGCTACCGACAGACAGATGTAACGCTCATGGCTCGAAACTTCCCGTTCCAGGCCGCTGGTCGCCAGCCTATTGATCTTGGATGGCGCGCCGCGTTCCCCGACTGGCGTCCAACGTCTGAACAAGGCGATGGCGCGCAATTGCTGCCGCCGCTCCGCAACGGTGAAAGGGCACAACTCCAGGATCCGAAGATCGAGAACAAGGAGACGCGCCCACCATCACGTTACAACGAAGGCACCTTGATCGAGGCGATGCAAAACGCCTGGCGCTTTGTCGAGGATGAGGTTCTGCGTGATCGTTTGAAGGAAGCCAAGGGCATTGGCACACCGGCCACCCGCGCCGAAATCATCGGCGGCTTGAAAAAGCAATCGTTTCTGGTTCCACAAGGTAAGAATATCGTGCCCACCGAGACCGGCCTGACATTGTTTAGCGTTCTCGAGCAGGCCGACCCGGCGCTCGTCGATCCAGGGGCAACGGCGAGACTTGAATGTCTGCTCGACGATGTCGTCGCCGGCAAGCAGGAAATGATTGGCGCCATTGACGCCGTATGTGATGTCGCAGAACGCATTATCGGCAAGATCACACAAGGTGTGGCTTCCGGGAACGCGCCTTTGCTTTGCGCCAAGGAGAGTGACGGCAGCGGCGATCGTCCTCCGACCCCTGCTATGAAACGCTTCGCCAACAGCCTCGCTAAGCAGAAAGGCGTCAAACCGCCACCTGGCTACACGAAGTCAGGGTCGGTCTGCCGTGCGTTCCTTGACCAACACGCGCCCAAGAAACCTGATGGCGAAACGGCTGAAAACCATGGCCCGAGACCGGCAAGTCCCGCGCAACTTTCATTTGCAGAAAATATTGCGCAGGAGAAGGGCATTATCATTCCTGACGTAGCCAAGGCCAGTTCGGCGGCCATGTCAAAATGGATTGATGCCAACCAGGATAAAAAGCGCAGCAAACGCAAGACCACGACCAAGAAGTCAAAATCCAAACCAGCGAGATCACCGAATGTGAAAGGCTCGGGCGCGTACGGTTGAGCCCGAATTCTCGCATCTCTTCATAGAGAACCTGCTCTATCGAGATGAATATGCATCGCCGCGCACATTCGCACATCCGAGACGCCCGCTTCGGCGTCACGAAGAACACGACGCAGAACATCGTCCGCGCGCTCTGACACGCTGAACGCCTCCGCCGCCGCATGGAAAAGATGGCAAGCCTGCGATAGGTCCAACGGAGTCGGCTCATACCCCTTTCCAGCCAACAAATCGGATATGGCTTGAAGGGAAACCTGCGCGGCAAATCGCGGCTCGCTCTCAACAAAATCACGCGCCGCGCGAAGCAACGTCGCGGGCTCGGTCGCGCCACGGCTGGCGCATTCAAGGGCAATGTCCATAAACCTGGCGCTCTTGGCGGCGGCAAACCACTTTCCCTGATCGCCCCGAGCCTGGATTAGATCGATTAGGACCTGACGGGGATCACACTCCGGATATTTTCGAGTCACCGCTCGAAACGTTGCAAGATAAGTATTGCCGGACATCACGCGTAACCCATACCGCTGGTACGCCTCGTCACAGCGGTCAGCGTCGAGCAGGACGCGCTCACAAAACTCTACTATGTATGGATCGTCGTAATTATCTTTCCCTCGTGCTTCGGCATACCCGATAGCCGCGTCGGTCAGGCCTTGTCGAGCCAGCGCCTCGGCTCCGTACCGGTCAATTGGCCAGAATGAATGGGACCGAAGCGACAGGATTTCGTTTAGCTCTTGAAACCGTCCGAGTTCAAGAAGACAAGACAAGCAAGCGGCGTCACCGGTTATAAAACTGAATTGATCCTGGTCGGACCACACTTCCCGCACCACTGGCGCCAACCGGTCGACCCACTCCGCCGCCAGCTCCGAATACACACAAAGTTCACCCCAACGTTCTTCGACCGGCGATAAATACTGGACCCCGTCATCCTCCAACGCCACGAACAACCGCTCCAGCCACTTCGCCCGCGTTTTCCGATCCGCAGGCGCAGACAACAAAATAGGAATCAGTTTCTCAAGCGTCGCGTAAACGGCGTTTCCGAGTGCGCCGGTGGAAGAGTCGATGTCCTGAAGCGCCGGCCACAGGCGCGCCATCAAGGTAACGGCGCCATCAGCGGCAAGCACAGGGTCTTTCCGCGCCACCCTCCGGATTTCGGAAACCGCCTCTTTCAGGCGCTTCGTTGCGAGGCCTGTACCACGCCAACCATAAGCCTTGGACCGAAACCGCGCAGCGAAGGTCCATTTATGCTTGCTTATCATTTTTTCCCACCGTCGCTCCCCTATGGGGGGCAGCGATTTTTAGAACGGAACACCTCCACAATAAACGCTACTAGAAATTCCCCTCCGCTTCGAGCATGTTTACACCATGAGCTTCCAGAAGAATACAGGCCACCAGGATCAAGATCGGGAGCCACTGTCCGGCCTGGTCGAGCGCGTGACGTTTCACAGCGCCGAAACGGGGTTCTGTGTTTTGAGGTTAAAGGTGCGCGGCCACCGTGAACTGGTCACCGTAACAGGCTCCGCCGCATCCGTTCAACCCGGCGAGTTCGTCCAGTGCAGTGGTCAGTGGGATAATCACCGTGACCACGGCATGCAGTTCAAGACGACCTTCCTCAAGGTTCTGCCGCCCAGTTCCCTCGACGGCATTGAGAAATACCTTGGCAGCGGAATGATCAAGGGGATCGGGCCTCATTTCGCCCGGAAGCTCGTGACGGCGTTTGGCGAAGACGTGTTCGATGTCATCGAAAACGAACCGGCCCGCTTGCTGAAACTCAAGGGCATCGGCGCCAAACGCGTCAACAAGATCACCTCGGGATGGGCGGACCAGAAAGCGATCCGCGAAATCATGGTGTTCCTGCAATCAAATGGCGTCGGCACGGCTCGGGCTGTGCGGATTTTCAAAACTTATGGCGCCGATGCGATCCCCCTGGTCAGCGAAAACCCATACCGGCTCGCCCGTGACATCAAGGGGATAGGCTTCAAGACCGCCGACCAAATCGCAGAGAAGCTCGGCATAGAGAAGACTGCGATGATCCGGGCGCGCGCGGGAATTTCCTATACGCTTACCGAGGCCATTTCTGAAGGTCATTGTGGATTGCCGGAGGACGAGCTCCTGCCAGCGGCGGAGCAACTGCTGGAAATACCCACCGACATCCTCCGTGATGCGTTGTTTCAGGAACTCCAGGAGGCGATCGTGGTCGCCGACACGATCGACGGTCAACGCTGCATCTTCCTGGGGCATCTCTGGAGCGCCGAAAAGGTAATTGCGAAGCGGCTGATGACGTTAGCAGTGGGTAAACCGAGCTGGCCGTCCGTTGACGCCGAAAAAGCCATCCCTTGGGTTGAGCAACTACTCGACGTTACGCTTGCGGCCAGTCAGCGGGACGCGGTTAAAATAGCGGTGTCATCGAAGGTCATGGTAATCACCGGTGGCCCTGGCGTGGGAAAGACGACCCTGGTCAACGCCATCCTGCGTATTCTCGCGGCAAAGAACGTGACGGTCGCCCTCGCCGCCCCGACAGGCAGAGCGGCGAAGCGGCTTTCAGAAAGCACGGGCCTGGAAGCCAAGACCATCCATCGTCTTCTTGAAGTCGATCCCACGCAAGGCGGCTTCAAGCGCAGCGCCGAGGAGCCGCTCGAATGTGACCTTCTCGTGATTGACGAGACCTCCATGGTGGATGTGTCGTTGATGGCCTCTGTTGTGAAGGCGCTACCGGACCGGGCCGCCCTGATCCTGGTCGGAGATGTCGACCAACTTCCCTCCGTTGGCCCCGGACAGGTGCTCGCCGATATCATAAATTCCAACGCTGTTCCCGTTGCCAGATTAACAGAGATATTTCGCCAGGCCGCCCAGAGCCAGATCGTCACCAACGCCCATCAGGTGAACGCCGGCCGGATGCCCAACCTGAACGTCAAGAAAGGAAGCGAGACGGATTTCTACTTCGTCGAGGCTCACGATCCCGAAGATGCCGTCATTAAGATAATCGAGATCGTAAAGAACCGGCTGCTAAAGCGGTTCGGATTCGATCCCATCCAGGATATCCAGGTGCTCTGCCCGATGAACCGTGGCGGTATTGGCGCCCGCTCATTGAACGTCGACCTCCAAAAGGCGTTGAACCCGCCCACGGACGAAATTTCCGTCGAGAGGTTCGGCTACACGTACCGCGTCGGCGACAAGGTGATGCAAACCGAAAACGATTATGACAAGGAAGTCTTCAACGGTGACGTTGGCTACGTCTGCCAAATTAACCTTGAAGCCCAGGAATTGACCATCGAATTCGACGGGGAACCTGTTGAGTATCAGTTTGGAGAGCTAGACCAGGTCGCCCTCGCCTACGCCGTCAGCATCCACAAATCGCAGGGCTCCGAGTACCCCGCCATCGTGATTCCCGTCATGATGCAGCACTACATGATGCTGCGGCGGAACCTGCTCTACACCGGTATCACCAGGGGCAGACAGATGGTTGTCCTGGTTGGACAGAAGAAGGCCATTGGCATGGCCGTCAAAGGACGAATCGAGAAACCACGTTGGTCGAAACTACGGGAATGGCTGATACGTTGATCGTCATCATCGGCGTCCGGGTCCCATCGCGGGGCAGCCCTCGCAGCGTCGAGAGGACGGATACAGTGATAGCGCCCCGTTGAATGGTTCGCGGCATGTCCGGCGCAGTCTTACCGTAATCGAGACTTATGGCCAAACTTGTTTCCGATCTTGAGAACGCATGGACTATTGAAGCCGAGATGGTTTCTTCGGCACGAGATATGCCGTGCGCGGAAGCGATCGACTTGGTTGTTGTCAGTTGCCAGACGCCAATGATCCATCGAGAATGGTGACGGTCTATGGGGCAATAGGCATTTGGCTCGTGTGCGCCATCGCTTTCGTTGTCGTAGAACGAACGGTTGCGCGGGGTCAAAACTGGGACGCGACTGACAAGGCATCGTTACTCGTATTCATGTACGCCTTTTTCATTTTTATTTCTCCAGTGCTCGTTGTTTTCTGCCTTGTGTTTGGAGGCGGGTATTGGACGTACGTTGGGTTGCGCCGTTTGATTGGCAAACCGCTTTGGTTAGACGACAGTGACAATGGTCTCTTAGCGCATTTGATAAAACGCCGACAAAAATATGACGCACGTTTGTCAGGAGAGAAGATTAGCCGCTGGCAGGGCAGGCGCCTTTGGGCTGAACCGGAGGCGGTGATCTTCGACATCATTGTCTAACGTCAGCGCCTATGGGACAAATTAGGCTGATTGCATAAGGGAGGATTTTTGGTTCATCGTAGTTTCCGAAGGGAACGAAGATGAGACAGAAATCGCAGACACGCCAGACAGGCGCCGCCAAGGCGGTCAAGGACATTCGCCGGGCAACCCGCAAACAATACTCTGCTGAAGAAAAAATTTGTATAGTGCTGGATGGTTTGCGCGGTGAAGAAACCATCGCTGAGCTGTGCCGCCGCGAAGGCATTGCCCAGAGCATCTATTATAAATGGTCGAAGGAGTTTATGGAGGCTGGCAAGCGGCGTCTTGCCGGTGATACGGCTCGTGCGGCTTCCACGGGCGAAGTGACCGCCCTTCGCCGTGAAACGCGTGAGCTGAAAGAAGTCGTTGCCGAGCAGACCTTGGAACTGCGGCTTCTTAAAAAAAGCATGATCGCGGATGGGGGAGACGACGAATGAGATACCCCGCACCAGAAAAACTTGAGATCATACGCCTTGTTGAACGTTCTCACCTGCCAATCAAACAGACGTTGGATAAGTTGGGCATTCCCCGGACCACGTTTTATCGCTGGTACGATCACTATCAGCTTGGTGGCCCGGAAGCTCTGGAAGACCAATCGCCCAGACCATCACGCGTCTGGAATCGTATTCCTGATGACGTTCGCCAGCGGATTGTTGACTTTGCCTTGGATGTTCCGGAACTATCGCCTCGGGAACTGGCAGTGCGCTTTACAGACACAGAAAAATTACTTTGGGAGCGTTAGAGTCCGTCCGGAAAGTTCATGCGTTTAAACAAAGCTTTCTCATCATCAGACGAATTGACGCCAAGAGAAGGAAGGCTCGGGCGGTTCTGTTGTGGTTTTCAAAATCTTTG
>JBLHZD010000137.1:0-10106 GCA_047631095.1 Alphaproteobacteria bacterium
GGTGCCTTCCCAAATGAAAACAGTCTATTGAAACTGCTCTATATGGGCATTCAAAACGCCTCACAAAAATGGACCATGCCGCTGCAAAACTGGAATTTGACACTGCCCCAGCTCTCAATCTATTTTGACGGCAGGTTAGATGACGTGTTGGATATTTAAACTACGCCAATGACACGGAATTCTGAACACCCTCACCATTCCACTCTCGTAGTGGCCGGGGACATTACAAGCGAACTGGAGAGACCCGGCTCTGTTAAATGTCCAGATCAGCTCCGCTGTTTCTCCGGGCTTCACAAGCACCCCATTTGGGTCGTCATGACGCATACCCGATTTCGCGCCGCCTTCCATCATCGCCATCATTTCTTTTTGATGCGACGCGTGCATGGTGGAAAATCCGATATTGAATTCATGTAGAAATTCACCTTCGTTCTTCAACACAAACCGAATGGTTTCACCGGGTTTCACCTTTAATTCCCGGATACTGTAAGCATTGTCCGTCATGCGAATCCCAACCACCCGATCAACCTTGGAAGGATCGCCCGCTTGGCCAAACGTCAAGTTGTGAGCCTTCGAACCGTGCGCTCCATGCCTTTCCTGACCGCCATGACCATGCCCGCTATTGTGGTCGCCAGCGGCGAACGCCAGACCACTCGGCGCAAGCGCGCTCCCTAAAATCGCGAGACTAAAATAAATCGATTTCATCATCATTCGCGCTCGCCTGTTCCACAATTATCACCCATTCCCGCGCCTAAACCGCCAGCCCTTCGATAAACGACCAGCGGCGCGCAAGAGTGTCCGGCTCGACCATGGCGTGCACATCGTCCAGCCACTCGGTCTGGAACCGGGCCTCCAGCGCCCGGAAGGCGTCGAAGGCGCGCTCATCCATATAATCGTCGCGCTCCCCGACCTGGATCAGACATTTGTCTGCGGGATACGTCGCCAGCGACACCGTCATGTCCAACGGCGCCAGTTCTTCGTTTCGCGCCATTTCGCCCGCCGCCGTTAGCCTTTCGCGAAACCCAATGGCGGACGGGTGCGCGCCATACCGGCGAAATGTCGTTAGTTCCGGAATGACGCCAATCATGACAAGCGCGCGAAACTCATCGCGCCGCACCGCATGATAGGCGAGGATACTGCCCCCGAGATTGCGCCCGAATGCAAAGATGACGGCATCGGGATCCTGCGTGCGAATGTCAGCGACGAGGGCGGAAATTTTAACCGAAACCGATTGATAGTAAGCCTCGCAATCATCGATGGGATGGCCTGTCGGCGGTCCGTAGGTCACGGGCCACACCTGCGCGCCGCGCTGGCGTGCTGCGGCGACATCCTCGTCAAACACCAAGGCGTCGGCGCCAGGGACAAGCACCACATGAAATGACTCTTGAATTGACTCTGGCTGGCTCATGGTCCGACACTCTCTTCCTGTATTTTACTCTGTTCAGTGTATAGGGAGCGCTTGCAATGACAATAACCGTCACCCCGTTGGCTGAAACATTCGCGGCTGAAGTGCGCGGCGTCGACCTCCGCAACCCGCTTTCCAGCGCGGACGTCGCCGATATCCAGGCGGCGTTCGATGAACACGGGATCATCGTTCTGCCCGACCAGATCATCGATGATGATCAACAGATCACCTATAGCCGTAACTTCGGCGAGTTGGAGACGAGCATTCGATTTAATCGCGATGGCGGATCAACCCGGCCGGAATTGTCCTATATCGGGAATGTCGACAAAAACGGCGATTTGTATCCAATTGGCGACGAGCGCGGCCTGCCCGGCACCGAGCGCTGGCATTCGGATAGTTCCTTCAGAACTGTTCCCGCCTACGCCTCGCTCCTATCCGCGCGGATCGTGCCGCCAACCGGCGGGGAAACCGAATTCGCCGACCTTCGCGGCGCCTGGGACGCCTTGCCCGCCGATATGCAAAACCGGGCCAAAGGCCAGACCGTCATCCACGATTTGATAAAATCCCGAAAGGTCAGCACCGATCAAAATGTTGGCGAGAGCGAGCAAAAACGTTTGCCCCCGGTCCGTCAGGCGCTTGTTCGCCCGCATCCCAAAAACGGTCGCAAGGCGATTTATATTGGCGCGCACGCGATTGAGATTGAAGGCTGGCCCGAAGATGAAAGCCGGGCGTTTCTCGATACGCTCACCGAACACGCGACCCAACCAAAGTTCGTCTATCGCCACAAATGGCGCAAAGGTGATTTGGTCATGTGGGACAATACCCGCGCTGTCCATCGACGCTGCGCCTGGGATTCCGCAAATCATGCGCGCGTCATGATCCGCACCACCGTGGCGGGCGCCGGACCGACGACTTGACGTAAAACCCCGACGGGGCGCACGAACGAGCGAACACATCAGCCAAAAAGAGTAGGAATTCAACCATGGCGGAATTAGAAGGTAAGGTCGCGGTCATCACCGGCGGCGCGAGTGGCATCGGCGAAGCATCCGTGCGCTTGTTCGTAGAAGAGGGCGCCAAGGTTGTCATCGCCGACATGCAACGCGAACGCGGCGCGGCGCTGGCGGCGGAACTCGGCGATGCGGCGGTGTTTGTCTCCTGCGAAGTGCGCCAGGAGGACCAGGTGAAGTCCAGTGTCGACGCTGCGGTCGCCAAGTGGGGCCGCCTCGACTGCATGTTCAACAATGCGGGCTTCGGCGGTGCGGTCGGCCTGTATGAGGACATCCCGGCCGAAGATTTCGACATGACCTTCGACGTGCTCGTGAAGGGCGTCTTTCTTGGCATGAAGCACGCCATTCCGGTGATGCGGGCGCAAGGCGGTGGCTCGATCATCAACACCGGCTCGATGGCGGGCGTCACCGCCGGGCGCGGGCCGCTGGTCTATTCCGCCGCCAAGGCCGCGGTCATCCATATGTCAAAGACCGCCGCCATGCCCTATGGCGAGGCCAACATCCGCGTGAACTGCATCTGCCCCGGCTACATCCCGACACCTTTGTCGACCGGCGCCGTCGGCAAGCCGGATGCGCTGGTCGCCGAACGCTCCACCCATTACGCCGAGCGCCAACCAATCCCGAGAGCCGGCGCGCCAGAGGACATCGCCCAAATGGCCTTGTACCTGGCCAGCGACCGCTCCAGCTTCGTGAGCGGCCAGGCCATTGTGGTGGACGGCGCGGCCGCCAGCGGAGTCATGTGGGCCGACCAGGTCCCGGCGTACAAGGCCTACCGCCCGATCAAGATGTATAATCCTGATAAGGGGTAAGGGGGGTCGAATGACAAATCCAAATTACGAAAACTCCCGCATCCTGTTTGATCGCGCCGTGAAGGTGCTGCCGGGTGGAAATTCCCGCACGACCGTATGGACAGCGCCATTTCCCGTCTATGCGGCGTCTGGGGAGGGATGCTGGTTAACCGATGTCGACGGGCGGCGGTATCTGGACCTGTTGAATAATTACACCTCCCTGCTGCATGGCCACGCCCATCCGGCCATTCACGACGCTGTGCGCCGTCAGTTGGATATTGGAACCTGCTTCCCGTTGCCAACGACGCCGGAAGTCGATTTCGCCGAGTTCCTGTGCGAGCGCGTGCCCGGATTCGAGCAGATCCGCTTCGCCAATTCCGGCTCCGAGGCGGTGATGATCGCGCTGAAGGCGGCGCGCGCATACAGGACGGCCTAAGATCGCCAAATGCGAAGGCTCCTATCACGGCAGCTATGATTTCGCCGAGGTCAGCCTTGATTCCGGTCCAGAGAGCTGGGGCAACGCCGACCCCAAATCGGTGCCGTATTCCAAAGGCACGCCGCAAAGCGTACTGGATGACGTTGTCGTCATTCCCTTCAATCACCCGATTGAGGCGGAACGAATCCTGCGCGCCCACGCCGCTGAATTGTCCTGTGTGCTGGTGGACCCTCTGCCCAATCGCGGGGGATTAATCCCGGCGTCACGGGAATTCCTCACCATGCTGCGCCGGGTCACCACGGAATGCGGCATGGTATTGATCTTTGATGAAGTCATCAGCTTTCGATTGGGGTATGAGGGCGCGCAAGGCGCCTTTGGCGTCACGCCGGATCTGACCACGATCGCCAAGATCATCGGTGGCGGATTCCCGATTGGCGCTATTGCGGGCGCCCGCGATGTGATGGCGGTTTTCGATCCCCGGCAGGGCAAACCGCTGGCCCCCCATGGCGGCACCTTCAACGCCAACCCGATATCGATGGTGGCGGGGCAGACCGCCATGGCGATGATGACGTCCGATGAGTTCGAGCGGCTCGATACGCTGGGCGACCGCATTCGCGATGGCATCACGCGTGCTTTCGACGATACCGGCGCCGATGGACAGGTCACCGGCATGGGCTCCTTGTTCCGGATACATATGTCGCCATCGCCTTTGACCGATTACCGCGCCGCACAAGCCGTCGCCGCAACGACCGCGCCCATGCTGGCGGCGATCATCCGATATTTGCAGGATAACGGCGTGCTGATCGCCGAGACCGGCATGGGTGCATTGTCCACGCCCATGAATGAAGCGGAGGTCGATTTTTTCCTCGACATTTTTACCTCGGCGTTGCGACATGTCGCTGCTTAAAAAGTATTAAAGGATTGCCCCCATGACCAAAGATTTAGTTCTCGTCGAGCATGACGAGACTGTCGCCTATATCACCTTGAATCGGCCGGCGAAAAAGAACGCCCTCAGCACCGCCTTGCTGAATGAGTTGGTTGACGTGTTAAAGGCGGCAAACGCAGATGACGACGTTCGCGCCATCGTCCTGCGCGGCGCTGGCGGCGTCTTTTCCAGCGGTCGTGATTTTTCAATGTTCGATGACCGCGCAGCGTTAAGCGATCAATCGGTCGATAAATCCGTTGATGTGTTTCTCGATATGCTCACTTTGTTGATGGAGATTCCCAAGCCCACCATCGCCTCGGTTCAAGGCATCGCGTTGGGTGGCGGACAGGCGACGACGTTGGCCTGTGATTTTGTTGTGGCCGAACGCGGCGCATCCTTCGGCAATGTGGAAATGGCCTATGGGTTTCCCGCCGCCATGAACACCGTGTTGCTCACCCGCCATGTGGGCCGACGCATCGGGTTGGAGATCGCCATCACCGGCGAAATCTACACCGCCGAGCAATATCAGGGTTACGGATTGGTCAACCGCCTGGCGGAGCCCGGACAGTTGGCCCAGACGACGCGGGATTTCGCAGCCGTTCTCGCCAGCCGCGCGCCCTGGGCGGTGCAACGCACAAAATCGACCTACCGGATGGCGGAGGATATGGATTTATCCGGCGCCATGCATGTGGGCAATCAGTTGAACCAGCTTTTGCGGTTGAACGGGCAGGTGGAAACCGTGCATTCCGGCGATTCCAGCGTGAAGAACGCGCTCAAAAGCGAACTCAAATAACCATATCGGACGCCCCTCATGTCTTCATCTTCGTCTAAAGAAAAAGGCGCCTTTTCTGGTCTGCGCGTACTGGAATTCGCCGCCCTGATCGCCGGGCCGTCCTGCGGCAAATATATGGCGGATCACGGCGCGGACGTCATCAAGGTCGAGCGCTTTCCCATGGGCGATGTCGCGCGCCAGGGATTCCGCAAAGGGGCCCCGCGCAGCCCCATGTTCATGCAGCACAATGCGGGCAAGCGCAGCCTGTGCGTTGACATGAAAGACCCGGACGGTCTGGCCGCCGTCAAAGCGCTGATCCCGAAAACCGATGTGGTGATTGAAGCGTATACGCCCGGCGTCATGGCGCGACTGGGGTTGGGCTATGATGATCTGCGCGCGCTCAATCCATCGATCATCCTGTGTTCGGTCAGCGGGTTCGGCCAGACCGGGCCAAACGCCGACCGGCCGGGATACGCCCATATCAGCCACGCCATGACCGGCTGGCTGGGGATGCAATTCCTGCACCGCGACCCGCCCGAAGCGCCGCGCGGGCCCGGGATCGCTATCGGCGACACCACCACCGGGCTGACCGCGTTTGGCGCGATCTCGGCGGCGCTCTATCGCAAGGCGACCACGGGCGAAGGGGACCATATCGATATCGCGCTGTTCGACAGCCTGTTCGGGTCGAATGACGACAGCTTGCAGCGCTATTTGACCACGGGCGAGGTCGACGTCTGGTATCACCCGGTGCACGCCGCCAAGGAAGGCTACATCACCGCCAATGTGGGGCCCGACCATCGATCCTGGGCCAACGCCTGCGCCGCGATGGCGCGTCCGGAACTCGCCATCGACCCCCGCTTCAAGGACGTCGCCGCGCTGGCGGCGCATCAAGAAGAGGCGACAAACATTCTGCGCGACTGGCTGGCGACATTGACGGCGGAAGACGCCGAGGCGCGATTGAGCGCGCACCATGTCGCGTGTGGCGTCGTGCGCACCATCGACAAGGCCGTAAGGCAACCCCAGGTCACGGCGCGTGGTCTGACGCGCATGGTGGACGATCCGATCCTCGGCCAGACGGAAATCGTCAATTCCGCCTTTCGCTACGCCAACGCCGAGTCCGGCCTGAAAGGACCGGCGCCGATGTTGGGGGAGCACAACACCGAAATTTTGCGCGATCTGCTTGATTACGACGAGGAAAGCCTTCGCGCGCTGACGGAAAAAGGCGTCCTTCGCACAGAACGTCTCTGACAAATTCTTATGAGAACGTCGATGACGGTTGACCTTTCGCTAGCGAAGGGCCACATGACGCTCGCCTTTTACCCAATTTTTCGGATCAGGAATGGCGAAAACATTCACGCTCTTGCAAAACCGCGCTGACGCCTTTGTCGAAGGTCGGCGAATTCAATACGCCATCACCGGGCTTATCCTGCTGAACGCCGTCACGCTGGGGCTTGCGACCGTCCCCACGATCACCGGCCCGTTCGGCGCTGTACTCCATACAATCGACGCCGTGATCATCACCTGTTTCGTTGTTGAACTGGCGTTGCGGCTGTTCGCGCAAGGGTGGCGGTTCTTTCTGTCCGGCTGGAATATCTTCGATTTTCTGATTATTGGCGTCACCCTGATTCCCGCCACCGGTAATCTATCTGTCTTGCGCACCTTGCGGGTGCTGCGGGTGCTGCGGTTGGTCTCAATCGTGCCCGCCATGCGCAAGGTGGTGAACGCGCTGCTAATGGCCTTACCGGGGCTCGGCTCCATCGGCGCCTTGCTGTTGCTGGTGTTTTACGTCGCCTCCGTCATGTCCACGCAGATGTTCGGCGCCAATTTTCCGGAATGGTTCGGCAACATTGGCGCCTCCATGTATTCCCTGTTCCAGATCATGACGCTGGAAAGCTGGTCCATGGGTATTGTACGGCCCGTCATGGAGATATTTCCACTCGCATGGATGTTCTTTGTGCCGTTCATCCTGTTGACGTCCTTCGCCGTGCTGAACTTGTTTATCGCCATCATCGTCGACGCCATGCAGCACATGCAGGCCGAAGAAACCGCCCATATCGAGGAAGGCGCACAACAGGAACGCGAAGCGATCAGCCGCGAATTATCCGCGCTGCGACACGAGATCACCGCCATGCGCAAACATTTGGAGCAAGAGCGCCCGAAAGCGGACGGTTGACGGACATAAAGTGCGCCGATCCGTTTTCTTTCTCGCAGCGTCACGCTAGACTGACGACCGCGTTCAACTTCTGAACGCCTTATTTCAACATCAAGAACAAGGGGGGATACATGGCGATACCTGACATTGGCGTTCCAGCGCCCGCGTTTACGCTGCCCAATCAGAACGGGCAGAACATCGCGCTTGGAGACTTCGCTGGGAAAAACGTACTGATCTGGTTCTTTCCACGCGCCTTCGGCAATAATTGAACCAAGCAGGCCAACGGGTTCCGTGATCGAACCCAAGACTATGCTGATAAAGACACTGTGGTGCTGGGCATTACGTTCAGCCCGAGCGAAGATCTGAAGAACTGGGCCGTTGAGGTGGGTCTTGAGTCGCATTTGTTATGCGATTCCGACCGTTCCGTCGCGATGGCCTATGGTGCCGCAGAAAGCGCGGACCAGGAAAAAGCCACCCGGATTTCCATTCATGTGGGCCCGGATGGCGTGGTGCGGAAAACCTACGAATCTTTCGACGCCGCCGCCCATGCGAACGACGCCCTCGCGGATTTCTCCTGACCTGAAATCTCCTCCATTTTCAAATCTGAAGCCCTTCCAAATTCATGAACGTTTGGGAGGGCTTCTTTTTTGGGCGAGAGCGACGTTACAGCGCCAGGCCACTGGAATTCTTTCGCAAACAAAGGCTGTTTTAACGAAAAATCAAAAATAAGAACTCGCCCAAAAAAGAACATAATTAGAACATTAAATGAACCCGATTCGCGGCGACACTAGAATGATCGACAAACACACAACGTCTTGTGTCTAAAATTTGGCAAGCACCCAGACTTGGTTTATTTATGAGAACAATAAAACGGCTGAAAACTACCGATCCTTTACTGTGCATTTCTTGACTTCCCGCCAAAACCCATGATATTCCATGGTATCCCAAAAAATGGCCCTATCGCCATCTTACGGGAGCGCGCGATTTTTGGTCGAATATCATCGAATGCCTTCGGGTCGAATACGGGAAAGCATCCTTCCGATTTAACCTATTTCGAATAGACCAGAACCTTCCGCGTTGAGTCTCGTGCAGATCGAACGCGTACCGGGAAGTTTTGGCCACCATGGCGCTTTTCACAGGAAGACACGAGAATAAGGTTGATAAGAAAGGCAGGGTTTCTCTGCCTGCGGATTTTCGCGCCGAATTACCGCGTGATCAGGACCGCGCCATCTATGTCTTTCCCTCCCCGCGCGCCGACACGCTGATTGCTGTTGATCGTGACTATATACAGGCCCTTTCCGATCAGATCGAACAGGAATTCGACATGTTTTCGGATGAGGAGGAAGATTTCTCCGCCGTCATCCTGGCCGACGCCCAGAAAATTTCCATCGACGGCGACGGCCGCATGGTGTTGCCGCCCGATTTTCTCGCCTTTGCGGACATCGAAAACCAAGCTCTGTTTGTCGGCGGCGGCGCCCGTTTTCAAATTTGGCGCCCCGAAGCTTATAAGGGGCATGCGGAACAAACCCGCGCCCGCGCCCGAGGCCGCACGCTGCCGCGACGCAGTGGTCCATCAAACAGCAATCGGCCCACACGGGACGACGCGGATGAGTAATTCCCTGTCCTCCACACCCAAAGGCCCAACCCCGAACGGCCCAACATCGAATGGGCCCGGGCAAAACCCGCCCGTGCATATTCCCGTCCTGCTGGACGCCGTGCTTTCGGCGCTAGAGCCTCACGACGGCGGCGTCTATATCGACGGCACTTTCGGCGCTGGCGGCTATACCCGCGCTATCCTGGACGCCGCGCAATGTTCCGTTCTCGCTATTGACCGCGACCCGGATGCGATCGAGAGAGGCCAATCCCTGGTCCACGCCTATGAGGGCCGACTGGATATCGCCCATGGATGTTTTGGCGACATGGACGCGCTTTTAGACGAACGCGCGCAAGCGGATGGGCCCCAGCCGCCCCGGCAACCCCGGCAACCCCGGCAAGTTGATGGCGTCGTGCTCGATCTGGGCGTGTCGTCGCCGCAACTGGATGAAGATCATCGCGGATTTTCCTTTCGCTCGGACGGCCCGTTGGACATGCGCATGTCCCAGGCGGGGCCCAGCGCCGCCGATCTGGTGAATACTGCGGAAGAAAAAAACCTGTCGCGCATCATTCACGAATATGGCGACGAACGACGCGCGCGACGAGTCGCCCGCGCCATCGTCGAGGCGCGTCAGGAAACGCCGATAGAAACCACGCTTCAATTGGCCGCCATCGTTCGGCGCGTCGTGCCCCCGTCGCGCGACCGCATCGACCCCGCCACGCGAACGTTCATGGCTTTGAGAATCCACGTCAACGACGAGTTGGGCGAATTGCAACGTGGTCTTGAGGCGGCCGAGCTGGTGTTGAAGCCCGGCGGACGCCTGGCGGTTGTCTCCTTTCATTCCCTCGAAGACCGATGCGTTAAAAACTTTCTGCGCGATCGCGCGGGCGCGGCGCCGCGCGGATCCCGTCATACACCCGACGTCGCCCCTGCGCGCGCGCCCAGCTTCACGCTCCTGTCTCGATCCGGCGTAACCGCCGATGCGACCGAAACACGCCGTAATTCGCGCGCGCGATCCGCCCGGCTTCGC
>JBLHZD010000138.1:0-10036 GCA_047631095.1 Alphaproteobacteria bacterium
AACCCCGCCACGTATACTGGCGCGTTTACGCCAATTCGAGAGTGGTTCGCTGGCTTGCCGGAATCGCGGGCCCGTGGCTATGCGCCCGGGCGCTTCTCATTTAACGTTAAAGGCGGGCGGTGCGAAGCTTGTCAGGGCGACGGTGTTATCAAAATCGAAATGCATTTTCTACCCGATATCTATGTGCAGTGCGATGTCTGCAAGGGAAGCCGATTTAACCGTGAAACCCTTGAAGTTACATTCAAGAAAAAATCTATCGCCGATGTTATGGATATGACCGTTGACGACGCCGCCGAGTTTTTCAGCGCCGTCCCCTCAATTCGGGAAAAATTTGTCACGCTGCAGCGCGTGGGGCTTGGCTACATCAAAGTTGGACAACAAGCGACGACACTATCGGGCGGCGAGGCGCAACGGGTCAAATTGGCCAAGGAGCTATCGCGCCGCGCAACCGGGCGCACCCTCTATATCCTTGATGAGCCAACAACTGGATTACATTTCGAAGACGTTCGAAAACTTCTCGAGGTTCTGCAGGCCCTCGTAGAGGCCGGAAACACCATCGTCGTTATTGAACATAATCTGGAAGTACTCAAGACAGCCGATTATATCATCGACTTAGGGCCCGATGGTGGCGATGGCGGCGGATATATCGTCGCGAGCGGTACGCCGGAAGATAT
Organism: Alphaproteobacteria bacterium; assembly: GCA_047631095.1. Taxonomy (GTDB): domain Bacteria; phylum Pseudomonadota; class Alphaproteobacteria; order UBA8366; genus JABJJH01. The sequence goes on from JBLHZD010000138.1 coordinate 675, forward strand.
CGTGGCGTCCGATGAAAGCCATACGGGACGGTTCCTGGCGCCCTATTTGTCTTCGACAATGACGCAACGGAAAGCGTCCTGACCTTCACCTCCTCTACAATTCAATCGAGTACCCAAATGCGAGAAATTCATATTATTGGCGGCGGTTTGGCGGGTTCTGAAGCGGCGTGGCAAATCACACGACGCGGGATTCCTGTTATCCTGCATGAAATGCGCCCAACCCGTGGGACGGACGCACATGTAAGCGACAGTTTGGCCGAGCTGGTTTGCTCCAATTCCTTTCGCTCCGATGACGCAGATCAAAACGCCGTTGGTTTGCTACATGACGAATTAAGACGGTGTGGATCTTTAATCCTGTCGATGGCGGATGAGTGCAAGGTTCCTGCGGGCGGCGCTTTAGCGGTCGACCGCGAGAAATTTTCAGCGCGCGTCACAGAATCGTTGGAAAAAGAGCCCTTGGTGACGCTCGATCGAGGGGAAGTTACAGGCCTGCCGCCAGAAGATTGGGACTCTGTCATTGTCGCAACCGGCCCCCTCACCTCTTCGGCCCTAGCGGCTGCGATAACCGAAATCGTCGGGGAGGAATCCCTCGCTTTTTTCGATGCAATCGCGCCCATTGTTTACAAAGAATCAATCGATTTTAACGAAGCCTGGTTCCAGTCCCGTTACGACAAGGGCGATGGCTCCGACTACATAAATTGCGCGTTGAATGAAGCAGAATACATAGCGTTCATCGACGAATTACTCTCCGCCGCAAAAGTCGATTTCCACGAATGGGAAGGAACCACCCCTTACTTCGAGGGCTGTTTGCCGATTGAAGTCATGGCGTCCCGTGGGCTGGATACACCGCGATATGGACCGATGAAACCTGTGGGGCTCACCAATCCGCATCGGCCGGAAAAACCACATGCCGTCATTCAGTTGCGCCAGGATAATGCGCTGGGGACCCTCTACAATATTGTCGGATTTCAAACAAAATTGCGCCACGGGGAGCAAACGCGGGTCTTCAAAATGATACCTGCTCTTCGTAATGCAGAATTTGCGCGCTTGGGCGGACTCCACCGGAATACATTTTTGAATAGCCCGAAAGTTTTGGATGATCGGTTACGGTTACGCGCCGCGCCGCGATTACGCTTCGCCGGACAGATCACCGGTGTCGAAGGCTATGTTGAATCCGCCGCCATGGGGTTGGTCGCGGGGCGGTTTGCAGCGGCGGAACAATTAGACGAACATTTGACGCCGCCGCCGGACACAACCGCCATGGGCGCCTTGTTGACGCATATAACAGGCGGTGCGGATGCAAAGACCTTTCAGCCGATGAATGTGAACTTTGGTCTGTTTCCAGATTTGCCGGCGCCGACCGAAGGGAAACGTAAAAAACTACGCGGTAAAGACCGGAAACTCGCCCATACGACCCGCGCGCGCGAAGCGTTTGGCGAATGGCTTAAAAACAGTGGTGCGACAGAGGCCTGAACGCTTTTCGACCGGTTGATTAATAGGCTGATTACAAGTGGCGCGTGAGGGAGCGATACGCCAAATTCCAGCCCCTCAACGGCGCTGATTTTGAAAATTCAGGATGAAACGGATCAAAGTCGAAGCGTGCGAACCGTCGCGTATATTGCCGCGCCAGTGGAATGCATAATAGTGGTGAAAAGCCCTTACGGTCGATCGACGACAAAGTCCTTCGCGCAATGTTGGCCCTGGACGCCGCGTCCTCGGATATATGTCGGATCAGGTTGGATGTATTCGCAGAGGGCCGCAATTCGGAAAGGTCGCGCTCGATAACGCCAAATTCCGTTATCATTTCCGTCGGCAAGTAATTCCGACGAGATCTAAGGTGATGCGGCGCTTTTCGTAAAAGTTCCGTCAAGCCCCAGGCCGTCGCACCCGTTGAAATGTCGCCCGCCAATTCGTCTTTGTTGACGCCAAGAACATTGAGGGCGAGCGTCATAAGCGGAATTGATATGGAACCCGCAATTTCAGTGAATTCTGTATATGTTTTGGGACGATGAAGGCTGATGTCAACGGCGCGGGCTTCCAGCACCTTTTCGAACATTTCCCTGGGTAAATTATAATATTCAACGATGTCCTTCAGCGCCATAACGACAGGATGACGCGATGATTGACCTTCGTAAATTCCCGAAATCGCATCACGCCACCACTGGAAACGAATTTCGGCGATCATCGGCTCCCGGACCGATTCGTGAATTTTAGCAATTTCAAGATTAAAGGCGTATAGCGCAAAGAGGGCGTCTCTCGCGTTCGCAGGCGCGAAAAGCACTGTCAGGAAACGATCCGAATCTTCAGCTTGAACCATCGCCGCACAGTGATTCAATTTTGACTGCGGTATAGGCGTACTACTCATAGTATAAGACGCTAATGGTCCGTATTTTCGATGTTTTTTGAAATACCCTACAAAAGTTCATGGTTACCTAATTTAGAAAACAGGGTGCTAAAGAGAAAGGCCTCTCGCTTGAGAAATAAACTCGAACGAGTCTTCCTTAGGGAAAAACCTTAATAGAATGAAATAAACTCGAAATAATTAAACTATACAATATTCCCCACCCCACTCATAATTTCTATGCTCCGCACAATTACTGTGCCGGATACATTTAACGATAGAGTATAGAGGGAGGGGAAACATGTCCGCTATTTTATCTGACCTTAAAAAGACAGTCATTGCGGGATTCATCGTCGCATTGCTGCTTTTCGGTATGTACTATCTTTACGGTGACTACGACGGAATGACGTTTGGTAAATTCCTGTTTCGTTGGCTGCATGTTGTATGCGGCGTTATGTGGGTCGGAATACTCTGGTATTTCAACTTCATTCAAATTCCAAATATGCCCAATATTCCCGATGAACAAAAACCCGCAATTGGAAAAGTCATCGCGCCGGCGGCGCTGTGGTGGTTCCGTTGGGCGGCCATGGGTACGATTATCACCGGGCTAATTTTGGCGATGCTTAACGGATACATTGCTAATGTTCTATCGCTTGGACTCGTCGAAGGATCAACTGCTGGGCATCGTATGCTTGGTATCGGGATGTGGTTTGGCATCATCATGTGGTTCAATGTCTGGTTCGTAATCTGGCCAAAACAGAAAGTCGCGCTGGGTATTGTCGACGGAACCGCAGAAGAAAAAGCGGCTGCAGGAAGAACTGCAATGCTGTTCTCTCGTACGAATACCCTGCTTTCGTTTCCAATGCTCTTTGCAATGATCGCCGCACAAGGGCTGTATACCGTGTCGTAACACTGGCGATAAAACGGCATTAAAGCGGGGCCCCTAAAACGGCCCCGCTTTTTTATGTTTGCGGACCCGGTAACGCCAATAACGCCGCGGCGACACGACGTCCATCGCCCATTAACAGGTTATAGGTCCGACACGCCGCGCCCGTGTCCATTGTATCGACGGAGACCCCAATTTCTCTCATAGCGTTGCGAATGAGCGGAGATGGCGGCTGCATTCGCTCCCCCACGCCGATCAAAAGCACTTCAATCTCAGATTCGCGTTCCACAATTTGCGATAAGGATTCAGGCGTAATTTGATCGAAGGTCTTTATTTCCCAAAGACTAATCCAGGACGGCGCCACGATAAGCGAAGACGTATACTGTTGTTGCGAAACCATAAATCGACCTGGCCCGTAACTTTCAATAACGTTCCTGTCGCCAGGTATGACCGGCGTAATATCCATAAAATCTTAGGACGCTTCCAGCTGATCCAATTCCTGATCAGCGTCAGAATTGCCGCGATCCAAACGGACATACAACAAAAACGGCACAGCCAGTGAAATTGACGAATACGTTCCGATAATGACGCCCCAGATCAGGGCAATGCTGAACCCCCGGATCACTTCTCCGCCGAATGCATACAAGGCGGTTAGAGCCAACAGAGTCGTAACACTTGTCATGACTGTTCGCGACAAGGTCTGGTTCAGTGAATTATTGAATAATTCGGGCAGCGGCATTTTCTTGTAACGCCGCATGTTTTCCCGCACTCGATCATACACAACGACCGTATCATTGATGGAATAGCCCGCTATGGTTAAGACCGCCGCGACAGTCGCGAGATTAAATTCCAATTGGATCAGGGCGAACAAACCAACTGTCGTTATGACATCATGCACAAGGGCCAGAACGGCGCCGACGCCAAATTGCCATTCAAAGCGGAACCAGACATAGACGAGAATCGCCAAAATCGCCGCAATCACTGCATAGGTTGCTGATTCCCGGAGCTCGGCGCCGACTGTCGGTCCGACGAATTCTGTCCGTCTGTATTCGATTACCGTAGCGCCCAACGATGTTTTCACCGCATCGATCGCCGCCTGCTGCGCTTTATCACCGCCGTCCTGCTTTTGAATGCGGATTAACACATCATCAGCATTGCCAAATTCCTGTAGGGTTACCTCCCCCAGGCCAAGGTTATTCAACTCCGAGCGCATTTTCCCAAGTTCCGCGGGGCCGTCTGTCTTGACCTCGATTAAAATTCCGCCCAGGAAATCGATGCCTAGATTAAGTCCCTGCGAGAAAAACAGGCCGAAAGACGCAAGTATCATAAACCCCGAAAGCGCAAAGGCGATCGTGCGCTTACCAATAAAATTTACGACGGTGTTGTCGGGGACGAGTTTAAGAAGTTTCATTGTCTTCCCCTATATCGGCAGCGTGGCGGGTTTGGTCCGCCGAAGCCACACGACGATTAACAATCTGGTGACCATTATTGCGGTGAACATCGACGTTAAAATACCGATGGACAATGTTACGGCGAATCCCTTGATCGGACCGGACCCGAAGGCGAAAAGCAACACAGTGGCGATAAGCGTCGTTAAGTTCGCATCGATAATTGTCGTAATCGCACGTCGGTAACCCGCATCAATTGATGAAATAGGCGTTCTGCCGTTGGCCGTTTCTTCCCGTATTCGTTCAAAAATAAGCACGTTGGCGTCGACCGCCATACCGATTGTCAGCACGATGCCAGCGATGCCCGGTAAGGTCAGCGTCGCCTGAAGTCCGGATAACAGGGCGACAATCAGGGAAATATTGAAGAACAAGGCGACATTGGCCATCACGCCAAACAAGCCGTAGGACATGATCATGTATACGACGACAAAAACCAGACCGATGATGCTGGCGATCTGGCCAGCGTCAATCGAGTCTCGGCCCAAACCGGGGCCAACCGTGCGTTCTTCCAGAATGGTGATTGGGGCCGGAAGCGCGCCAGCGCGCAACAACAGCGCCAGGTCCTGCGCGCCCTGCACCGTAAATTGGCCTGAAATAATACCGCTGCCGCCAAGAATAGGTTCGTTCACCCGTGGGGCGCTGATGACTTTGTTGTCCAGGACAATCGCCAAAAGCTGGCCAACGCTTTCTTGGGTCGTTTTGCCAAACTTTCGACCGCCAATAGTATCAAACCGAAAGCTCACGACCGGTTGGTTGTCCTGAAAGGTCGCTTGCGCGTCGACCAGATGATCCCCGCCCACGCGCACGCGTTTTTTAACCAGGTATTGTTGCTGTGGTTGACCGTCCGGGTTTTCCTCGCCGGAGGGCACCAGCATCGACCCCGGTGGCGTTGCGCCGCGCAAGGCGCGTTCCAGTGAATTGGTTTGGTCGACAAGATGGAAGTTTAATTTCGCCGTCTTGCCCAACAGTCGCTTGATCCTCTCCGGATCGTCAACGCCTGGCAATTGTACAAGGATACGCTCTTTGCCTTGCCTCTGGATTGTCGGTTCGCGCGTTCCGGTTTCATCAATGCGTCGACGGATAATCTCAATTGATTGCTCCACTGCGCTGGCGATGCGGGCGTCGGTCGCTTCCTTCGTCAACGTAATAGAGAACTGCCCGCTATCCGTTGCTTCGATAACAACTTCCTTTGTAGGCGCACCGTATTGGTTGAACTCACTCGCCGGGAATTCGTCATTCAGCTTTGATTCGACCGCTGCAGTCGTGGCCGGATCCCGTAACGTAAATCGAACGGCGTTTCTTGAAACGCCCAGCCCGCGATACAGCATTTTGTTCGCACGAAGCGTCCGGCGCACCGAATCCTCCAGACCCGATAAACGTTCCTGAATGACAGTTTTCGATCCGATCTCCAAAAGCAGGTGTGAGCCACCCTGCAAATCGAGCCCAAGATTTATTTGCTTTCCGGGCAGCCATTCCGGCCATGCTTCGAAGGTTGATTCTTCAAAGAAATTGGGAATGGCGTACAGCACCCCAAGGACGCAAACGAGTGCAATCATAACCCGGTTGCGGGTTGGGATATTGATCATGGCGAACGCCTTTTCACGCGAGGAATTGCGGCTTTCGCCTATTTTTTACCGAGAAGTTTGCCGATGAATCCGCCAGCGGTCTGTTGGCCCGTATCGTTCGCGGGCGTCGCCGAACCATCATCTGATTTGGCGCGTTTTGACCCTTGGGATTCGACAAGAGCGGAGACAGTGCCTTTCGCGACACGAACGCGGATGCCTTCTGCGATTTCCACCATAAGATCGGCGTCGTTCAGAACCTTGGTCACAGTGCCATGGAGCCCACCACCGGTAATAACTTTATCGCCCCGGTGAAGATTATTGATCATTTCCTGATGCGACTTCACTTTCTTTTGTTGTGGCCGGATCAGCAAAAAATAGAAAACGGCGAATATCAAAATTAACGGAAGAAACGACGTAAACATATCGCCGCCGCCGCCAATGCCTTGCGCCCATGCTTCGGAAATAAACATAACCCACTCCTTTGTTACCGCGCGACCATACGCAGCCGGCGGAATATAGCCTCCCAAGCCGCAATTGCAATCAAACCAATCGTATTATTGCGATGATGCAGCATTGACCTGACAAGGACGTATGATAGGTTCCCCCGCCTTTCAATCACCAATTTAGATAATTCATGACTGATCAAGATATTACCGCACTTTTATCACGAATCGCCGACAGCTTGGAGCGCCTGGCGCCACCGCCGCCATCGGCTGGAAACTTGAATGATGCGGACGCTTTTGTATGGCAGGCCGACTACAACCGGTTTGAACCGGTCCACCAGGTTAACAGGCTGGATTTATCGCTTTTAAAAGGGATCGAAAAACAATGTCAGATCCTTCTGGATAACACGCGAAATTTCGCCAACGGTTTACCCGCCAATAACGCCTTGTTATGGGGCGCTCGGGGCGCTGGCAAAAGTTCGCTGGTCAAGTCGATTCATGGCGAAATTAATGGCGAAACCCCCAAATCCCTGGCGCTGATTGAAATTCACCGGGAAGACATCCCCACCCTGCCCGCTTTATTAGCCCTGATCCGGGAGGCGGGCCGTCGAACAATCGTCTTTTGCGACGATTTATCCTTCGATGGAGAGGACGCCAGTTACAAGTCCCTGAAGGCGGTTCTTGAAGGCGGCTTGGAAGGACGGCCGGAAAACGTGTTGTTTTATGCAACGTCGAACCGGCGCCACCTGATGCCGCGCGATATGATGGATAATGAACGCTCGACGGCGATCAACCCGTCCGAAGCCGTAGAAGAAAAAGTCTCTTTGTCTGATCGTTTCGGTTTGTGGCTCGGCTTCCATAACAGCGATCAAACCACGTATTTCGCAATGATTGAAAGTTACGTCGAACATTTCGGTTTGGATATCAGCGAAGAGGAATGGCGCGCGGAAGCGATTGAATGGTCGGTAACCCGAGGCGCTCGTTCTGGCCGCGTTGCATGGCAATATATTCAGGATCTGGCGGGACGTCTCGGCAAACCGCTAAAATAGCAAAAGGCGCTGTTTGATTGTATCCCGTTCAGGACAGGTTTTTAATGTACCTGGCGGGATTGACCGCGTTCTTCCCTTTGCGGATTTCAAAATGCAGCTGAGGTGCAGACACATTGCCCGTGCTCCCAACTTTCGCAATGACTTGTCCCCGACGAATTTTCTGCCCCTTTTGCACAAGAAGGGTCTGATTATGCCCATAGGCCGTCATCAATCCATCCGCATGGCGAACAAGCACCATATTGCCGTAACCCAGCAGCTCATTGCCACTGTAGACGACGATTCCGTTCTCCGCAGCTCGCACTGACGAACCATTGGGCGCCGCTATATTAACGCCGTCATTATGGAGCCCTCTTTGTTTGGCGCCAAAGGCGGAAATTACCTTCCCTCGAACTGGGAGAAGAAAAAACTTTCCCGATCGCGGCGCAGGTTTTAGGAGAACTGGCCTGGATTGCGGCGGCGTCGTTGGTTTTGGCTGCACGCGCGCAATCTGTATTCGAGGCGTCGTTACAGCTTTGCTAGGCCTGGATCCCAAATCAGTTTTTGTCGCAATCGGTCGCGCTTGTATCGTGAGACTGGACGCTGGACGTTGTTCCTGCGCTTGTGACCCGTATAATTTTAAATTCTGTCCCGTAAAAATTTGATAGGGCGGCGCAATTTTATTCGCCCTCACAATTTGATTCATCGCAAGGTGATAACGTCTTGAAATACTGTAAATAGTGTCGCCTTGGCGTACGGTATGAAAGCGCGGCGGCGGCAATATCAACCGTCGCCCGCTCTTTAAAACATAAGGCGGCCTAAGGCCGTTTTGAGAAATGATGGTGCGGATTGGCGCATCATATTGACGCGAGATTCTGTAAACCGTGTCGCCGGATCGTACGACGTGAAAGCGGTCTGTCGAGACCGGCGGGGTATCGACTTTCTGTGTTCGGGGGCGCGTCGCGCCTTCTGTCTTCTCATACAGAACGACTTTTTCAGGGGAACCGACAAAGACGTTCAGGCAGCCTGAAACCAACACGCTCAATATTGTAACGGGAAGTACCGCGGCGCTGAGCGCCGAGCGTATCATCGCACCGTGGCCTTATTTTGTTGGGTATCCTGTTCGGGGCGGCCTGGCACCAGGGGTAGAAAGCGAACTGGCCACAAATCTTCGGTCGTTATGTTATCGCCCTCACGACGCACCCGCGTAATCATTTGATCCCGCCTATGATCGCCGATTGGAATAATCATCAAACCACCATCACTCAATTGCTCCACCAATGCATCCGGCATAACGGTAGCCGCGGCGCTGACGATAATGCGTTCAAACGGCGCCTGATCGGGCCACCCCTTCATCCCATCGCCCACCACGGCAGTCACATTATAGCGTTTTAACGCATCAAGGCGCGCCTGGGCGTCGCGGAGTAAATCCCGGTGGCGTTCTATCGCGTACACCCTACGGCATAAATACGACAAGATTGCGGTTTGGTATCCGGACCCCGACCCTATTTCCAGCACCTTGATACGGTCATTCAGATCAAGTGCGACGATCATGCGTGCGACGACGACAGGCTGGCTTATCGTTTGGCCATGGCCGATTGGTAACGCCATGGCGTCGTATGCGCGGTCGCTGAACGTGGAAGGCACAAACATT
>JBLHZD010000139.1:0-9992 GCA_047631095.1 Alphaproteobacteria bacterium
ACAACAGAACCGCCCGAGCCTTCCTTCTCTTGGCGTCAATTCGTCTGATGATGAGAAAGATTTGTTTAAACGCATGAACTTTCCGGACGGACTCTAAGGAGATAAAAATTGGCCTATGATTCAAAAAGTCTGAGCGTGCTCGCTTACGCCAACGGGTTCACCCTTTGGCATTACGGCACGAACGATACGGCGGCGGTGGTCGATACGAACGGCTATTTCAACGCCGCTTCGGACATGTTGCGCATTGGCGACATGATCATCGCGAATGCGGATATTGATGGAACCCCCAGCAACGGCATGTTCGCAGTGAACGCCAATGCGGTGGGTGTTGTCGATGTCGCGGACCTGACGGCGTTTGGCGGTTCTGACACGGACTAACGGCGCGCGACGGTTACATTCTTACGACTAATATTTGCCTTTGGCGTCTCGCGACTTGTTCGCGGGACGCCTTTTTTATGGAGATTTCAATGGCATTGAGCAGCCTCGCCCTTTGCAGTCGCGCGATGTTGAAGATTGGCGCGGGTCCAATTTCAGGCTTTCAGGAAGGCACGCCGGAAACCCAGGTGGCGGCGACTCTTTATCCGTCCATCCGGGACGGTTTGTTGTCGGCGTATCCTTGGAGTTTCGCGACAGCGCAACGTCGGTTGGCGCGCCTGGTGGCGCAACCGATTGCGGATTTTGAATACGCCTACCAGCTACCGGGCGATTTCCTGCGCGCTTTGTCGGCGGGACAGTCCGGTCGGGGCAGGGGCGTTGAGTACCGGATTTCAGAACGCCGGCTTCATACCAATGCGGAAGATGTGACGCTGACCTATGTGTTTCGATCGAAAGAATCAGAAACACCACCATTTTTTGATCAGGCGCTGATCGCGCTGCTTGCGGCGGAGTTCACAATTCCGATCACTGAAAGCACCAGCCGTGCGGAATCTCTGCAACGACTGGCGGACAACGCCTTCCGGACCGCTCGTCTTGTTGATTCGCAACAAGATCAACCCGCCCGGTTTGAAGAATTCAGTCTTGTGGATGTACGCGGCCAATGACACGCCTGATCACGACCCAAACAAATTTCACCGCTGGCGAAGTTTCCACGCGCTTGTTGGGGCGCCCTGACCTGACGGCTTACGCCAATGGCGCGCGTCGATTGCGGAATGTGTTTATCCACCCGACCGGCGGTGTCCGGCGTCGACCCGGATTACGGTTTGTTGATTCAGCGCCGGCGGCCGGGCGTATGGTCGCGTTTGAATTCAACATGGAGCAAACTTATTTGCTGGTGTTGTCGGAGTTGACCATGACCGTCTACATGGACGACGCCAATGTTGCGGTTATTGCGACGCCCTGGACGAGCGCGCAATTGGCGCAAATCGTCTGGACGCAAAGCGCGGACACATTGTTGATTTGTCACCCGGAGGTTCCGCCACAGCAAATCACCCGCACATCGCATATCTCGTGGACAGTCTCGCCCTGGCGGTTTTTCGAGGCCTCGGGCGCCATAAATCAGCCGCATTACAAATTCGCCGACGATGACGTGACCCTGCAGGCATCCGCGACATCGGGGGCGGTGACCTTGACCGCCTCGTCGGATTTGTTTGAGGCGGGGCATGTCGGCGCGCGGATGCGGTTGGTGGGGAAGGACGTTGAAATCACCGCTGTGGCGTCGCCGCTATCGGCCAGCGCGGATGTGAAAGTGACCCTGACGACCACCAGTCCTTCTACGGATTGGACCGAACAGGCGTTCTCAAACGTTCGCGGACAACCGGTTTCAGTGACTTTTCACCAGGACCGTTTGGTGATTGGCGGCAGTCGGGATCTGCCCAACCGGCTTTGGTTGTCGAAATCAGCAGACTTATTCAACTTTGATCTGGGGACTGGCGCGGATGACGAAGCGATTGAGTTCGCCATCCTGTCGGGTCAGGTCAACGCCATCCGAGCGGTGTTTTCCGGTCGGCATCTGCAGATCTTCACGTCCGGCGCAGAGTGGATGGTGACGGGCGAACCGCTGACGCCGGTCAACATTCAACTCACCCGACAAACGCGGGAAGGATCGGCCATTGACCGTGCGATACCGCCCCGGGATGTGGATGGCGCAACGTTGTTTTTGGCTCGGGAAGGATCGGGCCTGCGGGAATTTCTGTTTACCGATTCCGTGCAGGCGTATCAGTCGAACGATTTGGCGATTTTGGCGCGCCATCTGATCAATGCGCCGGTGGATCAGGATTTCGACCCTAGCGGACGGCTTCTTCATATCGTCATGGCCGATGGGAGCGTCGCCACCGTCACCATTTTTCGCGCCGAGCAAGTGACCGCCTGGACGCTGCAGTCCACCGATGGTGCGGTGTTGGCTGTCGCTGTGGTGGCCGGAAAGGTCTACATCTTGGTCGAGCGCGCTAATGGCGTGTTCGTTGAGGTGATGGACGAGGCGGTGCAGACCGATTCCGCACTCGTCGGGTCGTCTGTGTCGGAAACAATAAGCTGGTCCGGGTTGGGCCATCTGGAGGGGTTCAATGTTCGGGTCGTCGCAGATGGCGTGGATAGTGGCCTGAAGATGGTTTCCGCGGGTGCGATTACCTTGGCGCAACCCGCGAACATGGTTGAGGCAGGCTTACCCTTCGCCCATGAAATTGAACCGTTGCCGCCCATCGTTGGCCTGGATGCGAACAGGATCCAAGGGGCCCCGGTTCGATTGATACGCGCGACGTTTCGACTGGAGGATTCCGCAGCGCTTCGCGTGGATACAGGCGTTGGGTTTCGCGAGGTGCCGTTCAAGACGTTGGGCGTCGAGGGCGTTCTGGATTCACCAATTCAACCCTTCACGGGCGACAAGTCGGTTCGCGCGCTTGGCTGGCGAAATGGCGGGGTGGATCCGCTGTGGCGGGTCAACCAGGACACCCCGGCGCCCTGCACCATTTTGTCGGTTCTGACGGAAATAAAAATCGGTGGATCGTGAACTTAACGCAATCAAAGGAGACATTAGGATGGGTGGTTTTGAAACTGTTATCGCCGGCGCGGTGATCAGCGCTGTGATGGAGGCTAAGTCAGCCAAACAACAAAATAAGGCGGTGTCGCAGCAACAAGCCCTGGACCAACAGCAGTTGACGCTGGCGCAAAATATTGAAACCCGAGACCGAACGGAGAAACTTCGCGTGGATCAGGCGTCGCAACGGGCCCGGTTTGGTGCGCTTGGCGTTTCGGCGACAGACGGCTCCGCAGGCGCGGTGTTGCGCGGATTGTCCAAAAATGCGTCGCGCGACATTGGCGACGTTAATCGATCAAGTGATTTGCAAAGTTTAAGCCTCAGCCAGAACAGCGCCAATCAGCGTCGGCGGAATCTGCTGGAGCTTCGTCGAAAGCAATTCAACAGCCTGCGCTCCATCGCAAGCCAGTTTGGCTAAGGGGCGGCGGATGAAAGAGCAAACCAGTATTTCAAAAAGGAGCGCCTTATGGCGGAATTAGTTATCGGCGATGTTCGGCCGCGCAGCCAATATGCGGCGGACGGCGTGCAAACGGATTTTCCATATGATTTCCCGATACTGGAGGCGACGGACCTCCAGGTTGTCTTCGATGATGGCGATGCGCCGGGATCCTATAGTGTGACCGGCGTCGGGCTGAGTGAAGGCGGCGACGTTGAGTTTGATACAGCCCCGGTCTCGGGAACACGAGTGACCTTGTATCGCGATATGCCGTTTTCACGGGAAACGGATTTTCAGGAATCCGGTGATTTTCGCGCTTCTGTCATTAATGAAGAACTCGACCGAATGGCGATGCTTCTTCAACAGGCGGAAATGATTGTTGAAGATGGGTTACACAAACATGCTTATGATGCGGACGATTCGCTGATTTTGCCGATTGCGGCGGATCGCGCGGGTAAAGTGCTCGGTTTCGATGAAGTTGGGTTGCCGATCACCTTGACGGATCCGTTTGAATCGGCGGCGTCAGGCGAACTTTCCGCCACCAGTGCGTCAGCCAGCGCGGACGCCGCGGTTGCTTTGAATCAGTCCGTGCCAGTGGATAATTTTGCGGGGGATGGCGCCACCACGACGTTCACCTTGAGCCGAACGATGAACAATAACACATCGGTGATCCTGTCCATCGATGGCGTGAAGCAACACATTGCGGGCTACGCCATCGCCGGAACCGCGTTGACGTTCTCTGCCGCGCCGCCGGATGGCGCGGCGATCGAAGTCGTCATGATCGGGTTCATGGGCTTAATCTCAGACGTGGCGGAAATCGGCGATGACGCTTTGAGCGGCGACATGGTGAGCGGCGGGTTGATGGATAGCGTATCCCTCGACAGCCTGAACGGCGGGCGACTGGCCGGGTTCAGAAATATTATCCGGAACGGCGCGTTTGAAATTTCGCAAAGGGGGGCATCCTTCGCCATCGGCGCGGCAGGGGGCGTTTTCCAACTGGATCGGTGGCAGGGGTACGCCAACGCCGCCATTGCGGGAACAATCAGCCAGGAAGGGTCGCCCGGAAAATACCGCCTTCGCATGCAAAGAACGGCGGGGGAATCGACGGCGGCGCTACTGGCTGTATCGACGAATATTGAAACATCCGATTGCGCGTCTCTCGCTGGCAAGGACGTGACGGTCTCTTTCAAAGCCAGACGCGGCGCTGGCTATTCGGCGGCGGGAAATTCGCTTCGTGTCTTTATGCGTCAAGGTCAGGGGGTTGATGAGGCGCTTGTCGCGATGGGCGGCTTCGCCACTTCAGGGACGCATCAAGAGACGAGTTTTACACTGACGACAGCGGATGTGGTGTATAGCGCAACCTATATCTTGCCTGTGGGCGTCACGCAGCTTGGCCTTCAGGTTTGGCACCAGACGGTGGGGATTGCGGGCGTTGATGACTGGTTTGAAATCACCGATGTTCAAATCGAAACCGGGTCAGTCTCAACGCCATTTGAACGTAGACCACACGCTGTCGAACTGGCGTTGTGCCAGCGGTATTTCTATCGGCCAAATTTAAAAAGCCAGCGGTCGTTCTGCATCGGACAGGTCTATGCATCCACCACGGCATGGTTCCAAATGCCGTTTCCGACCACGATGCGTGCGGCGCCGACCTTCTCCATATCGGCTGTGTCCGATTTCATGATGACGGACGCAAACGCAAATGGCGCGGCGTGTACAAGCATCGCCCTGTCTCTCGCTACCGAAGATAGCGCGCGCCTGACCGGACAACGTCCCACAACTCTGGTCGCTGGCAATACGACACTTCTTCTGGATAACTCAGTCGGCGTGGCTGCGTTGAACTTCGATGCGGAGCTATAACAATGGAAATTGAGGACATACAGTCAGTTACGCGTAGCGAAAATGGCGGCTTCGTCATTAATGGTATTTTTCACGTTCCGTCCAATGAAGCGAATGCGCATTTCCGATTGGCGGGGAAATGGATCGCCGAGGGTAATACGCCGGATCCCTTCGTGGCGCCCGGGATCGATTACAGGGAAAAACGTCGCCGGGCGTACCCCGGTTTCGGGGACCAGCTCGACGTGATCTGGAAGCAATTCAATCGGATGCGACTGAACGGTGAAAACCTGATCCAGGAGGCGGACGATATTCTCGGATCTATTCTCGCGACAAAAGCGAAACATCCTAAAACAGGCGAATAGGAGATTTTAGTAATGGCGTTGACGGAAATTCCATCCCGAATGCTGAGTGACGGTGCTGTGGACGGGACAAAAATCGCCATGGGCGCAGACGCGCAAGGCGACATTTTATATTTTGATGGGGCCGATTATGTCCGGTTACCGACGGGCGCGGTGGGGCAGGTTCTGAAATGCAACGGCGCCGCCGCGCCCTCCTGGGGGGCGGGAAATGTGGTTCCGTTGCAGCGAAGAACCGGTGGGCTGGCGTCTTTTGATTTCACGGCCGGGTTTTCTGGCGCTTATCGAAGCCTGGAAATCAGGGGGTGGTTAAAGCCTGTGACAGACGATGTTGAATTGTGGGTGCGGACAAGCGCGGACGGTGGTGCAAGCTTTGACAATGGGGGCGGTGATTATAAATACTCTCTCAACGGCCTTGTGACGGGAACCGGAAACGGGAAAGTCTCCACGGGCGACAGCAAAATTATTGCGGCGGGAAGCGTCTCTGGTGGCCTGGCCGTTGGAAACGCCGCTGGTGAAAGAATTCAGGTAAGCGCTTGTTTGGAAGCCGTATCGGAAACTCACTTTCAATGTATCAACTTTCAGACGCTGGGCATCATGGCCAACGGCGCTGTGGGCGTGTGGAATGGGGCTGGTGTGCGGTTCGCCGCCTCTGCGATCAACGGGTTTCAGCTATTTTTTGAAACGGGCGATATCGCGGATGGGGATGTAACGTTGTACGAAATTTCCTCGGCGTGACCCGGTGGATTAAGCGCGACCCGTCTATCTCCGAAAAATTGGAAAATTGTTGTGAACCAGAAGCATACTGATCTGGCGGGTATCCGTGCGCAATGCGCGCGGGAGCTGCCGGGGCGCATTGATGACGCCTTTACAGCGTATCGACGCTATATCGCCGAGCCACCGCCGGGCGATCCAAAATTGTTTTCCGCCTATCAAACGGGCGCGAAGGCGGCGCTCGCCCATATCGACGCCCTGACCAAACTCGCCCGTTGGGCGGAAGCGCCAGAGCCCGGGGTCGAACAACCGGTTCGCGACGATGGCGAATCTCTGTTGGCGGCGGCAAGGGCGGCGGTCGCGCCCGGCAACGAGGCGCGGGATTGTGGGGAGAACCAGGACGAAGAGGATGAAATTCCGTGAACGCCCAATCCACCGCTGCGCTAACCATCGCTGTCCCAATCATTGCGGCTCCAACCATTGCCGCCCGATCCGTTGCGGCCCGAACCGAGTTTCCAAAATTCATGTGGATGTGGAATCAGACGCAGGGCCAGAAAACGCCGGAGCTGCATCTGGATATCGCTCGATGGCTGGGGGCGCAACGGGATGCGATGAACACAAAATTGTTGCTGATGGCGTTTCGCGCCGCTGGAAAATCGACCGTGCTTGGGTTGTTTTGCGCCTGGATGTTGTTGCGCAATCCGGATTTGAGAATTCTGGTGCTGGCGGCGGAATTTGAACTGGCGTGCAAAATGGTCCGAAACGTCAAACGGATTATCGAGCGTCATCCCCTAACGTTGGACATGAAACCCGCGCGGCTCGATCAATGGGCGTCGGACCAATTCACGGTGAACCGCCCGTCCATCCTGCGCGATCCTTCAGTCTTGGCGCGTGGCGTCAGCGGCAATATTACGGGAAGCCGGGCGGATATGGTTGTGTGCGACGATGTTGAGGTGCCCAACACAAGCGATACATCGCCAAAACGCGCCGGCTTGCGATCTCGCCTGTCCGAGATCGACTATGTGTTGACGCCTGGCGGGTTGCAGGTGTTCGCGGGGACGCCGCATAGCTATTACACAATTTACGCTCAGGCGGCGCATCCTGAAACTGGTGAGGAAACACCGTTTATGGATGGGTTTCATCGGTTGGAAATTCCGATACTGACCGCACAGGGTCGCAGCCGCTGGCCTGACCGGTTTTCGGAAGCGGATATCGCTGCATTAAAACGGCGTCACGGTCCGAACAAATTTTCAGGTCAGATGATGCTGCAACCCGTCAATGTCAGCGCGGGGCGGCTCGATCCGGATCTGATGCGCTCCTATGACGATGCCTTGGATTATGCGGAGCGCAACCGATCGGTTGTGCTGTCGCTGGGCGGCGTTGAACTTGCCTCCGCGTCTTGCTGGTGGGACCCATCCTTTGGGGCTTCGACAGCAGGAGACGGCAGCGTCATTGCAATCGTGTCTACGGATCGGAATGGCGGGTACTGGCTGCATGATATTCGGTATCTGCAGGTGGACCCACACTCAACTGTAGATGAGGCTACGCAGCAATGCCGACAGGTTGCGTCGTTCTTGCGGGAAAATTTTGCGCCGTCGGTCAGTATCGAAGTCAATGGCGTTGGACGGTTTCTGCCCGGTCTCCTTCGGCGGGAACTGAGCCTGAAGGGCGTCGGATGCGCGGTGGTCGAAATATCCAGTCGACAGCCAAAGGATATACGGATCATGGACGGGTTCGATGCCGTGTTGGCGGCGGGCGCTCTGCGCGCGCGGCGGCCGGTTTGGGAAACGTCGTTTGTGCAGGAAATGCGGGAATGGCGCCCTGGCGGCGGTTATTCCGGACCCGATGACGGGTTGGATGCGGTGAGTGGATGCCTGCTGTCGGAACCGGTGCGGTTGCCGCAGAGCCCCCGCGCCGTAACCCGCGATTGGCGCCCTGGTGGTGGAAATTTCAAGGCTGAAACCGCCTTTGAGATATAAGCGAAAAAGGGCGAAGCGCCCTTACTTTGAGACACGAGAATAGATCGAAATCACGCCGTGAGGACAGCCCGTCCCACGGCGTTTTCATTTGGAGAATACGGTATGGAAGCAACGATGGCGGCCAGTTTGTTTCGATGGTTGGCGATGATCGAACTCCCGGTGTTAGGGGCCATGTTCTGGCTGGTTTGGCGCACTCGGCGCGATGGCGAAATCGCCTTGAGTGAACAGCGTCGCGGCCTGGAAGGCGGGCTGGGACGCCTGCGCGACGATGTCGCCGCTTACAAACTTGATGTCGCAAAGGGTTATGCCTCGATTCAGCTCCTGAAGGATGTTGAACGACGCTTGACCCGCCATCTGGTGCGCATCGAAACAAAACTGGATCGACGATCTCAACATCAGGAGGACCATTCATGACGATGCTTCGTTCAACACGAGACCTGAATACCCCGAAAGACGCTCAGACCGTATTGGCGGATATGATTTGGCGAACCGCGCGCGACTCGAGCGTACGGGAGCGCGAGGCCATCGCTGTTGTGGTCATGCGTCGGGCGCGGGATTCCGCTACGCCCAATCTCGACAAGGCGGTTTTTGAGGCGTGTCGCGCCATCGCGCCGCTGACGCCGCAAAGGTCGCTGGCGCCAGTGCACGGTTTCGAGAACCTGGCGCCGATTGATGAGCGTAATAAGGCGTGTTGCGCGCGAATCGCCCGTCGCGCCGTTATGGGCGTTCTGGATGATCTGACGAATGGCGCGACCCATTATCACTTTGAAAGCGTTTGTCCCGCCTGGTCGCGCGGCCGTATGCCTTGCGCCTGGGTCGGCGTGCGCTTGTTTTATAAACTGGAGGCGTGAGCCCATGATTCCGGCGTTATTGGCGCAAATTGGATTGCCGCTGCTGGCGCGTGCGGTGGGCGGCGCCTTGTCGAATATCGATCACCCGGTTGCGGCGGCGGCGGCGTCCGCACTCAGCGCTGTCGATGCAGAAATTGACGGCGGTAAAATTTCGGCCAGTCAGGTGGCGGAAGCGAACCGGCATGTGGAGCGTATGGAGGAACTGACGCTTGCGCGCGACGTTGGCGTTCTAACCGAGATCAACAGAACAATCCGAACCGAAGCAATGGCGGAGGATGCGTATGTCCGGCGCATGCGGCCCACATTTGGGTATATTATGGCGATCAGTTGGGCGGCGCAGATGCTCGCCATCGCGTTTGTCATCGTCGCCCGCCCGGCGGATGCGGGCGCGGTGATCGCCGCCATGGCCAGCCTTGGGACTATCTGGAGCGTTGGGTTATCGGTGTTGGGTATTTATGTGTACAAGCGAAGTCAGGATAAGGCGGCCGCAGTTGCTGCGCCGCCGACGGGTATATTCGCCGCTCTGATGAAGCGCATCAGCGCAAACTAACCTCGTAAATTGTCTGTGTGCGTCGGGGGCGCCATGGTCGCGCTATGGCGAAACTTTATCGCGCCTGTTACACATTTCCTATGATGTTACATGCTCTCGCTATGCCGTTTCTGCGCCGTCTCGACCCTGAGACAGCGCATAATTTGACGATCTGGGCCCTGTCGCGTGGATGGGGTCCGGTGGACCGTCGTCCTGACGCCGCCATTCTAAAATGTCGGTATTGGGGGCTGGATTTCCCCAATCCAATTGGCGTCGCCGCCGGCTTTGATAAGGACGCGCGGGCTTATGAAGCCATG
>JBLHZD010000140.1:0-9968 GCA_047631095.1 Alphaproteobacteria bacterium
GGCGGCCGCCATATCCGCTGCGGTCAAAACCGCCAGCACGCCCGGCGCCGCCTTGGCGTCCTCAACATTCAATGTCTGGATCACGCCATGGGCGAAAGGCGAGCGGAAAACATAACCGTAAGCCTGTCCATCCAGCCGAAAATCATCGGAATAGAGCCCGTCCCCGCGCAGGAGCCGGGGATCTTCGGACCGCGCCACGGATTGACCAATGGCGTATTTCTCAAACGGCGACTCGACTGTGTCGGACATGGCGAACCCTCACCTGGCTATTTGTATGGAATTTCGGCGGATCGACGAATGTCGACCCCGGGTCGCCATCCAGCGCACATAATACTGGAGACGACCCGTTGATTATGGCGCTAACGATCCGCCGCCGCAATCATTCCGGCAAAGAGTATTCGTTTATACCGGTGATTTGGGATCGAATACCGGATCGCGCTTTTCAAGATGCGCCGCCAGGCCTTCTCTCACCTCTGACCCAGCGAAGCCCAACATTTCCAGCGCCGTGGAAGCGTCGAAGGACGGGCCCATCATGCGATACCAATTATTGAGCGCATATTTGGTCCAGCGGATCGCGTTGGGCGGCCCCGCAACCAACCTGTTGGCGATTTCCAGCGCCTTGTCCTGCAACTCGTCATCTTCCACACAAAGCGACACCAGACCGTATTTTTCCGCGTCTTCGCCATTCACCGGCTCGCAGAGCATCAACAGGTATTTCGCTTTCGCCATGCCGCAGAGCAGTGGCCAGTTGATGACGGCGCAATCGCCCGCCGCAACGCCCAGACGGGTATGACCATCCACGATTTTCGCGGATTTCCCTGCGATTGAAATATCGGCCAACAACCCCGCAACCAGACCCGCCCCGACCGCGACGCCGTTCAGCGCGGAAATGATGGGCTTGTTGCAATTGATAATGTTGTAAACAAGGTCGCGCGCTTCCTTCCACGCGCGAAGGCGGGCGTTTTCGTCGTTCATATTGTCTTCGATCATGCCGAAATCGCCGCCCGACGAAAACGCCTTCCCCTTGCCGGTTAAAATCACGGCGCTGATATCGGGGTCGTCGTCGATTTCCCGCCATAAATAGGTGAATTGGCGGTGTCCGGTCGTATCCAGAGAGTTATAGGTCTTGGGATTATTGAACGTAATCCGCAACACGCGATCAGCGGGCCGGTCGAATTCAAATTTCGTAAACTGGGCGTAACGGTCGGTCATGATGGTCTCCGTTGGCAAGCGAACCAAACAGGTTCGGGGTTAGCAGGCGACGTAAACACGTTCGGGAATTTATCCAGGCGCGGCTTCCGGGGCGATGCTGATGACGCGGCGAATTTCATCGGTGACGAAACCGACCGAGGTCGGCCGCTGAACCCCGGGCAAGGCGACTACATCGTAAAGCTCTTCAATAACGCCTTCGATACGAAGCCAATGCACGATGCTACCGCTGCGCAGATCGATCACTTGAATGCCGCAGCGCGGGTCCGCGTCGCGTTTCGCCAGTTCACCATCCAACGGCAATCCGCTGAAGGTTCGATTCCCGCGCGGCTTGGATAGCCCCACAATGGCGAAATCGCCGTGGAAGGCCAAACCGCGCAAATAACCGGCGCAAAACGCCACTTTCTCGAACTTTCCCGTATCCATATCGATATAACCGAAATAACCGGTTCCGGAATTCAGCAACCACAATTTGCCGTCGTGATAACGCGGTGAATGCGGCATCGACAATCCGGTCGCCACAATGTCGCCGTTGGGCACGGAAACGACGCTGCCGCCGTCGGTGCGCCGATCACGCCACCCATCCGCAACGTCGGAGCGAGAAACCATTGTGACGAATCCGGGATGACCGTCGACCATCGCCAACCCGTTCATATGACAACGGTCCTCCGCCGCCAGTTGCGAGATAAAGTCTGGGCGCCAGATCGGTTGAAAGCTGTGAGTTTCGCTGGTCGTCGCCAGACAGCTAAACAGCGTATTGACGAAAATAAGCCGGCCGTCAGCGTCAACGGCCATGTCGTGAATATCGCAATCCCCGGTCACAAAGGATGTTTTCGGCACATAAATCCGATCATAATCACCATGAACCTCCCCTTTGGGAACAATGTTCTCATAACGCCAGATCTGGTACAGCGTGCTGACCCACATACTTTGATCCTGCACTGTCATGCCCATGCACCGGTTGAGGGTCCGCTCCTCCAGCGACAACCCGCCATCAGGTTTCAGCCCAACAAGAAATATCTTTCCCGCCTGATAGGTGGTCAGGCCAACGCTCAGCCCCTGTTCCGCCATCCAGGCGCCGAATTGGCGCGATGTCGTTATTTCCAACGACGGTTTTTTAGCGCCATCCCCAGCGTCTTCTGTCACAGCGTCTTCCGGCACTGCGTCTTCCGCTACATCAGGTATCGTCACATTGATTTCGTCACTCATGCCAACACGGCCTCCAATTTATCCAGGGCGGCGACGCCAAACCCGTCACGAACGGTCGGTTCTTCGCCAAAATCTATATAGGCCCCACCTTGTCGATCATAGCACGGCCAGTGAGGCGAACCCGCCTGATTCGGATCCCCCGTCGCCGCAAAATTTGCCCAATAGGCGCGCATGGCCAAAGATAGCGTCCGGTCGGATTGCGCTTTATAGCCGTCGTATTTGAATTGCCCGCAGCGTACCCCGCCGCCAAATATATAGGCGAGTTCCGCGCCATGATGCGCGCCCAGCGCCCGACCCACCCGCCAGGGCGGCGTATGGGTGAAATGATAGAAATAAACCGGAACGCCCGCATCCACGAGCAGCCGCGCAAGGTTTCGCGCCGGCGCCGCATAGCGAATATCGCCTTCATAGGCCGTCATGGCGTCGAAAGCCGCCCCATCGCCGTCCGCCGGATAAAGCGCCGCGACGGCCTCGGCCTTGTCGCCATGGGCATGCGCCCAAACCGCGTTAATTTTTTCCACGCTGGCGAAGGACTCCGCATAGTTGCGCGTAAACAGGCCCCCTTCATTGCCATTGACGCCGACAATCATCTGCGCCGCCGCAACGTCGCCCGCTTCATATAGGGATTGCGGATCGTCCGGCACGACCCAACCGTCGACGAAGGGATTGCTGTCGAAGTCGAGCGCGCCCGCCAGCGATTCCCAGGATTGCGCCCGCAGCGCCGCCAACGGATCGGCGGCCTTATCGCATCCCAATTTGGCGGCGATCTCCAGCCCCATATCTTCACGCGTGGCCAGCGAGCCGTTAACGTTCCGCAAGCCACCGCTTTGGCAGATCCCGCGATGAAATAGCCCGCGCGACAACGGCGATATCAAATGCAGCGCGACGCTTCGGCTGCCCGCGGATTCACCAAAGATCGTAACATTGTCGGGGTCACCGCCGAACGCCGCGATATTGTCCCGCACCCACCGCAACGACGCGGACTGATCCATCAAGGCGTAATTACCAGACGCGCCATGCCCTGATTCGGCGCTCAACGCCGGATGCGCGAACCCGCCCAGCACATTGACGCGATAATTCACCAAAACAACGACGGCGCCGGATTCGGCCAGACACACGCCGTTATACATCGGTTGGCTGGACGCGCCGATATAGAACCCACCGCCGCAAAACCAGACCATGACAGGGCGACGTTCCGCCCCTGTTTGCGCACCCGTCCAGACATCAAGGTACAGGCAATCCTCGGATTTCGGCGCATCGTCCGGCAATCCAAACATCGCGATATCGCCGCCCGAATCCTGTGGGCAGGAGGGCGCAAATTTTGTCGCATCGCGTACGCCGTCCCAGGATTCCGGCGGCTCCGGCGCGCGCCATCGTCGCTCCCCGACTGGCGGTTTGGCGAAGGGCAGCCCCTTGAACGTCGAAATCTCCTCGTTTTCCGGCGCCGCCGCCCCTGCGACCAGACCATTTTCAAGCTGTACCGCACCGCGCAAATACAAAGGCCGGTCGTCACGTTGATCTACGGAATCTTCGGCCAAATCCTCATCCTTCTCTCAAGGCGCAATACAGATTTCCGGACAGGTTTCCGGTAAACGCCTGTGTTTAATTTCGACACATTTTAAGGGGATGGCGCCGACGGGAGCCAGTCCTATATTAAAAGGCCCGTTCTGGATTATGCCGGGCCCCTCTCTGGATTATACAGGGCCTCTCTCGGGATTCGCCCCTGACGGCTTGCATCGCTGGAAATCGGGTGTTGAATTATCCGAATCTTAAATTATTTTCATACCATCACAGCAGCGCCCTCTGGTCTCAGCTTTTAAGGTTAATGCAATGTCCCGACTAAAGCCGATTCACCCTGAAGACATGACCGATAGCGCGCAACGCGCCTATTACGACAAGATCATGAGCCGGGAGAACTTCAAGAGCCTCCCATCGGGAACGCCGTTGAGCGGCCCGTTTCACGCCTATCAACGCAGCCCGAACTTCGCGTCGAAGATGTCCGACGTCACCAGTTACTTGCGTCATGACGGATTGCTGGAAAAGCGTCTTGTTGAATTGGCCACAATCATTACCGGTCGCTTCTGGTCGGCTGAAGTCGTCTTCGCCTCCCACGCGCCCGCCGCGTTGGCGAATGGGATCAACGAGGCGGCGATTGAAGCGATTCGACACAATAAAACGCCAACATTCGAACGCGCCGACGAAGCCGCAATATACGGATTCACGCACACAATTTTGAACAAACGCGATGTTGACGATGAAACCTACGCCGCCACGCTGGATGTCCTGGGCGAGGCTGGCATGGTTGAACTCATCGCGTTAATCGGGTCCTATTCGTTAACTTCAATGACCTTGAATACATTTCGGATACCCGTGCGCCCCGGCATGGCGCGCCCCTATCCGGACAAACAGGATTAAACTTTAATTTTACCCCCATACTCAGGAGAGAAAAATGACTTGGTTAAAGCGTTCCCTTATCCTTTCCGCTACCGTAACAGCGGGATTGTTCAGCGCCACGGTGATGGCGGAACCATTCGTCTTCACCGCAATTCCCGATCAGGAAGAAAGCAATCTGCGCGCGCGGTTTGAAAAAGTTGCGACGTATCTTTCAAAAACACTGGGCGTCGAGGCAAAATATATCCCGGTGAAATCCTACGCCGCCGCCGTGACGGCGTTTCGCAACAATCAGGTGCAGTTGGCCTGGTTCGGCGGTCTTTCCGGCGTTCGCGCGCGTGCGCTGGTGCCAGGCTCCGTCGCCATCGCTCAAGGCGCGGAAGACGTTGCGTTTGAGACTTATTTCATTGCGAACGCCAGTCTGGGCCTGAAAGAGCAAAAAACGTTCCCGAAAGCCATCAAGGGCGCAACCTTCACTTTTGGCTCCAAGGGATCGACCTCCGGTCGCCTGATGCCTGAATATCATATCCGCAAAAATTTCGGGGATTCGCCGAAATCCATCTTCGACCGCGTCGGGTTCAGCGGCGATCATTCGCGCACCATCGCCCTGGTTCAGTCCGGTAGCTATAAAGTCGGCGCGGTTAACTTCAAGGTCTGGCAACGGGAATTGAAAGAAGGCAAAATCGACGTATCGAAGGTAAACATCGTCTGGCGGACGCCGCCTTACCCCGATTACCAGTGGTCGATCCGCGGCGACGCCGACAAAGCGTTTGGCGCCGGCTTCACCGATAAAGTCCGCAAGAGTTTGCTGTCCATGAACGACAAGGACCTTCTCGCCGCCTTTCCACGCAGCGGGTTTATCCCGGCGAAAAACGCCGATTACAAACCCATCGAGGACGTCGCAAAATCAATTGGCCTTATCGATTGACGACTGTTTTCGACCTTAGAAACGAAAATGCAGGATACCGGGGAAAAACGGTGCTGTCCGGCGTCACATTACGCGTGGCGGATGGTGAACGCATTGCCCTGGTTGGGGAAAGCGGCGTGGGTAAATCCACGCTGCTTCGCCTGTTATACGAACAATGCCGCGACCGCGCGTCGCTGATTCCCCAGGAATTCGGATTGGTCCAGTCGCTGACCGTTTTCCACAATGTCTATATGGGACAATTGCACAAACACTCCCTGTGGCGAAATTTTCGAAACCTGTTACGACCCGCGCCCGTGGATGTCGCCGCCGTTCGCAGCGTTCTCGATGGGCTTCGACTGGACGATAAACTCTTCGCCACCGTTGGGGAGTTATCCGGCGGCCAGCAACAACGCACCGCTATCGGCCGCGCGCTGTTTCATTCCGGCGATATCGTGCTTGGCGACGAGCCGGTCTCCAATGTCGATGAACATCAGGCGCAACGGATCCTGAATATATTGGGGGAACGGAAAAAGACCTGCATTCTGGCTATGCATGACCGCGCATTAGCGCTGGAATTCGCGGACCGATTGATCGGCTTGAAGGGCGGTGAAATCGTTCTGGATGAACCGACCGACGGCATGGCGCCCAGCGATCTCGATTCGCTCTACCTTCAGTAGGCAGGCGTCGTTTTTTGGAATCGTCTCGCCCCACATCCTTACTTTCAATGTCACCGCTGAAGCGAACAACCCTCGCCTTCATCGTCATTGCGCTGGTGGCCTCGATCTTCGCCGACCTGGAAATATCGACCGTTAACCCCTGGATCGAGCTGAAACGATTGTTTATCGGCGTGGTGACGCCAGATTTCTACGCCACGGATAATCTGGGCGGCGCCATCGTCTATACGCTGGCCTTCGCCCTCCTTGGCGTCGCCTTTGGCAATATCTTCGGATTCATTTTATCGCTGTTGTTCTTTAACGTCGTCGTGCGCACCGCCTGCGCCTTTGTGCGTTCGGTGCATGAACTCTTTTGGGCGTTGATATTTCTGCAACTCTTCGGCCTGTCGCCGCTCACTGGCATCCTCGCAATCGGGATTCCCTATGCGGGCATTATCGCCAAAGTCTACGCTGAAATTCTGGAGGAAGCCGACCCCGCGCCCTTGCAGGCGATCCCGGCGGGCGCCAGCCGCGCGTCGGCGTTTTTGTTTGTCCGTCTGCCCGACGCCTGGGCTCATTTTAAAACCTACTCCATGTACCGGTTGGAATGCGGCCTGCGCTCCAGCGCCGTGTTGGGATTCGTCGGGTTGCCGACGCTGGGCTTTCATCTGGAATCCGCCTTCAGTCAGGGCCTCTACTCGGAAGTATCGGCCCTGCTGATCCTGTTTTATTTTATCATCGCCAGTATGCGCGTCTGGATGCGCCGCCCCGCCCTACCCTTTTATCTGGTCGGCGCCGCCGCCATTTTACCCTGGGGATTGTCCTTTTCCGCCGATAATATCTGGCGCTTCCTGACCCATGACATCGTTCCCTACCCATTGCGCGCGGCGGACAGCGCCGACATGTGGTCCAATCTGGGCGCATGGCTGCAAACGATGCTGGTCGATCAAGCCTTGCCCGGCGCCATCGCCACCGTGCAATTGACCATGATCGCCCTGGTCGGCGCAGGGCTGTTGACCCTTGTGTTTTTCCCGCTCATATCACCACTGTTGTTCAAACGCCCGGCCCGCACGCTGGGCCACGCCTTTCTGGTCGTCGTTCGTTCGACCCCTGAATATATTCTGGCCTATGTCCTGTTGCAGCTTTGGGGACCCTCCATGCTGCCCGCGATCGTCGCGCTGACCTTGCACAATGCGGGCATCATTGGGCATTTGGTCGGGCGCTATACGGAATCCATCAATCTGCGGATTGACGCCAGCGAGGGACTTCGTCGGTACGGTTATGAGATTTTGCCGCGCGTCTACCGACATCTGCTCGCGCTGCTATTTTATCGGTGGGAAGTCATCATGCGGGAGACCGCAATCCTCGGTATTTTAGGGATTGCGACGCTGGGCTTCTATGTCGACAGCGCCTTCGCCGACCTTCGTTTCGACAGAGCTATTTTTCTAATCCTCGTAACGGCCTTGTTGAATATCGGCATCGACATTATCTCCAGACGTATCCGGTCGCGTCTTCGACTCCAAACCAGCATGGAGCATCAATAAAGTCATGAATACTTCTGAAACGCCCGTCGTCAAAGATATCGTTCTGGTTGGCGGCGGACATAGTCATGTCGCAGTGTTAAAGCGGTTCGGCATGAAACCTGTTCCCGGTATCCGGCTTACCCTGATTTGCCGTGACGTGCACACGCCCTATTCCGGAATGTTGCCCGGCTATGTCGCGGGCCATTATGACTATGACGACGCGCATATCGATTTGGGCGCGTTGGCGCGGTTCGCGGGCGCACGGTTTTATCACAACGCCGTCACCGGACTGGACCTGCTGAACAACAAGGTGCATTGCGACGGCAGGCCGGACATTCCCTACGAGTTGTTATCCATCAATATCGGCTCCGCGCCACAAACCGACAATGTCCCCGGCGCAAGCGATTCCGTAACGCCGGTTAAACCGGTCAGTCAGTTCCTTTCCAAATGGGAAGCGCTGCGAACGCGCGCTCTAACACAGGACGGTCCCATGCGGGTCGCCGTGGTGGGCGGCGGCGCGGGTGGGGTTGAGATCCTGCTCGCCCTTCAGTTTCGCTTAAAACGGCTGCGCGCCGAGGCGGGGATGCGCGGGCCAGATATCGAGTATCACCTGTTCACCGACACGCCGGACATCTTGCCCACGCATGGCGACAAGGTCCGCGCAACGTTCCGCGATGTGTTGGAGAAACGCGGCGTCACCCTGCATACCGGCCACGCGGTCACGGAGGTTTCAAAGGGTCGTCTGATCGCTGCAAACGGCGCGGAAACAGAGGCCGACGAAATTCTTTGGGTGACGGCGGCGGGCGCGGCGTCCTGGTTGGCGCAGACCGGTCTGGACCTGGATGAACAGGGCTTCATCGCCGTATCGGATACGTTGCAATCCACGTCCCACCCCAATGTATTCGCGGCCGGAGACATCGCCTCCGTCATCAATCACCCCCGCCCCAAATCCGGCGTTTTCGCGGTTCGCCAGGGGCCGCCTCTGGCGGATAACATCCGGCGTCTCGCATTGGGCCAAACGCCGAAGCCGTTTAAACCGCAAAAGGAATTTCTGGGACTGATCTCCACGGGCGACAAATACGCCGTGGCGTCTCGCGGATCCTGGTCCATCAAAGGCCGGTTGGTCTGGATGTGGAAAGACTGGATCGACCGGCGGTTCATGAAGAAGTTCAACGATCTGCCCGATATGGCGGAAGAAACAAAAACCAAATTACCACGCGGATTGGCCGATAACGACGTGATCAAGGAAATCTCCGCCATCGCGATGCGGTGTGCGGATGCGGCGCCAAGGTCGGCGCGCCGGTGCTGGCCCGGGCGTTGAATACGCTGACGCCGGTCCCGCGCGCCGATGTTTTGATTGGTCTGCACGAACCCGACGACGCCGCCGTCGTTGAGATCCCGCCGGGCAAGGTCATGGTCCATACGGTCGATTCCTTCCGCGCAATGATCGACGACCCGTATCAGTTCGGCAAAATTGCAGCCAACCATAGTCTGGGCGACATTTACGCCATGGGCGCGGAGCCGCAAACCGCATTGGCCGTCGCCACGGTGCCCTTCGGGCTGGAACCCAAGGTCGAGGACACGTTGACGCAAATGATGTCCGGCGCGATGGAAGTCTTGAACGACGCGGGCGCGGCGCTGGTTGGCGGCCACACCAGCGAAGGCGCCGAGCTATCCCTCGGCTTCGCCATCAATGGCTTCTTCGACCGCGACCAGGTCATGCGCAAGGGCGGATTGACCCCCGGCGACGTTATCATCCTGACCAAGCCAATTGGCACGGGAACGCTATTCGCCGCCGATATGCGACACAAGGCGAAGGGTCGCTGGATTGTCGCCGCATTGGAGTACATGGTGCAGTCCAACCGCCAGGGCGCAGCGTGTTTGCTGGCCCATGACACCCACGCCTGCACTGACGTCACCGGGTTCGGGCTTCTGGGTCATCTGGTGGAAATGGTCCGGGCGTCCGGTGTGGATGTCGACCTCGATTTATCCGCCATACCCTATATGGAAGGGGCGGAGGAAACCGTGCACGCCGGGATCGTCAGCTCCCTGCAACCACAAAATGTGCGATTGCGC
>JBLHZD010000141.1:0-9943 GCA_047631095.1 Alphaproteobacteria bacterium
AACTTCAGATTGGAACGGGAACGTCAACCAGGTGATTCCGCTCCTGTTGAGCAATCCAGGCAAGCGCCTGCAAACAGAGAGAACGCCTCAAACGAAGAGGGGGCGCGAAAACGTCGCCCCCGCCGCCGCCGCCCCCGCCAAAGTGACGATCAAGAGGCGCAATCCACCGATATCGTCGAAACCGAGAACAGTGATACAGAGTCGGAGAATGCGACGGAATCCGCTGACGGTGAGAACAAGCCGGCGGCTGGCGACACCGAGGATGCGCCAAAGAAACGCAGCCGACGGGGACGCCGTGGCGGACGTCGTCGCGGACGTTCATCCCAGGACGCCTCGAACACGACGGACGCAGTCGTTGCATCTGAGGCAACCGATGCGCCGACGGAAGGCGACACTGGCGTAGCAGAGACGAATGCGAGCCCTGAAGCGGCAAGCGAAGCCACGCCGGAGACTTCAGACGCGGTTGTTGCAACAGAGTCCAGCGACGCAGCCGCCAGCGCCACGGCGGAAAGCAACGACGCCGAAGAGGGCGCGCAACCAGAGGCGGCGCCGAAAGTCCGGCGCCCACGCCGAAGGTCTCGCGCACGCAAAGCGCCTGTGAATGCGGAAGCAGACTCTAGCGCCGCCAGTGAAACTGCGTCGGAAACGGCCGAAGCAACGGACGCCGTCATAGAGGCCCCCGCAGAGGCCCCCACCGAGATTAGCGAAGAACCAGCAGCGCCAAAACGACCCCGGCGCCGTCGTCGGACCAAAGCCGCTACAGTAACTGAAGCTGCGACGGTGGAAGCAACCGATCCAACGCCGGCCGCAGAGCCCAAACCAGCCTCAAGCGACGCCAACGCTAACGTCGCAGAATCTCCGGAAGCTGCGCCCCTTGCAGCCACGGCAGCCACTGTAGCGCCTGTTGTGGAAACAGTATCCGAAGCAGTTCCTGCTGAGGCGACGGTAAGCGAGGTTGAGGCGACAGTAAGCGAAGTCGTGGCGCCGGATGCAGCGCCTAAAGCAGCGCCAGAAGTTGTCGAGGCGCCCGTGGAACCCGAAGGCCCACCGAAGTCCAAGCGCGGCGGATGGTGGCAACGAGTACTCGGCTAAGCGACAGGCGCGTTAATTGGTGCGGTGTTGCGGACGCTGGATTTACTTGATCCATCGCTTTAGAGCGTCCGCCGCATTCACCATGGTTTCCGTCGCGCCCGCAAAGGAAAACCGTAGATAACGATGCCCGCGTGCACTGTCGAAATCGACCCCAGGCGTTGCGGCGACTCCGGTTTCCGCCAACATACGCTGGCAAAAGACCTGGCTGTCATTCGTCAGCGCCGCAACATCCGCGTACAGGTAGAAGGCCCCATCAGCCGGCGCAATTCGGTCAAACCCGATTGCGGGTAATTGCTCGAGCAGCACGGCGCGATTTTGAGCGTACCGGGCAACATTTCGCTCCAACTCCTCTTTGCAATCAAAGGCTGCGACCGCCGCAACCTGGGAAAGCGTTGGCGGAGATATGAAAAGGTTCTGCCCCAAACACTCACACGCCTGCATCAATCCTTCTGGCGCAATCATCCATCCCAATCGCCAGCCCGTCATCGAAAAATATTTCGAGAAACTGTTAATGACGACGGCTTCGTCATTAAAGGTTAGCGCCGTTGACGCCTTTTGGGTGTAGGTCACGCCATGGTAAATTTCATCTGATATCAGACGAATACCGTGGGTTTTACAATAAACCGCCAATTCCGCGAGCGCCGCATCAGACAACATGGAGCCCGTTGGATTGGCGGGGCTGGCGATTATCAACCCGTCAAGCGGTCCCTCCGCCCGTGCGCGGTCCAACAACTCAGTTGTGGGCTGGAAGGCGTTTTCAAGGTCGGTCTCCAGAAGAACCGCTTCAATCCCTAGCGCTGACAATATCGTGCCGTAACAAGGATAGCCGGGGGACGCCAGCGCGACCCGGTCGCCGACATCAAACGCAGCCAAAAACGCCTGTACGAACGCGCCAGACGATCCGGTCGTCACGATGACGCGGCCTGGGTCTACGTCTTGTCCGTAGTTTTCCTTATAGTGCCCTGCGATCCCTTGGCGTAATTCGGGCAAGCCCAACGCATCGGTGTAACCCAGACGATCCGACCGCAATGCAATTTCCGCCGCGGCCAGGACGCCTTCGGGCGCGCTGGTGTCTGGCTGTCCCACCTCCATGTGATACACGGCGTCGCCCGCCGCTTCGCGCGCATTCGCCGCGCGCATAACCTCCATAACATGAAAGGGGGGAAGATTACCTGATCGATCCGACACCTTTACAGACACCCGAGTTACTCCTTTTTTTTAGACACGGCGGCGACGCCGTAATGATTTTCGAAAGATCTATTAATGGAGAGATGAGCGGGTCGGCTAGCGCTCAGCTTCGCTCGCCAACCCATTTCCGCGCGGGTCTGCGGCGACGAAACATGCAATTTCCTCACTGCCCGCATTTAAGCCCAAGGGGCATTCCGCAGCGTTAACCCGTCCCAAAGATGGCGCCGTCTCAATACGGTGTCCCTTTGCGCGAAGGTTGCCGGACACCCCTTTTGGCAGAGATACCTCAACTAACGCGGCGTCGGGAATCCCGCCATGATGGACACGAGGCAGCGCGATTGCGCGTTCCAGCGTTTTCTCGGAGAACAAGGTCTCCGCCGCAACGCGCGCCAAAGCAGTCGCCGCGGCGCCGCCGCCAGAGGCCGCCCCGGCGAACCGGAACGCCTGATCATCTCGCGTCACCGCGATCATCGCACCCAGCGATAATGCATTTCGGTTCCCTCGTCCCGGCGCCGCCGCCAAAACAACGCCGAACCCCGGCGCCACGCGCCCAACGCCAAACAAATTGTAATTCGTCAACGAGCACACGACGGCCTGGCCCACCAGATCCACGACCACGAAAGTGGTCTGGGCCGGGTTTTCCGCAATCCCGCGCGGCAGCGGCGCGAGGCGCTGCGTCGGCGTCGCGCGAGCCGCGTTAAATCCCGCCATCATACGTACGGCGTCCGACGCGCCAGAGCCACCATCAAACATCGCGTCGTCGCGGGCGCCAAAGGCGCGCTTCGACGCCTCAATCAGCAAGTGCAGGCGATCCGCGTCATTACTACGCTTGTAGCGGTCGTCCAGGGCCGCCATGGCCAATATCCGTTCCACCGTTAACCCTGCGCCGGCTGGCGGCGGCGTGAATTTCAGGATCTCCGCGCCATAAGACAACTCCAGTGGCTTCCGCCATTGCGGCGCAAAGGACCGCAAATCCGATTCGCTCAATCCCGCGCCTGCTTTTTGCGCCGCCAAAACAAACCGTCGCGCCAATTGACCCTTGTTAAGATCGTTTACGCCGCGAATCCGGATTTGCGCAAATGTATCCGCCAAGTCAGCTTGAACAAGCGTGTCGCCTTCACCGTATGGATTGCCATCAGGTCGCGTGAAAATCTGACGCGCCGCCGGATCCTGAAAAAGTGGTCCCGCCGCAAGCGCGAGGCTTTTGGCGGACGCCCGAGACATCACATGTCCAAATCGCGCCATCTGCTCCGCCTTGCCAAGATGACTGCGAAAATCAATGGATCCATAACGCGCATGCAACGCTGCAAACCCCAGCAACAACGAGGGCACGGCGGCTGGGCGATCAGTGCGGGACGTTTTAGATCCCGGCGCGGGAGATGCAGGCGCAGGCGCAATAAAATCCAGCGCTTCCGTCTTGCCGCCATCATGCACCAGGCATACGCCGCCGCCGCCAAGGCTGATGGCGCCGGGCATCGTCACCGTGAGGCTCAACCCTAATACGGTGGCCGCGTCAACGGCGGTCCCACCGAATTTAAGAACCTTCTCCGCAGCCAACACCGCGTTTGGTTCGTCACCGACTACAACGCCGAAAAACACCGTGTCGCCCTTCTCAACGGTTTTCACCACCGAGGGCGCCGCCGTTTGCGAGGCTTGTTTTGGCGCGGGGTCATCGCGAAAAAAGCCACCGACGATTCCCGTCACGCCGCCGCCGCCGGACTCTCCAGCGCAGCCAAATAACGCACTGCAAAGCGCTAAGGATATTGTGACTTGACCAAAACGGCGCATACTCCCAAATGAAGCAGGTCGCCAAAGGAGTTTTAGCTTGTTTAAATGCATCACCGTAATTCGCGCCCTGTGTAGAGATGCTGCGATTTGCACCGCCGCTTGCTTCGGGGTTCTGATTACGCCGCTGGACACAGCGACGGCAAGAGGATTCTCGTTCATCCGCGATACCGAGATCGAGAATACGATACGCGTCTACACGGCGCCGATTTTCAAAGCCGCCGGGTTGCAGGCCACCGATGTCCGTATTTTTCTCCTCAATGACCCCACGCTCAACGCTTTTGTCACCGGCGGACAGAATATCTTCATTAATACCGGTTTGTTGATGCGCGCCGCCGGACCAAACCAGGTCATTGGCGTACTGGCGCACGAAACCGGCCATATCACGGGCGGCCATCTCGCCCGGATCCAAGACAATCTCAGCAACGCAAGCATTCAAACCATCCTGACCTATGTTCTTGGCGGTCTGGCGGCCGTGGCGTCCGGTCAGGCGGGCGCCGCGCAGGCCGTCATCGCAGGCGGCGCGCAAATCCAACAGGCAACCATTTTAAACTACACCCGAACCATGGAGCAAAACGCCGACCAGGCGGCGGTGAACTTTATGGACGCCGCCGGCGTGTCTTCAAAAGGGCTGATGGAGTTCCTGGAGTTGCTGTCGAGAGAGGAATCTCTCATTACCGCCAACCAGGACCCGTATGCGCGGTCGCATCCCTTGACGACCGATCGCATCAAATTCATGCAAAATCACGTGGCGCACTCGCCGCTATCCCGCAAACTGACGCCGAGCGCGCTGACAATCATGCACGACCGCATGCGCGGCAAGCTTAAGGGCTTCCTGAATGAGCCCGAGCGCAGCCTGAACGAATTTGAGCCGACCGACGAAAGCATCGGCGCGCAATACGCCCGCGCCATCGCTTATAAGCGCCAACACAAGATTGACG
The DNA here is from genome assembly GCA_047631095.1 of Alphaproteobacteria bacterium. Lineage (GTDB taxonomy): Bacteria > Pseudomonadota > Alphaproteobacteria > UBA8366 > JABJJH01. The sequence goes on from JBLHZD010000141.1 coordinate 5,007, forward strand.
CCGCATTGGAGATTATCAACGCGCTGCTGACAAAATCCCCTGACGACCCTTTTTTCCATGAACTCAAAGGCGATGTTCTCCAAGACGCCGGGCGGGTCCGCGCGTCGGTGGCGCCATACCGGGAGGCGGTTCGTATCCTGCCATGGGCGGCGCTGATCCGCACCAATCTGGCCCAATCTCTATTAGAGCTGAACGACCCGGACGCAGACGACGAGGCCTTGAAAAATTTGCAGGAAGCCGTCCGTTATGAACCAGATACCGCGCAGGTCTGGCGTCTGTTATCCACCGCCCATGCGAGGCTCGGCGATCAAGGTAACGTCATGCTTTCGCTGGCCGAGGAGGCGATGCTGAACGGACGGCATTCAGAAGCGCGTGTACGCGCCGAACGCGCCTTGACGCTATTGCCCAGAGGCTCTGGCGGCTGGTTCCGCGCGCAGGATATCACCAATGCCGCCCAGGACAGTAGCAAGAAGTAACAGCGGCCAGAAATAGTCGAGACTGTATGCAGCCTCACCCCATCAAATCCCCGTGACAAATTCTCGCGCCGTGTCGCTAACAGTTTACCAGCGCGATGGAACATGGCATGGATGACGCTGACATGATGGCGCAAATTGGAAACCGCAAAATGATCGCATTACAAATTGAACGTCTGGCCAAACGAGGCCGAACTTTGTTGCTGTCCGGGCTGCTATCGGCGCTGCTTCTGACGGCAGGGTCGCTCGTTACCGGCGGCGCGGCGGCGCAGTCCTTTTCCGACGGGCAGCATGGCCAAATTGAATCGATCATCAAGCAATACATACTCGCCCATCCGGAAGTCATCGTTGAGTCGATGGAACGCTGGCAGCAACAAGAAAACGCCCAACGGGACAAACGGAAACTCGACGCGTTATCGGCGCTCGACGAACAGGTCTACTCCCACCCCATGACGCCAACCTCCGGCGCCGCAAAGAACAAGAGCGACCTGATTGTCGTCGAATTCTTCGACTACCAGTGCTCGTACTGCAAAAAGGTAATTCCGACCGTCATGAATATCCTCAAGACGGACAAGAAAATCCAATTCGCCTGGAAGGAATATCCCATCCTGGGACCAGCCTCCCGGTTCGCCGCCGAAGCCGCCATGGCCGCGAAGAAGCAGGACAAGTATTTTGAATTCCACATCGCAATCATGGAACTCAAAGGGCGCCTGAGCAACAAGCGTATTCTGGCCGCTGCGGAAAAATCCGGCCTCGATATGGCGCGCCTGATCAATGACATGAAAGACCCTGCGATTGGCACCTACATTCAAGAGACCCTGGAGCTTGGCCATTCGCTTGGCATTACGGGTACGCCCGCCTTCATTATCGGCAAGACAATCGTCCCCGGCGCCATCAGCGAAGAGCAGATGCGCGACCTGATCAAAGTCGCGCGCGCCGAAAAACAGTAACCCGCGCTACAGGTTCCAGATTTCGACCGGGTCAATCTTGTCGGCGGGCGCAAAATCAAAGACGCGACCATAAAATGACAATTCCGCTTCCAGCGCGCGTTTGATACTGGCCGCTTGGCGGAAGCCGTGTCCCTCGCCCTCAAACGGGATATAGGCGACGGGAATCCCCTTTTCGCGCAAGACAGCGACCATTTCTTCCGCCTGGTTCGGCGGCACCACCTTGTCGTCCAATCCTTGAAAGAAAATTACCGGGCAGTCCAGACCCTCGGCATGTTCAATCGGCGAGCGCGCGCGGTAGAGCGACTCCGCTTCCGGCCAGGGTCCCACCAACCGATCCAGATAGCGGCTTTCAAATTTATGGGTGTCCTTGGCCAACGCAGTCAAATCGCCAATGCCGTAATGGCTGGCGCCCGCCTTGAATGTGTCACGAAAGGTCAACGCGGAGAGCGTTGTATATCCACCCGCGCTGCCGCCGGTAATAATAAGCCGCGCGGGGTCAGCAAGGCCGCGATCCACCAGATATTGCGCGCCAAACATACAATCATCCACATCCGCAACGCCCCACACGCCGTCCAGCGCCTGGCGATAGGCGCGCCCGAACCCGGTGCTGCCGCGATAATTAACGTCCAGCACCGCAAATCCGCGCGAGGTCCAGTACTGGATTTTAAGACTGAAGGAATCGCCGGTTCGCCCGGTCGGCCCGCCGTGACTTTTAACAATCAGCGGCGGCGGCCCCTCGCCCGTAAACCGGCTGTTTTGCGGTGGATAATAAAACCCATGCGCCGTCGCACCGCCCTCACTTTCAAAATTGACCGCTTCGGCGACCGAGACATCTCCCGGGTCGAGGGCGAAATCCAGTGAATTGCGGATGACCCGCTCGTCGGCGGTCGCCAAATCATGAATCACCAGTTGCGCGGCGCCGGTTTGACTGGCGCCAAGGAACGCCACAAACCCATCCGAATCGTCCAGCGCCTTTGGCCCATCAAAGTCACAAAACGCTGTATCCACCGCGCGCAGGGCGCCGGTTTTCGGATTTATACGGCCAAGCGCGCGGGTTCCCTGCTGAACGTACGCCGCGAGAATATCCCCGCCCGGCAAGTGCGTATAGGACGACATGCCAAACGCCCATTGCGGCAGCCCGAATTCCGCCTCCATCGGGCGCAATGCGCGCGGTTCGCCATTTTTTTCCCAGCAATACAAATTCCACCAACCGCTTCGGTCGGATATAAAATACAATGTCCCGTCAGCGGACCAGGACGGCTGAAATATCGATTCCATCGGTCCGCCTGCGATGATGCGGGGGTTTTGGGGCGCACCGCTTTCGTCCAGCGTCGCGAGCCACAAGCAGGTTCCGTCCCACGGCATGTTCGGATGCGACCAGGACAACCATGTCAGTTGATCGCCGTCGGGCGACAAGCGCGGCGACGCGTAAAAATCATCGCCGTGGGCGAGCGTGACAACAGACCCATCCGCGCCAATCGCCACCAGATCGTTCTCCGGCTCCGACAGCCCGGCGCGGTGATCCTCCCGCACGGCGATGATCCGGTCGCGCGCGCCATCAACCACCAGGTCCGCGTATCGCGCGGGTCCCGCCGCCGTCAGCGCCACGGGATCTAATCCCGGCACCCGACGCCACACACATTGGTCTGAATCGCGCACGAAATACACCACGCCGCCAGACACGGTATAGGAGCCGCCGCCATATTCATGCACCCGGCTTCGCGCGCCGAATTCCGGCGGCAGCACTTCAGCAATCTCGCCATCGGCGCCGCGCCACATGATCGTCACCCGGCCTTTTTCAGAAGGTCGCGATTCCGACCAGTACAGATCCCCGCGATCAACGACGACCTGCCCCAATCCAACGCTGCCCTGGACGATTTGATCGGCTGTAATGGGCGACGTCCAGGACCCGTAGGGCGCTATTTTCTTTTCACTCATGATCTCACGGTACTCTCACAATAACCCGCAACCGCCCCATGCAGTCGCAGAATGTCTTGACCCATCGGCGATGGCCGCTAATTGTGGCGGCTGAAACGCGAACGACACGAAACGCGAAGCCCACTGATTGGAACCGAGATGCCGCCAAAACGCAATCCGCTGAAACTGAACAAATTACAACTCAAGACCCTGACCCTGCTGCAGGAAATCGGGAAATTGCCGGAATTGTCGACCAAGGACGACGCCACCGGATCCATCACGATTTCAGGCCTGCCGAACGCTCATGGAAACCATTTCCATCTTGGCCCTTATCTGGTCGACGGCAAGGATGCGACCGGGTTGCGCAACGAAGCCGTCTTCGCCGCCTTGACCCGCAAAAACCTGACCGGCGGCTTCTTTCCCAATTTCATCACCCTGTCGCCCGAAGGCGTCGCGTATGAAACCGGCATGGCTGATGAAATTCTGCACGGATCGGATCATTAAAGAGATTTAAGCGCTTCCGGGTTCCTGTCTGTTGACTCCAAAAAAGCCTCAAATCATTAACATCCGATAGCATTCGTATACATTTTGGCCCGAGCGCACGGCGCGCACAGAGCGCATCCATGGTTGAGCGGCCCGATACGAATATCCTAATTTAGGAATATATACTTTTAAGGGCCATTTACAAGAGGGCTGTTTCGCCCACCCGCAAAAACATGCGCCGTGATGATCGTAAACCTCTAGGCAAGTCTTTGCGGCAAAGTGACGACAACCTTTGTTCCGATCCCGACCTCGCTTTCAATCGTCAAGGTCCCCCCATGCAGCTCCGACAGGGATCGCACGATTGGCAATCCCAGCCCGGTGCCGCCCTCGCGCGCAACCTTCATATCACCCGATTGGCCAAAGGGCGACAGAACAACTTCAAAGTCGGATTCCGGAATACCAACGCCCGTATCGGAGACGACGATTTGAATCTGATTCGAATCCGCTTCATGGACGGTCAACGTGATTTCGCCATGCGTTGGCGTAAATTTCATCGCATTCGACAATAGATTCGACAGGATTTGATGGATCGCTTTTTCATCCGCCCAGATTTTGGCGGCGTTAACATCGACATCACTTCGAAACCGCAGCGATTTTTCCGCCATGGGCTGCTTAAGTTCATGCGTTACGACGCGCGCATTTTCCCTCAAATCGACATTCTCGAATGTTAAATGAAACTGACCCGCTTCAATTTTAGACAAATCCAGAATATCGTCAATCAGCGCCAGCAAATGTCCCGCGCTTCGATAAATATCATCGGCGTAGCTTTGGTATCGCGCATTGCTCAAGGGTCCAAAGATTTCCAGCTTCAGAACTTCGGAAAACCCCAGGATGGCGTTCAAGGGCGTCCGAAGTTCATGGCTGGTATTGGCCAGAAAGTCCTGTTTGACCTGGTCCGCCTCGCGCGCTTCCTGCAGCGCCTTCCGCGCCGCCGCTTCGGCTTCTCTAAGAGTCCGTCCGGAAAGTTCATGCGTTTAAACAAATCTTTCTCATCATCAGACGAATTGACGCCAAGAGAAGGAAGGCTCGGGCGGTTCTGTTGTGGTTTTCAAAA
>JBLHZD010000142.1:0-9924 GCA_047631095.1 Alphaproteobacteria bacterium
TCGGTTTTCTGATGTCCACATTAGCCTTGCCCTCCATTCGGCGGTAAGACCCTTGAATCACATCCGACTCATATGATTCAAGAACTTTTCGGACGGACACTAAGTCCAACAAACACCTTTGGCTGTAAGCGGCTAAGCGTCGATACCAATTATTACGCGACATATAACCGCGACAATGTCAGCTTGATTGATGTCAGCGGCTCGCCGATTGAGGCAATTACCGCAACAGGCGTGAAAGCAAATGGCGAGAATTATGCGCTGGACGCCATCGTATTCGCCACCGGCTTCGACGCCATGACGGGCGCGTTGGCGAAAATCGACATTCGCGGCTCAAACGGTCGCCCCTTGAGCGATAAATGGGCGGCGGGCCCGCGGACCTATCTTGGTATCGCCACCGCCGGGTTTCCGAACCTGTTCATCATCACGGGGCCGGGCAGTCCATCGGTGCTCAGCAACATGATCCCCTCCATCGAACACCATGTGGAATGGATCGCCGAATGCGTCGGCTACATGCGCGACAATAACCACGCCAGGATTGATCCAATCATCGAGGCTGAAAACGTCTGGGTGCAGCATGTGAACGATATCGCGGATACCACACTCTACCCAACGTGTAATTCCTGGTATCTGGGGGCCAATGTACCGGGTAAACCGCGCGTCTTCATGCCCTATATTGGCGTTCCGCCTTATGTGGAGAAATGCGCCAAAGTCGCCGCAAGCGGGTATGAAGGGTTCGCCCTGTCCTGAGCGCGCACTGTTTTTTTAGAAGACTCCATTATCCTGACTGCCCTAACATTCAATTTCCGAAATAGAGCCAACGGCTGAAAGAGAGGATAATCATGACAGTATATGTCATCGCCGACATCACCGTTACAGACGATTCCTGGGTGCCAGACTATGCGGCGAACGTGCATGACATCGTCGCCAAGCACAGTGGAAAATATTTATCACGGACCACGAACATCAATACGGTGGAAGGGGAAGCCTGGGACACGACGCTGGTCGCTCTTATCGAATTCCCCAGCATGGAAGCGGTGCAGGGCTTCGCCAGCGACCCTGAATATGCGCCCTACGCCAGGGCCCGCCAGGCAGGCAGCATCTCGCGCCTTCATGTCCTTGATGGCGTTGACGCCACGGGCCTCATCCCGTATTTGCCAAAAGGGTAAGCGCCCGCCCCTGCTATCGGGACACCCTGTTATCGGGACAGGCTTTTCAGACGGTCTAAGGCGTCTTCCGCCAAACGCCGGGTCACCTCACCTGCGCCACTCGCCACGCCCAGCGCCGCCGCCTGCCCGGACCACAAGGACGTAAAGCCGGCGTCGCCTTGCGCTTCCGCCGCTTTCTTCAACGGCGCCAAGGCGCCGCCCGCCGTCGGGAACGCCGACGTCTTGTCAGACATTGGTCCAGCCTCGCGCATGATACGGTTCATGATGCCGCGCGCCGGGCGGCCGGAGAATAAATTCGTCAACGCGCTTTCATCGTCGCGCGTCAGGCGTAAGGCGGCGCGGTGCAAATCAGTGATGAGCGATTCCGGCGTATGCAGATAGGCGGTGCCAATCTGAACGCCCGCCGCGCCCAGCGCAAAGGCCGCCGCAATCCCACGACCATCGGCGATTCCACCCGCCGCAATGACCGGAACGCTAACCGCATCAACCACTTGCGGAACCAGCGCCATCGTACCCACCTGGGTCGAAATATCATCGCTCAAAAACATGCCGCGATGGCCACCGGCCTCTACGCCCTGGGCGATAATTGCATCACAACCTCGATCCGCGAGCCAGCGCGCCTCGGCCACCGTCGTGGCGGAGCTGATGACAAGGCACCCCGCCGCCTTGACGCGCGCCAGTAACGACGCCTCCGGCAGGCCAAAGTGAAAACTCACAACTTCGGGTTTTGTGTCCTCCACGAGTTCGCACATCGCTTCATCGAACGGCGCGCGATTAACGGCGGGCGCCTTCGCATCCGCATCGAGGCCGAGTTCGGTGTAATAGGGTGCTAGAGAACTTTTCCATCCCTCATCGCGCGCAGGATCCGGCGCTTCGGGCGTGTGGCAAAAAAAGTTCACGCCCATCGGCTTGTTGGTTTGTTGACGGATCACGCCAATTTCTGCGCGCGCCTTGTCAACGTCCAGCATTGCGCAAGGCAGTGCGCCCAGCGCCCCTGCTTCGCTTGCGGCAACCGCCAGCGCCGAACCACCCGCGCCCGCCATCGGCGCCTGAAGAATTGGAACCTCCAATCCCATCAAATCGAGTAAAGTCCGGTTTGGCCACATAACGCGCACTCCTGTCACAGGTTCCTAAGCGGGCGGCGCAACGCGTCGCAGGAAACCAACCACCGACTCTGCAAAGATATCGTTGCGATCCCCCGCCACCATATGCGCCGCGTTCTTCACATTCACATATTCCGCGTGGGGGCATTGTTCAAGGAAGCTTTGCGCCCCTTCTTCGCTCAACACGTCGGATAAGCCGCCGCGCACCAGCAAGGTCGGCGCGGTCAACTGGTCCGCACTCTTGCTCAAACGCTCGCGATAGCCTGTGTTCGTGACCTGCGCGGCGCGCCGCGCCGGATCCCAATGCCAATGATACTTACCATCGGCGCCGAGGCGGACATTTTTAGCCAACCCATCCAGTTTACGCGGCCGGGGGCGATGGGGCTGGTAGTTCGAGATCGCCGCGGCGACATCCTCCAGCGTATCGAACCCGTCGGGATTCTGGCTCATGAACGTCTGAATTTTCTTACGCCCTTCCGTTTCAATCTTTGGCGCCATGTCGACCATAACCAGTGCAGCGGCGGCAATGGTTCCCTCGCCAACCGCCGCAAGACTGACGCCGCCGCCCATGGATGCGCCAACAAGAATAGGATTTTCACTACCCAGCGCTGTTACGACGCATTTTAAATCCTCGATCATATAATCCGGACCGTAGGTTTCCTCCGTCGCCCAATCAGAATCGCCATGGCCGCGCGCATCAAAAGCGACCGCATGATACCCCGCCGCGCCCAGCGTTTCACCCGCCCCCTTCCAGGCGTGCCGTGTTTGCCCACCGCCGTGCAACAAAATCGCCAACGGTCCGTCTGGGTTGCCCCAGGTATCGCCGGCAATCTGGATTCCATCAGCGCCATCCCATTTGTGCATCGGCACCGGCGTACCGGGTAATCGCTCTCCTGCGCTCATATCTCGCATATCCTCATATTGTGTCGTATTTTCACTATGTCGGGTTTTCATAGCGTCCGGACATTTCAGCCCGGCATCTTAATATTCTGGCCGGAATAGTCGAGACTGGATCGCATACTCACCCTTTGTATCTCGGCTGGCGTTTTGCCTATGGTTGCGCAATCCTGTTGATTAACTCATCAATAATCAGAGGATGACCAGCGCATGAGCGACCTTCAACTCGTGAACCCGGTAAAAGAGCGTATGGCGGCCGGTGAAGTCGCCATGGGCATGAATATCCGCCTGTCCCGAACCGGCGACATCGCCCGGATCGCAAACGCCTCGGGGCATGACTTTATCTTCATCGATACCCAACACTCGCTGTTTTCCGTCGAGAGCATCGGCAACATGGCGCAAACGGCTATGGGCTGTGGAATCGCCGCGTTGGTGCGGGTGCGCAGCTGCGACGATCCGGACGTATCCCTGCTATTAGACAACGGGGCGCTGGGAATCGTCTATCCCGACGTCAATACCGCAGACGATGCGCGCAAAGGCGTGCGGACCGCCAAATTCCCCCCCGTCGGCGCGCGCTCCGTCTGCGGCGTCTATCCCCATTTCGACTACCGCCCCATTCCCCTGAAGGAAAGCGTGCCGGTGCTGAACGCCGCGACTCTGGTGGTGTGCATGATCGAGACCGTCGAGGGTTTGGAGAATGTCGAGGAAATCGCCGCCGTGGATGGGGTCGATGTCATCCATATCGGCAGTAGCGACCTGCTGGTGAATATGGGCATGCCGGGCCAGTTCGGGGCGCCGGAACATGTCGCCGCCGTAGAGCGCATCATCGCCGCCGCCGTGGATAACGGCAAGGTCGCGGGGCTTGGCGGCGAACGCGATATCGATCGCCAGATCGGTTTCATCAAGAAAGGCGTTCGCTTTATGACCACGCAAACCGATATCGCGTTTCTGGCCGCCGCGGCGACCGCGCGAACGACCGAGTTACGCGACGCCATCGCGCGCGCCTGATCCGGGACTGACGTACAGATCAGCGCCCCTCCGATGGCCGGAAAATCCACAGCCCTTCTCCTCCTAGCGATCTGTCAGGTGGCGGCGATGTCGCTGTGGTTTTCCGCGTCCGCCATTATCCCGTCCCTGCGCCTTGAGTTCAATTTGGATGACCATCACGCAGCCCTGCTCACCAGCGCTGTGCAAATGGGGTTTGTGGTCGGCACGCTGATCAGCGCCTTGCTGGGTCTGGCGGACCGGATTGACCCCCGGCGGTTTTTCATGACCGCCGCCCTTGTCGCGACAATCGCCAACGCCGTGTTGCTGGTCGCCGACCCCGCCTCACCGTTAGTCCTCGCCTGCCGATTCCTCACTGGCGCCTGCATGGCGGGGGTGTACCCGGTCGGCATGAAAATGGCGGCTAGTTGGGCGGATCGGGATTTGGGCCTGTTGGTGGGACTTCTGGTCGGCGCACTAACCTTGGGATCCGCAGCGCCGCATTTTTTCAACGCATTCGGCGGCGTTGACTGGCGCCTGGCGATAATCGCCGCGTCCGTCGCATCATTGCTCGCGGCGATATTGGTGAATTTCGTCAAGATGGGCCCCAACTGGACAAAAGCGCCGCCCTTCAATCCGCGCGCTGTCTTTGCGGCGTTGGGGGATAAAGCCCTGCGTCTGGCGAATTTCGGATATCTGGGCCATATGTGGGAGCTCTACGCCATGTGGGCCTGGCTCGGCGTCTTTCTGGACGCCAGTTTCCAATTGAGCGGCGGCTTCGACAACGCCAGCGACGCCTCCTTCTGGGCGCGTATGGCGACCTTCGCCGCGATGGGCCTTGGCGGCGCAGCGGGATGTTTGTTGGGTGGATACATCGCAGACCGTATGGGCCGAACCTTTGTCACCATGGCCGCCATGGGACTGAGCGCCGCCTGCGCCCTGGTCGTGGGATTTTTCTACGGCGGCGCGCCGCTTCTGACATTTGCGCTGTGCTTTATCTGGGGCGTGGCGGTGGTCGCGGATTCCGCCCAGTTTTCCGCCAGCATCACTGAACTGGCGCCGAGGGACCGGGTCGGCACCATGCTGACGATACAGGCGTCCATGGGGTTTCTACTGACGCTGGCGACAATTCATCTGATGCCGCTGGCGGTCGACGCGTTTGGCTGGCGCTACGCCTTCATGGCGCTCGCGATTGGCCACCTTCTGGGCGTCGTCGCCATGGCCCGGCTTCGCGCGCATCCCGCTTCTGTACGTCTGGCGAATGGTCGTCGGTAACCAGAACCCTTAATCGCCGGTGAAGCGAGGTTTGCGCTTTTCCTTAAACGCCGCGACGGCTTCCTTGTGATCGCCACTCAGATTGCTCAACACCAGCTGTTCGGTATCCATATATATGGACGCTTTCGCCGTCGCGTTCGCGACCGCGTTCACCGCCTGCTTGGTCAACCGCACGGTCAACGGCGGCATTGTGGCGGCCTCCTGCGCAATTTCCAGCGCGCGAGTCGCGGCGTCACCATCTGGGGCCACCTCTTGCGCCAACCCCCAGTCGAAAGCGTCCTGTGATCCCACGCGACGGTTCGATAAAATCAACATTTGCTTGGCGCGCGCCGGGCCTACCAGATTGACCAGCCGTGGAATGGCGCCCCAGCCCATGCTCAGCCCCAGGGCGACCTCTGGCGCGCGAAAATGCGCCCCCGCCCCCATGACCCGGATATCCAGCGCCAAAGACAAAGCCAACCCGGCGCCGACGGCGAACCCTTCGACCGCGCAAATCGTCATTGCTTCGATATCTTCCCAAGCCTGACATAACCGTGCGCCACCGCCCGCCAGGCGCCGCCGCGCCAATAACGGTTTGGCGTTGTTCGCCACTATCTCCGGATCGCGCAAATCACGGCCCGCGCAAAACGCCTTCTCCGTTCCGCACAACACAATCGCTGTCGTTTCCAGGTCATCCGCAAAGGTATGGGCAACCTCCGTTAGCTCGCGCGACAATTTCGCGGACATGGCGTTCAACCCGTCGCCCCGGTCGATGCGCACCACGGCGACAGGGCCATCGCGCTCAACCGTCAAAAAATCCCAACTCATCTCTCATCTCCTTGCATGTAGGTCGTCGCCCTAAATTTTTTCCGGCATGAATGTTAAATCTGTCGCCCCGATATCGACACCCATCTGGTTGAACAAGGTGGTCAATTGTCCCCGATGATGGGTTTGATGGTTGAACATATGGACGACCATCGTCCAGGCGGGCGCGGTGCGCGTATTGCCATCGACCATGCTTTCAAAGGTGAAGGGCGCCACCAGCCATTCAGTGCTCAACGACGCCGCCCAATCCTCAATTTCGGCGTCCAGCGCAAAACGCGCGCGGCGCAGCTCGTCGAAATTGTCATGGACCTCATCCTCTGGGCGGCTCACCCCGCCGCGTGGCGCGCCATCATGAAAACGACCGAACCACGCCAAATCGCCAAACAGAAGATGATTGAGCGTTCCGTGAACGGACCCGAAAAGGGCGCCGCGATCCTCTTTTCGCTCGGCGTCAGGCACCGCCGCGCACGCCTCGTAAATTTTTTGATTCATCCAGCGATTGTAGGCGGCCATTTTCATGGTGAAGTCAGCGGTGACCGGGCTTTGCATTGAAATCTCTCCATTTTTCTCGCGCATCTTGATAAAGGATACAAGCCGTACGCGATCATTTATATTTCAGAAGGTCATAAATGATATGTTGAATTTACTTGCAAATAAATTTTGTTCGGCTCAACAATTAGCCAGAACGACACATTCAGCCTAGCAGGCTCCGGTAGACCGTTCCGACGCCAATCGAGTAACTTCTAGACAGTGTGGTGCTTCTTGTTGATTCCTACCGTATGTTGCGGCGGGATATATTTATATGATGGAGTGGTTATGGCGAAAGGTACAGTTAAGTGGTTCGACTCGGTCAAGGGATTCGGGTTTATCCAACCGGATGAAGGCTCTCAAGATGCATTCGTCCACATTTCCGCAGTGGAGCAAGCCGGTCTCAGTGGCTTGAACGAAGGACAAAAGGTCGAGTATGAACTCGTCCCAGGCCGAAACGGCAAATCAGCCGCGGAGAACCTGTCAGTCCTCGACTGATCCCTGATTACGCCGGGTGACCGGTTCAAAAAGTAATAAAACGCCGTTTCGGAGACCTTCAGGGTCACCGAGACGGCGTTTTTATTTGTAGGGAAAGGCGTGTAGACAAGGTGTGTAGATAGGCGCGCTATCGCCGTAAACAAATACGCCGTAAACAAATACAGGGCAGGATGACGAAAATGAGCGGATCACAATTTGATTTGAGCGGCAAGGTAGCGCTCATCACGGGTGGAAATGGCGGCATTGGATTGGGCATGGCGAACGCGATCGCGCGCGCCGGCGGCGACGTCTGCATCTGGGGCACAAATGCGGCGAAAAACGCAGCGGCGCTCAAGGGTCTGGAAACCCATGGCGGTCGCGCAACGGCGATGATCTGCGATGTATCCGACGAACATGCGGTCGATACCTGTTTTCAGGATACAATTCGCGAATTTGGTCATGTGGACGGCTGCTTCGCAAATGCCGGCGTCAGTGGCGGACGCGATGCGGTCCCCTTTACCGAAATTACGACCGAAGCCTGGCGACGCATCACCGGCGTTAACCTCGACGGCGCTTTTTTCACCCTGCGAGCAGCGTGCCGCCATATGGTCGAGCGCGGCGAAGGTGGTCGGCTGGCGGGAACCGCAAGCCTGGCGGCGATTTCCGGCGCGGCCCGTAATGAACATTACGCCGCGACCAAGGGCGGGCTTATTTCTATGCTGATCGGATTGTCGGTGGAAATGGCGCGATACCAAATCACCGCAAACGCCATTCTGCCCGGCTGGATTGAAACCGAGATGACGGAAAAAGCTATCGCCTGGGAAAAATTCGCATCCAACGTAAAACCCCGGATCCCGATGGGCCGTTGGGGATCACCGGATGATTTTGGGGGGATCGCGGCCTATATCATGTCCGACGCCAGTTCCTTTCACACCGGCGACACGTTTCTTATCGACGGTGGGTACCAAAAGTACTAACGCCGCCTCACCAATGGAGATCCCAAATGGACACTAAAGTCACCCCCGAAGGGCTGGCGCCGGAAATCCGTGCGCGCGTCGAACAAATCGTTGATTCCGCCGTAGGTCGCACGCTGGGGTTTTCACTGGAAACAGTGGAGACAGACTATTGCGTCGCCAAACTTCGGCGCTCCGATGGCGTGCTGAATTCCAACGGTCGCGTCAATGGCGGGGTCATTTCCGCCTTTATCGACAAGGTCGCAACCGCCGCCGCCTGGGCCAACAATGTAAACGGGCCGGGCGCCCGCGGCACCACGATTAGTCTGACCGTGAATTACATGTCCGCAGGGGCGAAAACCGATCTGATCGGCGCTGCGCGCGTTACACGCCGCGGCGGCAGCGTTGTGTTCGTCCATGTCGATGTGCAGGACGAAGAAGGCGGCGTTGTTGCGCAGGGCATGGCGACGTACAAACTTAGCCCCGGCTCTCGGTAGGAAATTTATATGGCGGCACTCGATATCGGTGTCCCCCAATTCGACAAAAAACCGATCAATGCGGCGATCGCTGCAGGCTGTAAGATATCCTTTCTAGGTTTTGGGTTCGCCGCCGGTTGTGGCGTTTTCTTGCAAGCAATCGCGCCCTATTTGGGACTGGTCTTTTTTAGCCATCAAGTCGGCAGCTTCCTCGGCGCCTGGCTCGGCGGGTTGCTTTACGACGCCTATCAGGGTTATTCGATGGCCTGGTGGATCGCCGCCACCCTCGTCACTACCCGAGAGCGAAAAAAGTACGATTCATACGACCGTGGCCGACACGTTGAACGCTAAACCATCACCCCATATTGTGGTCGGCCTGTCCGTCGACCTGCTCGGCGTGCCAGGCTCGATTACGTCGACGCGGCGCAGCAATTTGCGGCTCTAATACTAATCATTTTGTGGGATTCACTTTCGCGGAAAAATGATTAGTTGGAGCAACTTTAAAACAACCTCCGAAAATCTTCCATAATGGTGGTTATCAGATTCTAGTCCTGATTTTCCGCCGTTTTGGGCGAAGGATCATACCACACCCTGTTGTGCTTCGCCGATTTAACAGAACTCCGGGGAAGTGTTAAATCAGTGAGGAAACGGTGCCGTCTCAATGGTAGAAAACTGAGTGCACGGTCGTTTGGTCAGAGATTTGGGAACACAATCCACTGGTTCAACAGCAGAATTGCTGTACCAACGGTCAGAGCTAATAAGAAGCGCGAAGATAGCCAAAAAACAACCGCCGCCGTCGCAAGAGCAAGCGCTTGCACCAATGTCATCGCACCCAGTGAGGGTCCAAGAACGGCGCCAATCGCACAAGTCGGTAGTATGTCGAGGATTCGGTGGAGCTGCGGACTGTTCCCCAGATAGGTTCCGACTAACAATCCGGCGACTCGGAAACTGAATGCCACCGATGCCATGATGGCAATCGCTATCAAAAATCTCTCATCAATCGACATTCCCTTCCCCCTCCGCGACACTAAACCAAGCGATAACCGCCCCGACAGAAACGCCGATAAAGAATGCTAGGGTCAGGACTCATTGATTAATCCAGAATAGAATTGTTGCGGCAATTTGGATGGCGGACAGGAAGGTATGGGCGCATCGGTCATAGCGGGTCGCGATGCGCCGCTAGTCCTTGAGTTTAGCGAACATATTCTCGACCCTGTGGCGCTGTTTGTAGAGGACTGTGTCGTATTCAACCTTACGTTTT
>JBLHZD010000143.1:0-9762 GCA_047631095.1 Alphaproteobacteria bacterium
AATGTTGGCGTGGCTGCTTTCCTTCGACAAAGTCATGTCAGGCGCTATGGGCTGACCAGAATGTCGGCTTGACGCGCGAGATTTCAGCAGCTTATCTGGCCCGCCTGAAAGCTATTTCTTAGGAGCCTTCTTCCATGACCTCTCACCACCCGCGTCCTGTCTGGCGCTCCATGTTGTTTGTGCCGACGACGGCCGAAAAATTCATTGAGAAAGCGCCGACCTCTGGCGCTGACGCAATTATTCTCGACCTTGAGGACGCCGTGGCGCCGAACGCCAAGGATGCCGCCCGCGCCGCTCTGCCCGACGTCGCCAAACGCCTCGCCGATCAGGGCTTGGACGTCACCGTTCGCATCAACCGCCCCTGGCGATTGGCCGTGAAGGACATCGAGGCCGCGGTCTCTGAGAACGTCGTCGCACTGCTGCTGCCGATGACCGATACTGCCGCGCATGTGAAGGAAGTCGATCAGGTCGTTTCCGAGATTGAGGCCGAGAAGGGCCTGCCGCACGGCCATACCTTCTTTTGCCCTTTGATTGAGACGGCGGAAGGTTATCTGAACGCTCGTGAGATCGCGCACGCCAGCTCTCGAACCATGTCGCTGTCGTTGGGCTCGGAGGATTTCGCGCTCTCCATGGGCATGGAGGCTGCGCCAGAGACGCTCTACGCGCCCAAGCAGCAAATTATCGCCTGCGCCCGGGCCGCTGGCCTAACGCCGATGGGCTTTATCGGCTCGATTGCTGAGTTCCGCGACATCGAGAAGCTCCGACAGATTTTCACGAACTCGAAGCGCGCCGGCTTCCGCATGGCTTCGTGCATTCACCCGAATCAGGTCAAAATCTGCAACGAGATATATGGCCCATCCGAAGCGGAAATCGCCCAGGCCCGCAAGATCGTCGACGCCTATGACGCGGCCCTCGCTGCGGGCCAAGGCGCCATCACGGTGGATGGTATCATGATCGACGTGCCAGTTGCTGACCGCTCCCGCGCTTTGCTGGCGTTCGCTGACGCGTTAGCCAACCGCTAACGCTAAAACTCCAACACCCGCAGCTTAGGCCGAGTCTCCGCCCCGCCTTTGCTGCGGAGATTAGAAAGGACGGATTCGAGGCCAGTCATTTTCGCTCTGGAGACGGCGTTTGAACGAGGTTTTCGTGCGGATCAATGGCGAACAATATTACCTTTGGCAGGAGGTTGATCACGAAGGTGAAGTCCTGGATTTGTTTGTAACCAAACGACGGCATCGCAAGGCTGCCTTGAAATTTTTAGGTAAAGTGATGAAACGATATGGTCGACCAGAAGTTACCGGAACGGACCTCCTACGAACCTACCCGACGGCGACGAAAAGGATCGGCATTGCCCGACGTCACGAGACGGCCTTGTCAGGGGAATCTGGCTTGAGGCGGCTCGGCGGGTTTCGTAACGTTTCTCGATGGAAAATCCATTCCGATATTTTAAGACGTCGCCTGAGATCATTCGCTTGGCGGTGATGATGTATGTCCGGTTTCCGCTTTCGCTGCGGCAGGTCGAAGATCTGCTCGACGAACGCGGCGTCGATATTAGCCATGAAACAGTTCGCGCGTGGTGGAAACGGTTCGGTCCGATGTTTGCGGCGGAGATAAGGAAATGCCGGATTCAAGGCCGGTCATTTTCACTTTGGAAATGGCATCTGGACGAGGTTTTCGTTCGGATCAATGGCGAACAGCATTACCTCTGGCGAGCGGTTGATCAAGAAGGTGAAGTCCTGGAATCGGTTGTAACTAAACGGCGGGATCGCAAGGCTGCCTTGAAGTTTTTACGTAAAGCGATGAAACGATATGGCCGACCGGAAGTGATTGTGACGGACCTACTTCGATCCTACCTGGCGGCGATGAAAAACATCGGCATCTCCGGGCGTCAGGAGACGGGTCGCTGGCTGAACAATCGGGCTGAAAATTCGCATCAGCCGTTTCGGCGACGAGAGCGCGCGATGTCGAAATTCAGGAGTACGAAATCGCTACAGAAGTTCACCTCGGTCCACGCTTCGGTCCACAACCATTTCAACCAGGAACGCCACCTTCACAGCCGCCAGAACTTCAAACTCAACCGATTGGCCGCCCTTGCTGAATGGCGTCAAATTGCCGCTTGAATTTGCGGGCGATCCAAAATCATTGGCGCGGCGATTTTCCTCTGACAGCGCCGAATCATCCAGTAGGACCGGGTCCCAGGACTTTTCATATCCATCTTCGCACCGACGGGGATCGACTTTTCGCGGCATTGAGAACTCCCGGTCACATCACCTGCAGGAGACAGCATCGACGACATGAGCTGGATCAAACTTCGGATTCATCAAACTCTCTTGTGACCTTCCCGTTCCTGAAATTATAGCTCAGTGCGCCATCCTCAAAAATGGTGAGTAATCCCGCTTTGTCGTCATGGCTGGCTGAACGATTTGAAACGATAGTTGATCGTTGATACCATTTTCATCCTGTCATCTCTGAATCGGGCAAAAGCGGCCTTGGTGATTTGGGAAACCTTTAGGGCCGCAATATTAAGTTTTTGAAGTGTCCGTATTCGTTTCCGTTCAGAGACACATGATTTTTTGTTTTTGGAGATTTCGTCAAAATACCGCTTCAGCAATGCACCTAATGTTTTATCTTCCCTTTTGTCCCCATCCACAAACGTACCAAGTTTAATAGATCGTTCAATGTTCCGCTAGGGGTAGTGATTGCCAGGGGCGCCAGCGCTATATTCACAATTTCATGATTCAAGGCGACACATCATTCTAGATCTTTCCGATTGGCTCATCATTCCCTTTGGGGCGGCGCAAGTGGACCCAAACCGAGTTGCGATTACACACGATTCAGAGGGCGAAGTTCTGGTCCAGTGTCCGACGCCATACGTGCGCATCCAGCCCGCGCGGCAAGCTTCGCTGAGGTTGAATGATGCGCAATATGTTTTTCCGGAGGCGCCAGATTTACGGACTATGAGTGACGCAACAGTGCAGCTCAACTTTTTACGCCACCATTTGCAAATTTACTGCGATTTGTGGCGCAAATCGCAAAAAATATTTCTCGAAAAATATTTCGAATTTATCATGGCGCAAGTAGAGGATTCAGAAACAACGCTCACTGTGAAGCTTAAAACATTTGGCGGCTTGTACGACTACCGCGATTGGGCCTTGTCCGCGCCGCGACCTTTGCCCCGCGCCTTAATTCACACGCCAGAGGGGCCCGGCACTTACACGCCCGTCGAATTTGCGTTCTGGGTCGCAGGAAAAATCACCGTCGTCCTACTTGCTGGAACGGGAACGCCGACACAGGCAGATACAATTCGCCGAACAACATTAGAACGCCGCAAAGTCGAAATTATCGATATATCCGTATCGGCCCTACAAAAAAACGGCGTCCGATACCTAAGCCATGCTTTGCCAGATGACTTCACCCATTTTTGGGAGGGCGAGATTATGCCGTCCAGCCCCTTTAAAGGCGCGACCCTGGGCGAAATCATCCAGTTTTAGATATCGACCTCAAGCACATACAAGCCGCCCACTTCCCGATCAATAATGTAGACAATCGCATTTTCATCCACATAAACATCGTTGACCTGGATCGTCCCCGCCCGTGCGCCCTTTGGCCCTTCTGGCACGAAATGGGCGATTTCCTTTGGCTGAAAGGGGTTTGACGTGTCGTAGGCGCGAACGCCGCCATTGAAGAACGTCGCAAAAATAATAGTGTCTGAGCGAAATGCTGGACCGGGCCGGTTTTCATGCAAATTATGCGAGCCGTAACGGCCACCGCGACTGCCAAAGTCTTCTACTGGCGGCATGGGAAACGTGCTGATCGGCACCAGGTTGGTTTCCTCCCGCGCATCGACGATCCACGTCAACTTTGGCCAATCCCCCCCATTGTCACGCACGCATTCATCCGACACGATCAATAAATCGCGCTCAAACAGCGGCAGGGCCGTATGGCAAAACCCCGGGAATGGCGGGTGCGGGTTCCAGTTTGAAATCATCTTCGGGCGGCTTTTATCGGCGATGTCCAGGATCACCACGCCGCCATCCAGGCACCCCAGATAAGCGCGGTCGGGATGGTTGGGATAAACGTTAGTATTGTGCATCCGAAAGCCGGAATCAAAATTTGGATGACGTGGCGGCGCCGGTTCGGCGTCGTCATCTTTCGTTCCGGGAAACCACCAGCGTCCGGCTTCAACGGGTTTGGATGGGTCGCGTACGTCGATAATTGTATAGATCTGGTCGTCCTTCGGATATCGTGGATTGAAATCCGCCGCGCCGCTGGCGCAATGCACGAACTCACCATCAACGAACCAAAGCTGGTGCACGCCCCGGGAGCTTGGTCCGGAGCGGTCGAAAAACGAAATTGATTTCGGGTTTTCCGGATCAGCGATATCGAATAATTCCACCCCGGCAGGCGTTTCCCCATGGGTCGCGGTTTGATACGCCACCGCCATGATGTCGCCCGTGACTTCCAATGAATTCGAACGCACCCGGTTGTGGGGCAGTCGCGTTTGACTGATGACCTTTGGTTTGCGCGGGTCGGTGACATCCACGCCAGTAAAATTTATCGGCGCGGCTTCATGCGCGATCCACATGATCCGGCGCCCGTTTCCCGTCACCTGAAGCGACATGCCTTCGCCGCCATTACCGAAACCGCCTAAATCGTTATGCGCAATCAAACGCATATTGAATGCTTCGTCCATAACAGGCTCCCCCTCGCTAGCTTTTCAAGCCTTATGACGCTACGCTTTCCAGGTTATGAGCGCAAATATTACAGGAGCGATGTGGCGTGGCGGCGCAATCTCGAATTCCCGTATCGATTATAACCGGGTTCCTTGGCAGCGGTAAGACCACCTTGCTTAACCACTTGGTGAAACAGCCGGGCATGTCGGACACGGCGGTGATCGTGAATGAATTTGGCGAGATCGGCCTCGACCATTTGCTGATCGAGCAAGCTTTCGAAGACACCGTGCTACTGCAAAATGGCTGTATTTGTTGTTCCATTCGCGGCGACTTAGTTGACACGCTGGAATCGCTGAACGCCCAGGTTGGGCGTGGAGAAATACCACCCTTCGCACGCGTGATTGTTGAAACAACAGGGCTGGCTGACCCTGCGCCCGTGCTGCAAACCCTGATGACGAATGAAAGATTGCAAACACGCTATACGTTGGATGGCGTTGTCGCGACCGTGGATGCGGTAAACGGCGCCGGGCAATTAGACGAATTCGCGGAGCCGGTGAAACAAGCCGCCATCGCCGACCATTTATTTATCACCAAGTCCGACCTGGCCGGACAACACGCCACCGACGAGCTGACGAAGCGACTTCTCGCACTTAACCCGAATGCGCCAATCACGCCTATTGAACACGGTGTTGCTGATCCGGATTTGCTTTTCGGTAATGGTCCAATCGCCGAGCCATCCCGTCTTCGCAGGCAAACCCCGGTTCTTCATGAACATGTTCATAACCATGATTCGGGCATTCAAACCTTCGCCATCGTTCACAATGCACCGCTACCCTGGGCCGCGGTGCGCGCCTGGCTGGAATCTGTCGCCTCATTGCGTGGCGCTGATTTATTGCGCATGAAGGGTATACTCAACGTGGCGGGGCGCGCCGGACCGGTTATTATCCATGGTGTCCAACATGTTTTTCATCCGCCGGTCGAATTGCCGGAATGGCCAAACAACGACCGAACGACACGCATTGTATTTATTACGCGAAACATCGACAAAGCGGGACTTGAAAACGCGCTGACCGTTTTTATTGACCGCGAAAAAGCATTGCGAGGCGATAACGAAACCCTACCGATTTGACCCGGCAGCTATACCGGCAGCCGTGAATTTTCAAACGTCACCGCACCGCCGCCCTGAGATTGCGATTCTTGAATTTCGGGGACCGTTTAATTTTAGTCTGTAACATTTGTTTGAGATACCGCCCCTAGGCTTCAGACAGTCAAGCATAGGGATTGGCGTCGATCAGGCCTTCTTCAAGGGCCTTAATTTGTAGGGCCATGTACTTGGAATAAATACGCGCCTGGGTCAGGCTTCCTGCAATAAACCAAATGCCTTCCTGTGGCGTGCGTTTGAACATATTGGCGAGTTCGCCATCCTTGTCTTCGCCCCAGATGGGTCCGATCCGATCAACCATGTCCTGACCAAGAGCCCGACGCACCAACTCGCCTTGCGGATAGTAGCCTGTGCCGAGCACAACGACGTCGGCAGGAATGATGCTTCCATCTTTCAAGAGCGCACCTTCGGGGCAATAGCGCTCGATACGTTCATTCTGCAAAAGGCCAATTTCACCTTTGATCATCAATTCAGAACTGCCAGCGTCCAGATTATAGCCCCCGCCGCGTCGGCGGTACTTCATCTGGTGACCGGTGTTGTCGTCGCCGATATCAAACTTGAATCCAATGCCCTTCAGGCCCTCAATCATGTCCTTGTCTAAATCCACCATGCGTTTTACGGACAGTTTATAGGCTTCGAGAATCATCGGCGGCGTCGCTGCCGACGCAATCAGATCGCAGTCTTCAATAGACGGGCCTTCCTCGTAAATCGCATAGTTGAGTTTGGCCGATGGGTCGATGGAAACGACAGTTGTCGAACCACGTTGGACGAGCGTCGTGTGGCATTCAAAACTGTGCAAGTCCAATGCAATATCATTGGCGCTTGAACCCGTGCCAATAACGATGGCGCGCTTGCCTGCATAGGGAGCGCCGCTATCAAAATCTTCCGAGTGCAAGACTTCGCCCGTGAATGTATCGAGCCCTGGGATCTCTGGGGTAAGAGGATAACTACTAACGCCGTTGGCGAAGACAATATGACGGGGCCGCAATATTCGTTCCCCACCGTCTTCACATTTCAGCGTGGCGACCCAATGCTTTGCAGTCTCATCCCATACGCCTTTTGTGAACTCTGTATTGGTCCAGTGGTTGATCTCCATAACCTGAGCATAAACTTCAAACCACATGCCAAGCATGTCCTTGGGGATGTAATTCGGCCAAGTCTCCGGGAATGGCATATACGGCAAGTGGTTGACACGGATTGAATTGTGGAGCGCCAACGAATGGTATCGCGTTCTCCAGCTATCCCCAATGCGGGGCCACTTTTCAACGATGAGGGCGTCGACGCCCAGCTGGTTAAGGCGCGCCGCGATTGAAAGTCCCGCTTGAGCGCCACCGACGATCAAAACTGTCGGGTCGTGATCCTCATAGGTCTGAGCCTTGCGTCGTACGTCTTCCCAGTTGTCGCCTCCGAAATTGCGGGAATAGGCGTCGCCCGTGGGGCGATTTTCCCCCGTCTTTTCCTCAAACCCGTTAAGCTCTTCCAGTGTGGTGGAGATAACCCAGGCCTTATGGCCAGCCGTTCCTCCTCCGTCCTCGGCCGGTATAAGGCGCAACACGCCCTCGCCATGCCCTACTTTGGTTTCAAAACAAAGAATAGCTTCAATACAGTCACGACCCAGACGCTTTACGCGTCTCGGCGGTGTTCGGGCCGGATTGATCTGGAACCCCTGCGCTTGAACAGCCGGCTGACGAGACACGAGGCGTTTAGCGATTTCGTTTGCACCAACACACGGAGTTAGATGCCAGGTAAAGGCCAACACATCACGCCAGTTCCCATCAACCTCAAACTGAGACGCTACTGCTATCTCGTCGCCACTCGCAAGAGCGCGCTCGAAGACACTGAGCCATGCCGCAACGATTTCCTGAATGTCCATTGCATCGCGCGTCTCGAAACGCGCCTGGTCTGTGAAGTTCATTGGCTTTCCCTGGTACAATAATCCGCTAAAACAAGTTGGTTAATCGAACGTGCCCTGCTAAATGCCGGGCGGTAATCTCATATATGACGTCGGTTTTTTCCATATGCGAGAGGTTTTCACCACCTGCCGCCGAGTGCCGTCTTCGCAGATTTTAAAAGCTATTAACCTCATTAAACAAGGTCGTTTCTATCTGGCACCACGTTTGTCTCATGTCGAACCAATTGAGTTTAATCACGGAAATCTATGGGCTGCTTCCACGACGGTGTCGTCAATACAATTTCCTGCGCCCCCTAATTGGCGCTTAAAATTATTTTCTAAACAGGCCCTGTTTACGGGTTTCTTGCCCGCCCATGGATTCACGCAAATAGGCCGCAGAAAATCGAAAATAGGCTTGGATTTTAAAGCGACAGAAGGACTGCTTAGCGGAATACAATCATTTATTCGACGGTGAACCAAACGGTGTTGTCGCGTTAACCTAATTCTGGTGCAAATTATTTTTCCGCGATTAAACTGAATTATCTGAAAAACCTGAAAGGACAATTTATGGAGCCCCTTCACGATATCCGCGTCCTGTCCGTAACTGTTTTTCTTGCCGGTCCGTTTCTCAGCATGACCCTCGCCCGCTTTGGCGCTGACGTCATAAAGGTGGAAATGCCGGGTGTTGGAGACCCTGTTAGAAATGTTGGCCCCTACGCCGGACCAAATGGTGTGACCTCTGACCGGGAAACCGAGGAAGATCTTTCAATTCGCTTCCTCAAACGTTCAGAAGGGGTCAAAAGCGTGTCTTTGAATTTAAAGGATCCGGAAGGGCGACGAATGTTTCTGGAGTTGGCGAAACAATCGGACGTCGTGATCGAGAACCTTTCCCCAGGATCAATGACCCGTTTGGGTTTGGGGTATGCGGATGTCGCAAAGGTAAACCCTGGAATCGTTTATTGTTCCATTGCCGGTTATGGACAAACCGGCCCTTACAAGGATTTGCCCGCGCATGATCATCAAATTCAGGCGATGTCCGGGATCATGGATATGAACGGCGACCCCAAAGGGCCACCAACCAGGATTGGCGTTTTCGTCGGTGATCTTGTGACGCCGCTATACGCCGCCTATTCTATTCTCGGTGCCTTACGCGTTAAGGAAAAAACAGGTGAAGGCCAATATCTCGACGCCTCCATGATAGACACGCTCGCCACGATGATGTTCATGGAACCGATGGAGCATGTGCTTCACGAAGGCCTACCCGTTCGGGCTGGCAACGACAGCCGTAGCGATGTCACCGGACTTTATCGCCTCACGGATGGAGACATCATTATTACAGTCGGAAGCAAGGTGCGATGGGAGCGGCTTTGTAAGGCGCTTGGGGCCGAAGATGTTTTTGCGAACCCCCGCTACGCAACAGATGGCGACCGGGTGACGCATGTTGGTGAACTGCGGGCAGAGTTGCAGGCGCGTCTTGGCGACCTCACCTGCGCCGAAGGAATTGACCTTTTAACACAAGCCGACATTCCTGTCGCCCGGGTCCGCACCTTACCCGAAGTGATGGAGGACGATCATTTCCGGGATCGCGGATCGTTAAAGCCAATGTACCGGGAGGGGTCGACAACGCCTGTGGAGCGCGGCGTTGTCTCGGGGTTTCCGGTGACATTTTCTGGCGGACCATTACCGACGCTTGAAGGCGGCGCAATGCTTGGACGCCACAATGAAGAAGTCTATGCACGATTGCTGAATTTGGATTCAGCCGCGCTTGTCGAATTGAAAAATCGAGGCGTTATTTAAGCTGGCCAGATTTAAAACCGCCCGCCGCGACACCGGTTCCCGCGCCATATATGCACATGCCCGGCAAATCGTCAGGTGGTGAACAATGCTGAATCGGTCTCAATCCCGAGGAGAGCCTGCCCGACATTTTCGTAATGGCTCTGTCGGCCCTGCAACTGCTGTGGTCCTCCCCCAAAGAAATGGTCCACCCGTATAGTTAGGAAAGGGAGGATCAAAGATGGCGAACAAACAGCACAAAC
>JBLHZD010000144.1:0-9721 GCA_047631095.1 Alphaproteobacteria bacterium
CGTTATGAGACGGATAGCCGTAGCGGTTAAAACCGTGCTCGGTGCCGGGATAAACGTGAACATCGACATTATCCCAATCGCCCATGCGCGCGCGGATGGCGTCCACGGTTTCTTGCGGCACGTGCGAATCGTCCGATGCAAAATGCATCAGGATCGGGCATTTCAAATTGTCCGCCTCATCGAGATGTTCGTCAATTTGCACGCCATAATAGGAGACACCCGCGTCGAAGGGCGTTCGCACCGATCCGATATAGGTGAACTTGCCCCCTAGACAGAAACCCATGACGCCGACCTTGCCCGTGCAATCCTCGCGGTTTTTCAGGATTTCGCCAACATCGCGCAAATCATTGGCGAATTGGTCGGTATCCATCGCCGCCCGCAGCGCTTGGGCCTTGGCGCGTCCTTCATCGGTATAAGGCAGATATTGGCCGGGCTCCTCGCGCCAATACACATCAGGCGCGATCACAACAAAGCCCGCCGCCGCATAACCGTCCACGACGGAGCGGATATGCGCGTTGGTGTTGAAGACTTCTGGCAGCAGAACAATGCCGGGCGCGGGCGTTACGTCCGGCACAGCCAGATAGGCGGCGAAGGTACCGCCATCCGCGGCCGTCAGTTCAATATCGTGTCCCATAAAGTCCCCCTGTTTTAATCCTGCCTGTCGATATCGCCCGTCGAAACTGTACGCATGATGCGTCAAGCGGCGAGCGCGGCGCCTTCCAGCGTGATCCGATGCATCAGGCGCCGCGCGCCGTGGTAATCATTGACGGCGTAATGCCACGTGGCGCGGTTATCCCAAAATGCGATGGAACCAGGCTTCCACTGGAACCGAAACGAATGTTCCGGCTGCTTTGCGTGTTCATACAACATGTCCAGCAAGGCCTTGCTTTCAGTGTCCGCCCAATCTTCGATACCAGTGGTGAAGCCTGGGTTTACGTACAGCGCTTTGCGGCCACTGATGGGGTGCGTGATAATGAGGGGATGCACGGAATCCTGTATCGCGTCTTTCGCATTCTGCAAGCGATCGCCAACATCATTATCCTTGTCTTTAAAACGCGGCGCGTCGGGCCCAAAGACGTGACGGCTGGAGTGGGTCGCCCGGAGCCCTTCCAGCGTTCGCTGTAAACCGCTCGAAAGCGAATCATAGGCGCTATACATGTTGGCGAAGATCGTATCGCCCCCCGTTGGCGGCGTTTCCCGCGCCAAAAGCATCGACCCCAATGCCGGCTCAATGTCATAGCTGTGATCGGTATGCCACCCGCCGCCGATATTCTTTTTCTGGTCTGGTTCCTTCCGGACCTCCGCAATCATCGGATATCCCTCAACCGGCGTGAAGAATCGGTTAATCTTGATTTTGGCGAACCGCCCCGCAAACGCGGCATGATTATCTGGCGTAATATCCTGATCCCGAAAGAACAGAACGCCATATTCGCCCAAGCCGTTGCGCAAGGCTGTGATCGTTTCTTCCGCCGGTGCTTCATTCAAATAAATGTCGCGGACAAAAGCGCCAACACCGCCGCCGCTTGGCTCAATCGATGGAATGCTCATATCTAAACGTCTCCCGATAATGTGGCCAATCTTTAAAAAGACTAAAATGGTTTTTTGGTAAACGCCAATTTCCCGACGCCTTAGCGTGAAAAAAGTCTTAAATCATTAAGATCCGATAACATTTTTTATCATTTCGCAGGTCAGGTCGCCGCCGTTAATATAGGAATATAATGCTACGTATTCCTATTCCAATATGCGTCTGTTAGCGATATTCAAATGGGGCCCAATCCACAACACAAATTTTAAGCGAACGGGAATATTGCGACTCTCGGAAACACCCTTATTCAATCCAATTTGCGGAACCATCGTTGTTGACACAGCAGGCTGCCAGAGGTGTAATCGTACGGTTAACTAAATAGGGTCTGATTAAAGATCCTGCACACTAATGGGAGGTCACCATGAAACGTTTTCTGGCAGGCGCCGTAGCAGCCGCGGCAATTACCGTTGCGGGCGCAGGGCACGCCGCAACCGTTATTAAAGTGCAGACCGCAAACGCGGCCGGCAGTTTTTCACTTAATTACCTGAACGAAAACTGGGTTCCGAAACTTGAAGCCATGACATATGGCAACATCAAGATCGACATTCGCCCCAGCAAGTCGATTGTTCCCCACCGTGAAACACCGCAAGCCGTAGCCGCTGGAATCCTGCAAGGCGATTTAAACGCCGTTGCATATTTTGCTGGCCGTGACCCGGTTTTCGGGATTATGGGCGATCTGATCGCCGGGTATGATACACCCGCGCAGAAGCAAATGTTCTTCCGTTTCGGCGGCGGCGTTGAAATCCTGCAAAAAGCCTGGGACAAACATTATCCTGGCAAAATGCATGTTGTCGGCGCGGGCCCCTTCGCGAAGGAAGCCTTCGTCGCGTCGACGCCGATCAGAACGGTTGCGGACTTTAAGGGCGTAAAATTACGGTCGCCCGAAGGCATGGCGGCCGAAGTATTCCGTCGTATTGGCGCTGCGCCAACGTCCATTCCGTTTCCTGAGCTTTATACAGCCCTTGAAAAAGGTGTTGTGGATGCGGCTGACGCCAGTTCCTACACAAACAACCACGCACTTGGCTTCAACAAAATCGCCAAATTCCCGATTTATCCGGGCATTCACTCCATGGCGGTTCTGCAGTTCGTCATCAATCAGGCCGTCTGGGAAAAAATTGGCCCGAACGGTCAAGCCGCGCTTGAAACCTGGTACTACGCCGCATGGACGGACATGACCCGCGCCACGGACATTCAGGATCGCAAACTGGTCGCAGCAGATCGCGCCGGCACTGGCACTAAGGGCGTCACGATCATTGATTGGTCGCAGGAAGAACGCGACAAGCTTCGTAAAATTGCGCAAGGCGCGTGGGAAGACATCGGCAAACAGGGCAAGCTCGCTCAGGAAGCCTATGACGCGCACATCAAGTTCATGAAAACGATGGGTCTGCTTGAATAGTCAGGTGTATAACGTTTTCTAATTGATAAGACAACGCCGCGGTGGGTTCGCCCCACTGCGGCGACTTTTTCTTCGGGGCGCGCAAATTACGCACGCCACCGAGCCAAATTTCCGGAGCCCACGCAATGAAAGCACTGCTTCGCGCAGTCGACAGGGTCAACCAGTTTGTCGGCCTGTCTGTCTGCCACTTATATATGATTTGCGCTTCTGTGACGGTCTACGAAGTCGCCATGCGCTATTTTTTCAACGCGCCAACGCAATGGGCGTTCGAGGTCGTGATGGTTATTTGCGCCTCCGCCTGGGCGTTATCGGGCTCCTACATCACAATGCGTCGGTCGCATATTGCGATCACCGTCATTTATGAACACGCCAAGGGACGTGCTAAATTCTGGCTGGACCTTGTCATTATTCTTGTCAGCCTCGCTGCGATGTTCACATTTGTTTATGCCCTTTATGAGCCCATGATTCATGCGATTTCGAGTCTGGAACGAAGCGGCACTTCCTTTAACTCACCTGAGCCTTTGATCCTCAAGACGCTTCTTTTTGTCGGCGCCCTCTTATACGGCGTGCAGTTGATCGTGAATTTGATCAAGCACGTGACGGGGCACGGTATCGAAGAATCGTCAGAGCTCCCGGGGGATTGATTTAATGTACGATATTCAAACAACGACCATCGTCATCGTTTCGTCGATGATTTTCCTGATGATGGTCGGTATTCCGCTGGGCATCGTCACCTTGACCGTCTCTATCGGTACAGCGCTGGCCTATTTCGGGCTTCCCGGACTGTTCCTGGTCGCCAGTAACTCGCAAGGCCTGCTGGAGGCGTACCCGCTTATTGCGGTGCCGCTCTTCGTTCTCATGGCGAACATTCTGGAACGCTCCGGCGTGGCGGAGGATTTATTCGACGCAATGTCGATTATCGCCGGTGGCTTGCGTGGCGGCGTCGCCGTGCAAACCACCCTTGTTGCGGTTCTGATGGCGGCGATGACCGGTATCATGGGCGGCGAAATCGTTATGCTTGGCCTGATCGCCTTGCCGCAAATGTTGCGCCTTGGCTATGACAAGAAACTCGCCATGGGCACGATTTGCGCTGGCGGTTCACTCGCGACGCTGATACCGCCATCGGTGATTATGATTATTTATGGCCTGACGGCGAATGTGTCGATTTCCGACCTGTTCCTCGGCGGGTTCCTGCCAGGTTTCCTGCTGGCCAGCCTGTATGTCACCTACATCATGGTCCGCTGTCAAATTCAGCCCCATCTTGCGCCTCTCCCCGCCGAGGGATTGGTGAAAATGGGGTCGGCGGAAAAAACAAAGAAGATGAAAGGGCTGATCTTGCCCATGCTGCTCATCCTCTGGGTGCTGGGCAGTATCTATGGCGGCATCGCCACTGTGACGGAAGCGGCGGCGGTCGGCGTCTTTGGCGCCATGCTGGCGTCCTTCGCACGCGGCAAGTTCACCTGGGAGATGCTTCAGGATGCCTTGCGCAAAACGATGATAACGGTTGGCACGATCATCTGGCTGGTTCTGGGCGCGGTTAGCTTCGTTGGCATTTACAATGTCATCGGCGGCAATGAATTCGTTCAGGGACTGCTGGAAGGTCTCGACCTTCCGCCGTTGGGCGTCATCTTCGTCATCATGGGTATCCTGGTTGTTCTGGGCACGTTCATGGAATGGATCGCCATCGCCTACATTACGGTGCCGATCTTTGCGCCGGTTGTCGTCAAATTGGGTTTCGATCCGATCTGGTTCGGCATCCTGTTCGTGATGAACATTCAGATCTACTTCCTGTCACCGCCTTTTGGACCGGCCTGTTTCTGGCTCAAAAGCGTGGCGCCGCCGGAGATCACCTTGCAGGAAATATTCCTGGCTGTTTTACCGTTTATCGGTTTGCAGTTGATCGGCCTGACACTGGTGATCATCTTTCCAGAGATTGTCATGTTCCTGCCGGACCTCATGAACGGTTAAATCCGCTCCATGACGTAACGAAACACACCGCCGTGTCTTTTGACGCGGCGGTGTTCGTTTGTGCAGCCTCTCAAACTAGCAGGTAAGTCAGGAGGGATGATTTGACGACCTTGCAATATTTGACCGGCCCGGTCGGCTTATCAGATTGGGAGGGCCTTCATGCACTGCTCCATGAATGCTTTGCCTATATGGAAAGTCGAATTGACCCGCCCTCCTCTCTACACCGAATGTCACCGGCGGCGCTTTGTGAAAAAGCGAATGAAGAAACCCTGGTCATCGTTCTGGATGGGGGCGCGCTCATCGGGTGCGGCTATCTAAAAGTAACAGCGCATATGATCTATCTCGGCAAGCTGGCGGTGAGACCGACACACCGAAAGCGCGGCATCCTTCGCAAGATGATTGAAATCGCAGTGGACATGGCGAGAGACGAGGGGAAATCGAGTCTGGAGTTGGAAACGAGAATCGAGCTTGTCGAAAATCACAACACCTTCGCGGCGCTTGGGTTCACCAAATCCGCAGAGAACAGGCATGAAGGTTTTGACCACACGACAAGCATCACAATGACACGGCGCGTGTAGATGGCCTCGCGTGGAAATTTCTGAGCACGGACGTTTCCGAGCACGAAATTTTCTGAAATTTAGGCAAAAATAAAGGTGCGTCCAGAGCGGCGCGCTTTTATGTCTTTTCAGACGAGAGTCTGAATTGGTGTCGCAGCTCGCTCTCTCAAGCGCCGCCACCCCAGAAACTGATTTTAGTCGCCGGCAACGCCCATTTAAACATAATGAATACTATGATGGCGCCCAGACTATAGCCGCCAAGTGTCGTCCAGATATTCATCCGGTCCGGCATTGGATCATTCGGGTCTTCTACTTGCATAATTTATTCTCCCGTTTCTGGCCGAAGTATCGTCCGAATAGCCCTTGAGATCAACCGAAATCAGGCGCAATCAGGCGCTGACCACGTCAATTTTCTCGATATCCGCCTTGTCCAAGGTCACATCGACAGCCTTCACCAATTCCGCCAGTTGATCCATGTTCGTAGCGCTGGCGATAGGGGCTGTAACACTGGGGCGCGCCATTAACCAGGCGAGCGCCACCTGCCCCGGCTTGGCGTTATGTTTTTCCGCAACCTCGTCCAGAACGGCGACAATGGCGAAGCCTTTTTCGTTGAGATATTTCTCGACCCGGGGCGCGCGAATGCGGCCCGCCAGATCATCCTTGGAACGGTATTTACCCGTCAGGAACCCGCTGGCGAGCGAATAGAAGCCAATAACGCCAACATTCTCCGCCAGACAAAGTTCTTCCAGCGCGCCCTCGAAAGTGTCGCGCTCCACCAGACTGTAAAGCGGCTGCAGGCTTTGATATTTGGGAAGCCCCATTTTGCTCAAATCGAGAGCTTCCTTCAACCGCTCTGCGGAGAAGTTTGACGCGCCGATTTCCCGAACTTTCCCCTGCTCGATCAATTTGGCGTAGGCCTCCAGCGTCGCTTCGACCGGCGTATCCGGGTCATCTTTGTGGGATTGATACAGATCGATGTAATCGGTTTTCAAGCGCCGCAAGGACGCCTCGACCGCCTCGACCATATATTTCGGCGACAACCCAACCATGCCCTCGCCCATTTCCATGCCGAATTTCGTGGCGATCACCAGATCATCACGCTTGCCCCGGCGCGCTAGCCAATTGCCGATCACAACTTCCGATTCACCGCCCTCGTTGCCGTCATGCCAGCGCGAGTAAACATCCGCAGTATCAATAAAGTTAAACCCGGCATCGACGAACCCGTCGAGAATCTTGAACGACGTCGCTTCATCGGCGGTCCAGCCAAACACATTGCCACCAAAACTGATGGGGCTGACCATCAACGACGAAGATCCCAACTGGCGATTTTCCATGCTTGTTTCGTTCCTTTTGTGGGATTCGGCCCAAGTCTATACTTGGCTAAATTAAAAAATATTCGCTAGAACTAGCGTTAGCGACAACGTACCCCCGGCTCCGATTGGCTGCAATCCGATTTCTGGCGTAAATTAATCATATGACTAATTTTGGGAGAAACCGGAATGAAACTCGTACGCGCCTATACCGGCCCCGATGGTGAATCCCATCTGGAAATCCGCTCGGAAGCCGATTTCAATTTTGTTGAACGCGACAATTCACGCACGGCGGTGGAGGATGCGACCGGGCTTGTATTCGCCATGCGCCCGGATGGGTATTTCTCCGACTTCCATAACGCGCCGCGCCGTCAATATGTGCTCTACCTCCAATGCCGCGTCGAGATTGGCCTTGGCGATGGCTCAACCCTGATCATGGAGCCGGGCGACGCGTTGCTGGCCGAAGACACCACCGGGCGCGGGCATTCGTCGCGCGTGCTCACCGGCGGCATGTGCGCTTTCGTTCGTCTGGAGCCTTAAACACCCCTTTTAACGAATCTACTTCGCGCGTCCGGTTAATTTAAGTCCCTTGTCGAGACCCGGCGTCGTGCGCACCGGACCGGACATAAGGAACGTATAACCTTCTTCCAGAATGCGTTCGATGTTGTTGGCGTCTACGTGTGGATGCCCGACGGCGACGCCGTTTTCCTTGCAGGTGCTGACGATCTGCGCCATCGCGTCGCGCACGACCCGGTGGTCGTATTGCCGGGGATACCCCAGTTCCTGACTTAGATCGCCTTCACCAATGAGGATGACGCCGATCCCGGGCACGTTTTTCAGCATGTCGTCGAGATTCTCGATGCCCTTTGTGTCCTCGATCATCAAAATGGTGAGGATTTCGCCTTCCGGCGCAGCGGCCACACATCCGCCTTTTTGTAATTCTCTTGCTGTCCCAATCCCCAGTATCGCATCGCCGTGCCCGGTCCGTCGCCGCGTAGTCCAGCGGGTTCATATAGAGGCGCGTCCTTCAATCGGGGATACCGACAGGCTGCGATCGCGTTATAGGCTTCCTCAACGGTTGCGACATGGGGCCAGATGATGCCGTAGACGCCCATATCGAGCGCTTGCTTGGCCTGCCATTGCGCGACCTCTCCCCCATTCGGCGGAATGCGCACCATCGGCGTCACCCCAGGCGCAACCGAGCTTGAGGCCGCGATCTGCGCACGGTTAAGAAGATATTGCAGACAATCCCGCAATGTCTCGGCGCTCCATGGGTTGTGCTCCATTTCAAAGACAACGCCGTCGTATTTGGATGTTGCGAAGGATAATGCGGACGCCACACCGGGCGCCGAAAAGGATGTAAAGCTGGGTTTCCCGGATTCAAGCGCCCGGATAATACCGTTCAACCGTGTGGACTTTGACATGCCGCCGCCTTTCGTCGGGAAACAGAGGGCACATTGTGCTGCGCTTGCCATTATCGCCAATACGCGGGACGATGAAAAGAATTCGACCAATGCGAGGACATTCACATGAACAGCATTCTCAGCAACCCGGTTACGGATCAAAGCGCCTGGACTGGCGCCGCACTGCAATCTGACCGGTCGTGGGAATACGGGTTTGACGCCGCCCAGATTGCCGCACTGGAAGACGCCTTGGCGGGCGTCAAACGACAAGGTTTGACCGTGCCCGGAATCTCTCAGCGAGACTTTCCCCTGCCCGCGCTAACCACTTTGTTAACTAGCGTTTCCAAGGATTTGCAGTCTGGTCGAGGCTTTGCGCTTCTTCATGGATTTCCGACCGACCTGCATAGCGTCGAAGATCTGACGCTCATGTATTGGGGGCTTTGCGCCCATATTGGGGTGGGCGTTACACAGAACAGCGAAGCCGGGTTCATTCATTACGTCACCGATGGCGCATTGAGCCCTAAACAAGGAACCAGAGGCGTCGGTTTCCCCAAGGAATCGCGACTGCATGTTGATTTGATGGATATCGTGACGCTGCTCTGTGTACGCCAGGCCCATGACGATCCGCACAGCTGGATCGCCAGTTCAACCAGTATCCACAATGAAATTCTCAAACGCCGCCCGGACGTTTTACCACGCCTTTATGAAGGCTTTGAATGGGGCCGTATGAATGAACACAGCGCGGGTGAAAGCACGACTTCGGGGTACAAGGTGCCCGTGTTCAGCAACGCCGATGGCGCGATTTCCTGCCAGTACAATCGAGCGTGGCTTGAAAACGCAATTGCAAAAGGCGATGCCCCGATGAACGAGGTCGATTCCCTAATTCTCGATTTGTTCGATGACATTGCAAAGGAGGTTCGTCTCGAGTTTCCATTTCATGCGGGCGACATCCAGTTTTGTAATAATTACACAACCCTGCACGGGCGCGCCGCCCATCGTATGACGCAAAACGAGGGCGAAAAACGAATCCTGACGCGAATTTGGCTGGATGTTCCGGAATTTAGAAAATTCTCAGACGACGCCATCATCCGCTACGGCATCGGGCGTCATGGGCAGCTCGGTTGGACCGTCGACGATGTTATCGCCGGACGCAACGCCAATCCGCGTCAACGCCGCGCCGATGGCGCAATTGCGCTTGGTTAGATGAGCTTTCCGAAGGAGTCAGGGCCTTCTACGAACGGTTGCGAAACAACGTAAAGGCGCCCTCGTCTGAAAGGCGCCGCGATCAAATTATTTCTCGTTCACCGGCAGGCTCACGATCACCGTTGTGCCAACATTCACCGTACTCGAGATATCAAGGGTCCCTTTATGGAGGGCCACCAAGGACTTAACGATCGCCAGCCCCAGACCTGTACCCTCCTGGGATTTATAAGGATCTTGCTCACCGCGCACGAAAGGTTCCGTTAACGTATCAAGCCTGTCTTCCGGCACGCCCGGACCAT
>JBLHZD010000145.1:0-9695 GCA_047631095.1 Alphaproteobacteria bacterium
TTGCGGCCGCCTCGTTTGGCCGGTGGGATCAGGGGCTCAATGTGAACCCATTCTCCATCCGTCACGTCACTCGGATAGCGAAGTTTGCCGCGATCATAGGAACCTCGGTTTTCTGATGTCCACATTAGCCTTGCCTTCCATTCGGCGGTAAGACCCTTGAATCACATCCGACTCATATGATTCAAGAATTTTTCGGACGGACACTTAGGCCTCGCTGGCCAGAGGAAGCGTGAAACTAAAGGTAGTTCCTTGGCCAACTTGGCTTTCCACAGCGATGGGGCCGCCATGCAACTCCGCCAGTTCGTGGCAAAGCTGCAGTCCCAGACCGCTACTGGCTTCGCCATTGGTGCCGGTGGTGGAGACCTTGTCGTCCAGTTTGAATAACCGGGCGATGGTTTCCGCAGACATTCCCACGCCGCTGTCGCGAACGGCGAGCTGGACCGAATCTGCGTGTTGCGCCGCGGACACCTCTATTTCACCACCTTCGGGCGTAAACTTGATGGCGTTGTCGATCAGATTTCGCAAGATCGTATCAACCATAATAGGATCTCCGTCCACAGCGTCCTGGACGTCGATATTCATGAATAGTTTGATGTGCTTGGCCGCTGCTGCGGCTCCAAAAAGCGCGACTGATTCGTCAATTTTCTCCGGTAGTTTGAAAGGTTCCCGGCGATAGGTGATGGATCCGGTCTGAAGACGGGACCATTCCAAAAGATTTTCCAGTAATTTGTGGGTCTGACGACCGGCGACATGCGCCAAATTCGCATATTCCTGAACCGAGGCGCGCGGCAGGTTTTGGGCTTGTGTCGCGAGTAGTTCTGTAAAGCCAAGCAAGGCGTTGAACGGGCAACGTAAATCATGCGCGATGATCGAAAAGAAACGGTCGCGCTGGTGAACCAGATTTTGCATATCGGCGCGCGCGGCGTCCAGATCCTCGGCAAGCCTGACAAGGCCTTCCGCTTGAGTCTCCAATCGCTCTTCGGAATCGCGAAGCTCGGCCAGTTTATGGTTTAACCGGGTGTTTTCTTCCAGAAGTGTTTTTTGGGAAGGTGATGCGCAAGCGGAACTGTCGGATTTTTTTTGTGCGTTCATTCGATTCAGGGGACCAAATTATTTCGGCGGAATTGCCAGAAATCATTGTCTGGCACACTACCGGAGAATTCTTGAATTTTAGTTAAGGACTTTGGGGATGTTCTTTCCCGGGAAAAGAACGTTAACGCTTGGTTTCCCGAAGCAGGATGTAGAGACCGCTGCCGATCACCAGAACCGAGCCGCTCAGGATAAACGCGTCTGGCGTATCGCCCCAAAAGAAATAACCCAGCGCGACCGCCCACAGGATCGCTGTATATTTGAACGGAGAAACGAGGGAGGCCTCCGCCGCGCGGTAGGACTCAATCATCATGTAATGGGCGCCGCCGATCAGAAAGCCGGACAAGGCGAATAAGACCATGTCGCTCAGTGCGGGTTGGACCCATACAAAAACCGCGCGCGCGCCGCCTGCGATAAACAACGCCAGGGTGGACCAGAACATAATCGCATTGGTCGTCTCGGTGGCGCTGATTTTCCGGGTGACGACATCGCGAAAGGCGCTGCTCAACGCCGCCGCCACGGCGATCAGGGCAAGGGGTTGAAGGGTGTCCGGGGTTGGGCGCAACATAATGAGAACGCCAACGAACCCGACCACCACAGCGGCCCATCGGCGCCAGCCCACGGTCTCGCCCAGCAGCCAGGGCGCCAATGCGGTGATGAACAAGGGGCCGGCGAATAATGTCGCCGCCGCATCGGCCAGCGGCAACAGGATCATGCTGATCGCAATCAAGACGGTGGTCAGAATAAACAACGCGACCCGTAACAGGATATCGCGGGCGCGATTGACGCGAAGGCTCCCCGGGCCGCCGGTGCGCGTCGTCATGATGGCGATGGGGACCATCATGAACACCGCGCGCAGGCACAGGATCTGCGTAACGTCGAATTTAGCGCCCAGCGTTTTTGTCATGGCGTCGCTGACGGTGAGCAGGAACAACGCCAACGTCATCAAGACGATGCCCAGGATCGGCCGCGCCTCGGTAGGGTAAAGGACCGTGTTTTGAGCCAAAGCGTGTATATCCTTAGATTGAGGCGCCGCTGTGCCTAACTGTCAGACGCAGGAATAACAATGCTGATTCAGCATAAGCCGCTGTTTTGCTCGTTCCAGAGGCGTTGGGCGGGGGCGCCGAGGCCCTAATAATTTTGCTTCCGCTCTTGACGCGCCTTCCCGATGAACTTAAATGAGCAGTAGCACTCAAAGGGGTAGAGTGCTAAAAATAAATTTCCTTTGGATTTCAACACACTGACGAGGTTCGTAAATGAGCTTAAGACCATTACATGACCGTGTCCTGCTTCGGCGGGTCGAAGAAAACGAAAAATCGGCAGGCGGGATTATCATTCCCGATACTGCCAAGGAGAAGCCATCAGAAGGCGAAATCATCGCTGTTGGTACGGGCGCACGCAACGAAAATGGCGATATCACGCCGCTTGACGTTAAAGCGGGCGACCTGGTTCTGTTTGGCAAATGGTCGGGCACCGAAGTGAAACTGGACGGTGAAGATCTGCTGATCATGAAAGAATCCGATATCATGGGGATCGTGGAATAAGCGACCTTGAGTCGCTGCTATTCCCGTTAAGATTCTCTCGGTTAAGATTCAAAATACATATTCAACTTTAAGGAGGCCAATTCGAAATGGCTGCTAAAGAAGTCAAATTTGGAACAGACGCCCGCGCGAAAATGCTGCGTGGCGTTGATATCCTCGCGGATGCGGTAAAAGTTACTCTGGGTCCCAAAGGACGGAATGTCGTTCTCGACAAGTCGTTCGGCGCCCCGCGCATCACCAAGGATGGCGTAACCGTCGCAAAAGATATCGATCTGGCCGACAAGTTCGAGAATATGGGCGCGCAGATGGTGCGTGAAGTCGCCTCGAAAACCAACGACATCGCTGGTGACGGCACGACCACGGCGACAGTTCTGGCGCAATCCATTGTCCGCGAGGGCTCCAAGGCGGTCGCCGCTGGCATGAACCCGATGGATCTGAAACGTGGCGTCGACCTTGCGGTCGCCGCTGTTATTGCACAGATCGGGAAACGCGCTCGTAAAGTCACGACCAATGACGAAGTGGCTCAAGTTGGCACGATTTCCGCCAATGGCGACGCCGAAGTCGGCGGCATGATCGCACGCGCCATGGCCAAGGTTGGCAATGAAGGCGTTATCACGGTTGAAGAAGCCAAATCGCTCGACACCGAGCTGGATGTCGTTGAAGGCATGCAATTCGACCGCGGGTATCTTTCCCCGTATTTCGTGACCAACGCCGACAAGATGAAGGTCGAGTTGGAAGACGCCCTCGTGCTGATTCACGAAGGCAAGCTTTCCGGTCTTCAGCCGATGTTGCCGTTGCTCGAAAGTGTTGTGCAAAGCAGCAAGCCGCTGTTGATTCTGGCCGAGGACGTTGAGGGTGAAGCCCTTGCGACATTGGTCGTCAACCGCTTGCGTGGCGGACTCAAGGTCGCCGCCGTCAAGGCGCCGGGCTTCGGGGATCGTCGTAAAGCGATGCTGGCTGATATCGCCGTGTTGACCGGTGGTCAGGTAATTTCAGAAGATCTCGGCATCAAGCTTGAGAATGTGACGCTGGATATGCTCGGCAAAGCCAAGCGGATCGACATCGACAAGGACAACACGATCATCGTCGATGGCGCTGGCAAAAAGAGTGAGATCAAGGCCCGGTGCGAGCAGATTCGCGCGCAGGTCGAAGAGACCACGTCTGAATACGACAAGGAAAAACTGCAGGAACGCCTGGCCAAACTATCTGGCGGTGTTGCGGTGATCCGGGTCGGCGGCGCGACCGAAGTGGAAGTGAAGGAACGCAAGGATCGCGTCGAAGACGCTATGAATGCGACCCGCGCTGCGGTTGAAGAAGGTGTTGTCCCAGGTGGCGGCGTCGCTTTGTTGCACGCTATTTCGGCGCTCAATAAGATCGAAGGCGAAAACCCCGACCAAAATGTCGGTATCTCCATCGTGCGTCGGGCCATTGAAGCGCCTGTGCGTCAAATTGCTGAAAACGCGGGCGTCGATGGCGCTGTCGTCGCTGGCAAGTTGCTTGAGCAAAAAGATCCCAACTGGGGTTACAATGCGCAGACTGGCGAATACTGCGATTTGGTGAAATCGGGCGTTATTGACCCGGCCAAAGTCGTCCGCGTTGCGTTGCAAGACGCCGCGTCCGTCGCTGGCTTGATCATCACGACCGAAGCCATGGTCGCCGATAAGCCTGAAAAAGACGCTGCTGGCGGCGCCGGTGGCATGGGTGATATGGACTTCTAAGACTGATTTCAAATCTCTTTGAAATCTTGGCGGGGCTGCGCATTATGCGTGGCCCCGTTTCGTTTTGGGGGCGCTGCAGGCTATCTTTGCGGCAACACTTCGAGGAGGGACGGCGTCGATGGAAAAGGTCGCGCGGCTTGGTGTTCTGGCGCTGGATACAAAATTCCCGAGAATTCCCGGGGATGTCGGTCATCCCGATACATGGCCGTTTCCGGTGCATTATCATGTGGTGCCGGGCGCAACGCCGGACAGGGTGGTGCTCGGCGGCGCTGACGATCTTCTGGATGACTTCAAGCAGGCGGCGCGACATCTCGTGGAGAATGGCGCGAATGGAATCGCGACGACCTGCGGCTTTTTGTCCTTGTTTCAGAGCGAACTGGCGGACCATGTCGGCGTTCCTGTTGCGACATCCAGCCTGATGCAGGCGCCGTTCGTCCAACGATTATTGCCAAAAGGACAGAGGGTCGGCGTGATAACGGTTAACGCAAAGGCGCTGACCACGGCCCATCTGGAGGCGGCGGGCGTCGATCCCCAAATACCCGTGCAGGGCACTGAGAACGGGCGGGAGTTGTCCCGTGTTCTCCTTGGCGATTTACCGGATCTGGACGTGGAATTGGCCCGGCGCGATATGCTCGACGCAGGGTCAGCCTTGCTTGGCGAACATGAGGGGATTGGGGCGATCGTTCTTGAATGTACGAATATGGGCCCCTATGCGCGCGATCTGGCGGCGCATACCGGCGTGCCGGTGTTTGACGTCGTGTCTTGTCTGAACTGGTTTCACGCGGGGCTGGCGCCCCAACGGTTTACTTAGCCCCAGCGTTTTATTTTGCCGCGGCGTTTTCTGCGTTAATTTCGATGCGTCGACCGATAAAGCAGCAAGCGACCAGACAGATCAGTGAGAGTGCGGCGCCGATGATGAATTCCATGATGTCCCCCGTGTTTGCGTTGAGTTGAGGGGAATGTACGGAGTCAGCGTTTGGAAAACGTCACCCGGTTGGGTGAGGTTTTTAAGGTATGATAAAATTTGAATTTTTTTAGCCTTGGATGGGATCTTGGTTAAGCGTCCCCGGATTGCTTCACAAGCCGGTTTTTCCTAGGGTGTTTGCCTTGTTTGTTGATGTGGGGCAAGGGACTAAAGCGTCGCATGACGAATTTGTGTTTGGATCATTTAAGGAAACGATATGGCGGGTTTGTATTACGAAGAATTTGAGATTGGCATGGTGTTTGAGCACGCCATCACGCGGACGGTGACGGAAATGGACAATGTCCTGTTCAGCGCGTTG
Organism: Alphaproteobacteria bacterium; assembly: GCA_047631095.1. GTDB lineage: Bacteria > Pseudomonadota > Alphaproteobacteria > UBA8366 > JABJJH01. Next base: position 5,632 of record JBLHZD010000145.1, read on the forward strand.
ACCCACAACCCGCAGCCCCTGCATCTGGACGAGGAGTTTGCGAAGAAAACCGAATTTGGCGAGCGCATCGTCAACAGCCTGTTCACGCTGGGTTTGATGATCGGCGTGTCGGTGGGCGAGACCACTTTGGGGACCACTATCGCCAATCTGGGCATGACCGATGTACGCTTTGACAAGCCGGTGTTTCACGGCGACACCTTGCACGCTACGTCAATCGTCAAGGAGATGCGCGAAAGCAAATCGCGCCCCAATGCGGGTGTTGTGGTGTTCGAGCATCGCGCCTTCAACCAGCGCGACGAAGAAGTCGGCTACTGCATTCGATCGGCGTTTATGCATAAGAGGCCCGTCGCATGATTCTACGTTCATTTTTATTCGTTCCCGGCGACAGCGAGCGAAAGTTGGAGAAGGCGCGCGGGACAAATTCTGACGCCTTGATCATTGACCTCGAAGATTCGGTGTCGAATGACCGCCAGGAAATCGCCCGCGACATGGTGCGGGACTTTCTGGGCGCCCAATCAGACCGGTCTCGCCAACAGCTATGGGTGCGGATTAATCCGCTGGATACAGATTTGGCGTTACCGGATCTGGCGGCGGTCATGCCGGGCGCGCCGGACGGGATTATTCTGCCCAAGACCGAATCCGCGGAAGAGGCGATCAAGCTCGATCATTGGTTGTCCGCGTTGGAGACCCGGGAAGGCCTGGCGCTAGGATCAACGAAAATTCTGGTGGTCGCGACGGAAACCAGCCGATCCCTGTTCACGCTGGATAGTTTCGCGGGCTCAACCGAGCGTCTTTACGGGCTCACATGGGGGGCGGAGGATTTGGCCGCAGCGCTCGGGGCGAACAACAACAGACTACCGGACGGTACGTACGATGGCCCCTACCAGCTGGCGCGCACCTTGTGTCTGGCGGGCAGTCGCACCGCCGGGGTGATGCCGATCGATACGGTGTACACGGCCTTTCGCGACGAGGCGGGGCTGGAGGCGGAATCGCTGCAGGCGCGTCAATCGGGTTTCGTCGGCAAAATGGCGATCCACCCGGCGCAGGTCGATATCATCAACCGGGCGTTCACGCCGTCGGCGGATGAAGTCGCTCACGCGCAACGCATTGTGGACGCCTTTGCGGCGAATCCGGGTCTTGGCACGATCGGCATCGACGGCATGATGGTCGATATGCCGCATCTGAAACAGGCGGAAACGGTGCTCGCCCTCTCGGCGGCTATGCAGGGGCGTTAGCGCCTGACGGAGAAGAGGGTGTTGGAGGGTCGAATGGCGGCTCTATTGATAGACCGTGCCGCCATCCATCATCATAGTCTGGCCGGTGACGAATTTATGCGCGTCGCTGGCCAGATGGTGGTTGATGTGAACCGATGCTCGACCCTTAAATTTCCAGGCGGTTTGGAAATGGTCATGGCCCCACAATCGTTCAGGGATTAGTATCACCGCGCGTGACGCGCAGGGTCCATTATCAGGTTTACAGAAACAATGTTATTTCAGCTCAACGAACAACAAGAGTCCATTGTCGATAGCATCGCAAAATTGACGGCGGATTTTGACGATGATTATTGGTTTGACCATGACCATACGGGCGACTTTCCGATAGAGTTTCATAAGGCGATGGCCGATGGCGGTTGGTTGGGCATCGCGATGCCGGAAGAATATGGCGGTGCCAATCTGGGCGTAACCGAAGCGGCGCTGATGATGCATCAGATTGGCCGGTCGCCGGGCGCCATGAGCGCGTGCTCCGCCATTCACATCAATATTTTCGGACCCCATCCTATAGTCGTTTTCGGCAATGACGAGCAAAAGCAACGTTGGTTGCCGGACTTAATTCAGGGCAACCTCCTGACCTGTTTTGGCGTAACCGAACCCGATGCAGGGTTAAACACGACCAAGCTTAAAACCCGCGCTGATCGCAGCGGGAATGGCTATATCGTCAACGGCAAAAAGATCTGGACGACCACCGCGCAGGAAGCGAGCAAGATTTTGTTGCTGGCGCGGACGACGGCGATTGAGGATTGCAAATCGCCGACAGATGGGTTGTCGCTGTTTTACACCGACCTGAACCGCGATTATTGCGATATTCGCGAGATCGAAAAAATGGGCCGCAAGTCGGTTGATTCCAATGAAGTCTTCTTTGATGGCTTGCCGGTCCCGCTAGAGGACCGCATCGGCGAGGAAGGCATGGGGTTCCGCTATATCCTGCACAGCCTGAATCCCGAACGCATTCTGATTGGCATGGAAGCGGTCGGCATTGGCCAGAACGCACTGGCTCGCGCGGTCAAATACGCCCAGGAGCGCGTCGTTTTTGACCGCCCGATTGGTCAAAATCAGTCGATACAACATCCTTTGGCGGAAGACTGGATGGCGTTGGAAGCCGCCTATCTTATGGGGCTGAAGGCGGGGTATTTGTACGATAACGAAATGCCGTGCGGAGCGGAGGCCAATGCGACCAAATATCTCGGCGCCGAGGCCGGGTTCAAGGCGGCGACCAACGCGGTCATGACCCATGGCGGCATGGGCTACGCCAAGGAATTTCACGTTGAACGGTTGCTTCGGGAATCATTGTTGCCGCGCATCGCGCCGGTCAGCCCGCAGATGATTCTAAATTATATTGCAGAGCGGGTTTTACACTTGCCGAAGTCTTATTAAAGGGCTGCGTTCTGCAGTCTGGTTTGTTTGAAGGAGAATTGAGTATGGCGTCAAATCTGGCGTTGGTAGAAGGACGCGCGCCTGTAGCGATGTCGAAAGCGTCGCGTTTCCGTGAAATGCTGACCCAGCCGTCGCTGGAGTTCATTATAGAGGCGCACAATGGTTTGTCCGCGCGCGTGGTCGAAGAAACCGGGTTCAGCGGTATCTGGGCCTCGGGGCTGTCCATGTCGGCGGCGCTGGGCGTGCGCGATAATAACGAAGCGTCCTGGACCCAGGTGATGGAAGTCCTCGAATTCATGTCAGACGCGACATCGATTCCAATTCTGGTCGATGGCGATACGGGATACGGCAACTTCAATAATATGCGCCGTCTGGTGAAGAAGCTGGAGCAGCGCGACATCGCCGCCGTTTGCATCGAGGACAAGTTGTTTCCCAAAACCAACAGTTTTTTGGGCAGTGCGCAGCCTTTGGCGGATATCGATGAGTTTTGCGGCAAAATCAAAGCGGGCAAAGACAGCCAGCGCGACGATGATTTCAGTATTATCGCGCGGGTTGAGGCCCTGATTTCCGGGTGGGGCATGGATGAAGCCTTGCGCCGTGCGGAGGCCTATCATCGCGCTGGCGCCGATGCGATCCTGATCCACTCCAAAGTATCGGATCCCGGCGAAATTTTGGGTTTCGCCAAGGAATGGGGCAACCGCGCGCCGGTGGTGATCGTGCCGACCATGTATTACGCCACGCCAACGCAGCAGTTTCGCGATCACGACATCAGCCTGATCATCTGGGCCAACCACAACATGCGCGTCGCCATCCAGGCGATGCGCGACGTCAGCCGCGAAATATTCGAATCCGAGTCGCTGTTGGGTGTGGAAGAGCGCATCAGCAGCGTGAAGGAAGTGTTTGAGCTGACTGGAAACGCGGAATTGGCCGAGGCCGAGGAACGCTATCTGCCCGCGCGCGATGCGGGCTGCAAATCCATCGTTCTGGCGGCGTCGCGCGGCGCCGGGTTGGGCTCGCTGACTGAAGATAAGCCGAAATGCATGATCGATGTTCGCGGAACACCTTTGCTGCGTCGTCAAATCGCCATGTTAAATGACGCAGGCGTACAGGACGTGACCGTGGTGCGCGGTTATAAAAAGGACGCGATTGATTTTCCGTCCGTTGGCGTGCGCGACAATGCGGATTTCGCCGATACCAAAGAACTGCAGTCGCTCGCCTGCGCCCGCGACCTGCTTGAGGGACCGTGCCTCGTCAGTTACGGCGATATTCTGTTTCGGCCCTATATGCTGGATGCGCTGCTGCGCGCCGAGGGTGATATCGTGATCGTCGCCGACGCTTTGTGGCGGGATCGGGAGCAGTCGTCCGAGGGTTGGTGCGTGATCTGGTGACGTGCGACCGAGCGTTTACCACCGA
>JBLHZD010000146.1:0-9687 GCA_047631095.1 Alphaproteobacteria bacterium
GCCTCACAAAAATGGACCATGCCGCTGCAAAACTGGAATTTGACACTGTCCCAGCTCTCAATCTATTTTGACGGCAGGTTAGATGACGTGTTGGATATTTAAACTACGCCAATGGCACGGAATTCTGAACACCCTCTACACCCGCGTAAACTCCGCTTTCGCGCTCTAACGCTATATTATTTACCGACCCAGCTACTTGCTAAACAGGTTTTTCCGCATCACCGGCGCCCTTAACGGCGTCTCCCGCACCCTTTACAGCGCCGTCAGAACTACCACCGGTTACGCCCTTCATCACCTCGCCCGCCTTCTCCATGGCGCCGCCGGCCATGCCTTTAAGCGAATCCGGCACGTTGGTCATGCCGTCGAAGACGCTGCTGATATCGAGGCCGGAGATGAATCCGCCAACATTTTTTGTCAGCGCCGCCATGATTTTACTGGCGACTTCATTGGCGTCCGCACCGCCTTTGTCCTTACCAATATCGGTCAGGTGAATTTCCGGCAGAACGGCGGTCATTGTTTTGCCGCCAAGCGCTGTGGCGCTGACATTCACCGCGCCATCGCGCACGTAGAGATGCTCGATAATGATTTTCGGTCCATCGCCGCCATCGGAAGATCCGCCACCGGCCAGTTTCTCGACGTTCGCCTTGATCGCATCGATATTGCTGCCGTTGGAGCCGAGCTCATACGTCACCACAGGCTTACTGATGATCACTTCCTTGATCCCGATGGGATCCTGCGTCACGGTCGACGGGTCGATCTTTACGCTGATCTGGCCCAGTTCAAACGCATTGTCGGTTTTGAACCCATCGGGATTTCCAACCACAAGCCCGCTCAACGCTGCGCTGCCTTCGGTCAGCTTCACACTGGCGCTGGAGAGGCTGACCTTCACCTGCGTGGCCTCGAGCCGCCTTTTTCAACGGCGGTCTTCACCAGATCGTCCAGCCCGGCGAACAGCAACGCCGCCGCACCGACGACAACGACGATCAGCACGCCGCCAATGATCATTAACTTCTTCATTTCTCAATTCCTATATGCATTTTGAACGTTGCCCCAGCCCATCACTTCCTAACCCCTCATTCGGCCTTTCACCACACCGAAAATCAACAAATTGTCTAAACCTCGACGATATTTTCCCGTTTCACGACTAATTGGACACGCTACCATAACAATCCATGAATTTAACGCAGGGGCGATCATGACTTCATCCGCAAGAACCGAGACGATAAACGGCGTTTCCCTCAATTTCACGCTGGATGGTCCGCCCGATGCGCCGGTGATTACCTTCGCCCACGCCCTTTCCCTGAATTTACGAAGCTGGGATCTACAAATCGCCGCCTTTACCGACCAATACCGCGTTTTGTGCATCGACATGCGCGGGCATGGCGACACCGACCGGAACGGCGGCGCGTTCAGCATCGAGGATCTGGCCGATGACGTTGCAGGATTGCTGGAATACCTCGGCGTAGCCAAAACGCATTTCGTCGGCAGCTCGTTGGGCGCCATGGTCGGTTTCGCGCTGGCCTTCAACCATCCGGACAAACTGGCGAGCCTTCTGTTTATGGCCTCGCAGGGCGCCTTGCCTGATGCGGGCGTCATACTGGCGCGGGACAAGATCGCCGCCATGCGGGCCTCTAACGCCACGGCGGAAACGACCATGGCGGCGCAAGCGGACGCGACAATAGAGCGGTTGATGCATAACCCGGCGGATGACGGCCACAGGGCGCGCACCCAACTGATGCGCGACATTTTGGGCGACACAACCCTGTTTGGACAGGCCCGCGCCTATGAAGCGATCCTGGACATGAATTATGACGACAGACTGGGTGAAATCCACACGCCGACGCTGATCGTCGCGGGCGCAAAGGATTCCTCAACGCCGCCATCACGAATGCAAATGTATGCGGACGGGATCGCCGGCGCCCGGATGGAGGTCATCGCGGACGCGGGTCACTTCCCGAATATCGACCAGCCCGGCGCATTCAACGCCCTGCTTGACGGTTTCATCCGCGAACAGGGAGCCTAGCAGCGCGCCTAAATTGATAGCGAAGGCGTGTTTTCAGTCATCTGGCGTAGAGAGACTGGATTCCCGCTTTCGCGGGAATGACAGTTCTGAGCAAGCCTTTCGGCTATCCGCTATATCTCGGCCCGCTAAATATCGGCCAATAATTCAGCGCCAGCCTTGGCTTCACCCTTTTCGACCTTCTTCACCGCCGCGATCAGCCCTTCGTTGGCGGGCGTCGGCACGCCATGTTCACATCCCTTCTCCACCACTAGGCCATTCATGAAATCAATCTCGGTTCGACGGCCTTTCTGCATGTCCTGCCCCATGGAGGGCTGGGCGAATTCATTGCCCTTATGGCCGTCTTCAATAATCCCGTCTTCCAGGATTTTCAGCGCCGCCGCATCGCCATTGACCGCATCTTCATAGGTTTCCGGCGAAAGGCCTTTCATCAGCTCCAGCTTGAAGCCCGCTGCCTTGCCAACCTTGATTGTTTCCGCCGCCAGCTTGATTTTCACCATGCGGATATGCGGATCGTCGGCGATGGCCGCCTTGCCCAATCCGGTGCAGGCCGACACGCCATTGCTGCTGGCGTTGGCGACCAGTTTCGACCAGCGTTCGCCCCAGATGTTATCGGTCACCATGGCGCTGTCCGTGAAGCCACAAAGCCGGGCGACTTCACGCGCGCGCGCCGTGTCTTCGCCGTGAATTTCTCCGGCGCGGAACACGGTATGTTTGTTGCCATGGATCGGGATGTTGCGCTGAACATAGGCCGGGCCCTTCAGCTCACAGGAAATCTTGGCCGCGATACACCCGATGACCTTGCCCCAACCAACAATGCGGGCGATGGCCTCTTCGTTCATGCAGTTCTGTAGCGAGACGACAAACCCGTCCGCCGCCAGATACGGCTTGATCAGATGCGTCGCCCATTCGGTGTCATAGGATTTGACGCAAATAAAGGCGATATCGACTGGCGCGCCCTTATTTAACTCCTGTGTCCCGCTCAAATGCAGCGCATTCACCGGCACGGTGAATTCTTCTTCCGCCGTCACGCCCGTCACGCGAAGACCGTCGCGATTCATGGTGTCGACATGTTCCGGCCACCCATCGATGAAGGTAACGTCTTCGCCATACTTCACCATATGCCCGCCGACTTCGCCGCCAACAGCGCCCGCGCCGACAATTACAATTCGCTTACCCATTGTTTTTCTCCCGCCAATTTCGATTGGCCAAATTCGTCTGGTTCACCCTGATAAAGGGACCTTCGATTACGCGTACTTGCTGAATCACCAGCCCTGCACGTTGCTGGGATCCGGCTGTATTTCACCGCGTTCGCATTTCTGCACCATATCGATGATTTTTTCGTTCAACGGCGTCGCAATGCCCATTTCCCGGCCCTTTTCGACGACAAACCCGTTAATGGCGTGAATTTCCGTCTTTCGCGCCTTCATCATGTCCTGCCCCATGGACGGCATGGCGCCATCCTTGCGGTTTTTGTTGTCCGCCAGATTGAGCGCCTCAATCTCTTGCAATTCCTTGGCGTCGCCGGTCGCCGCCGCGACCCATTGATCCGCGGTTTTGCCTTTGCGGTTCTCAATCGTGAACCCCAGGGCCTGCGCGACCTGAATGGTTTCCGCCGCCATCCGGATCGAGACTTTTCGAATTGCGTCATCCTTCGTCATGCCATTGCCGCCCAACCCTGTGGCCGCCGACAATCCATTGTGGCTGGAATTGATAACCAACTTCGACCAGCGTTCGCCCCACAGGTTCTTTGTGACCTTGGCGCTGTCGATAACGCTCAACATATCCGCGACTTCCTGAATGCGCTGCGTCACACGACCATGCACTTCACCCGCGCGAAACACCGTGTAGCTATCGCCGCGAAGGGGCACATGGCGCCGCACGAGACCCGGCGCCTCCAACGCGCAGCTGATCGTGCTGGCGATGCAGCCCGTCGTGCGATGCCAGCCAACTACGTCGGCGATGCTTTCCTCATTGATCGCGTTCTGAAGCGAGACGATAAAGCCGTGCTCGGCCAGATATCCCTTAATCAGCGCGGTCGCGAACTGAGTCTCATAAGATTTGACGGAAACAAAGGCGATATCGAAGGGCCCTTCTTTCTGTAAATTCTGCACTTCGCAGACATGAACGGCGCGCACTTTGACGTCGATGTTCTCCGCCTCCGTAACCCCGCGCAGCTTCAACCCGTCGCGATTCATTGTCTCCACATGTTCAGGCCAGGTGTCGATGAACGTGACGTCCGCGCCGTGATGCGCCAAATAACCGCCGACATATCCGCCAACGGCGCCTGAGCCGACCATGGCGATGCGTTTACCCATGATATTTTCTCCCCCGTGAAACGCCCGAGCACAACAATCGGGACGCCGCAATTCGGCGCGCCAGGGTTGTTCGTCAGGCCAAGACTTTGGATGCTTCTGATATTTACTATATCAGGATAAACCCGCAGTTCGAGTCCAGACAAATTGAAAATACATTTTTTTAGGCGTACGCTTCTTGCCATTCAGCACGGTCAGGAGAGTGAAAATGGCGGAATTAGCCGGTAGCGTATCGACGCAACACGACGACAATCGATACGACTACAAGCGAATTGAAGTCCATCCCATCGCCGGCGCCCTGGGCGCGGAAGTGCGCGGCGTTGATATCGCCAGCGGCGTAGACGATGAAACCATGGATGAGATTCACCGCGCCTGGCTGGAGCGCCATGTTCTGTTCTTCCGGGATCAAACGATGACGCCCGACGATCACATCGCCTTTGCGCGGCGCATTGGGGACATTCACCCTCATTTGCTGAACAAGGGGCTGGACGGGTATCCGGAAATCGTCGAGGTCAAGAAGAAGCCCGACCAAAAGCTGAACAATGGCGGTCGCTGGCATTCCGATCAGATGTACACGCCCAAACCGGCCAAAGGCACGATGCTGTACAGCCGCGAGCTTCCGCCGCTTGGTGGCGACACGATGTTTTCCAACCAGTATCTCGCTTATGAATCCTTGTCCGAAGGGCTCAAGAAGACGCTCGGCGGTTTAAAGGGCGTCAATAACGGCGACAGCCGCAATCACCCCAGCGGCATGAACCGGATGGAGCGTATCAAGGCCGGAATCGGCACCATCTCCCAGATCGATCCCGGCGACGCACCGATCGTCTCTTCGCATCCTGTGGTGCGCACCCACCCGGAAACCGGTCGCAAAGCATTGTACCTTGGCTCTCATACAGAACGGTTCGACGGTTGGAGCAAAGATGAAAGCGCGCCGTTGCTGGATTACCTGAAGGAGCACACCCACCGGCCAGAATTTACCTGCCGGTTCAAGTGGTCGTTGAACACCCTGACCTTTTGGGACAATCGCTGCACGCAGCACTTCGCGATCAACGACTACCACGGCCACCAACGGCGCATCCACAAAATCATGATCCAGGGCGACGCGCCGTTCTAGAGAGGTTATCTGGCGGCTTCGATCTCTTTAAAAGCAGCGTCAAATCCATCAAGTGAAACCGGATAGGTGATCTGGTTTTTCTGATCAATGTAAAAGGCGTAGCGTAATAAACGCCCGCCCCGCATCTGACGCAGAACGGCGTCCGTCAGCCAGCCCCGCGCTTCGCAAACTTTTTCGTCACAGCCATTAATCGATAACCTGGCCGGCGAATTATCATCGATTTTGATCGCCACCCCGGCCCGCATAAACGCCTTGTTGGTCATCCGAAAGGATATTCGCGCCTTTGTTTCGCCGTTGGGCGGTTCGACAATGACGCCAAGCACAACTTTCCGGCCTGCGGGGTCGGTCGCTACCTTTTGACTGGCGACACATCGGGCTTTTCCCTTTTCTACAGGAGATTTGCAATCAACGCTCCAGGCGCCATGCACCACGGATTGCGCATGCGCAAAGCCCGCCACCAAACAAAACAAAGCCCCTGCGGAAATTGCAGCCGCAAAGGCTAATCTCGAAATGCGCTTAAACATAATTTTTCTTTCACCGTCGAAAATTGAAACCATCAAATGGGACGCGAACCATAGCATAACCCTATGCACGCGCGTCCCAAATGACGTTCATTCGATCAAACGGCGGAAACCGCATCCCCATGTCGACGCGCGTGGCGTCTCTTCAGGAAAGCGAGCGCGGCTAAAACCAGCAATCCACTTGATGGTTCCGGCACGTTTTGTCCGTTATCGGTATCAACCGTTATTGGCGACTGGGTCAAGCTGACCACACCGGCGCCAACGAAGGTTAAGCCTGTGTTAAAGGCCAAAGGATCGCCCGGATCAAGCGCTTCGGCTGTGGAAATATCGAGGATGGAAAATTCCGAGAAACCCAGCGGATCAAACCCAAGAAGGTTGAATTCCACACCAGCGGTCAGTGCATCGATGCCGAAACTTCCCAAATCGAGCAGGAAGTCCGCATCCCCATTGGCCAACGCCGCTGGCACCAAAACCGTCGCCACATTCGGCCCTGAATTAACGACGTATTCATATCCAACCGCCACAACCGGATCGATGAAAATCTGTTGACCCAACTCGATTTCAAAATCAAAATTGAATCCATCATCCCCAACCACCGGCAGCAACGGATTACTCGGCGTAGAGCCATCTGGCAAGCCGCCATTTCGGATCGCGAACGACCAAAGACCGGGCGTCGCCGACGAGACGTTGCTGGTGGTCTCCAAATCCAGAACCGCTGGCGTTTGCGACCCCGGTAACGTGAAGAAATTTACGTTGTCGCCCGCGTCGAAACCCGCCTGCGCTTCTGTACCACCGAGACCATTTGAATCACCGCCGCTGGCGCTCCCCGTGGTCCAGTCGAGTCGGTTATAGCGGAAATCAATGTCGAAATTGCCCGTCGTCCCAGGGCTGTTGGTGTCGGCCCTTTCTCGTAAGATCACCTGGAAATCATTCGTCGGATTCGTTTGGCGGCTAAAAAAACCTACATCGCTCCACGTCGCGGCGACAAATTTGTTTCCCGCTGTATCAATTCCGTTACCAACAAAAACGTCACCAGTTCCGCGTGTATCGACATCACCCCAGAACGGCGCGGTCATCGGCTGATTCGAAATCGGGAAAGGACTCGGCGTAAAAGCGCTGACACGATCGTTAAAGGTCAGGTTGCCGTTATTGTTGATAAAGAACTGGTTGAACGTGTTGCCGAAAAAATTTACGTCAAACGGCAGGCTCAATAAATTCGACGATCCGTCATCGTTGGGGCTCATGGCAAGCTGACCATAGCCAGCCGTTCCACCCAAACCATCCACCAACGGAATAGCGCTAACCGACCTACTTTCGATGGCTGTTAGCGCGGCGACAAATCCAATAACCAGCGATGTCCGTGCAAGCAATCGCCTTTTACTTCTTATCGTATTCATAACATCAGCTTTCGTTAATTAGTCCACGAGCGAAAACCTCTGCTCCTGACCACTTTACAAGCAATATTCAGGCCGGTTTAAATAACTATTTATTTCCAATTAGTTACAAAAATATAAAACCTCCAAAATTCTTGTCTGTAAGAATTTTCGACACCCCTCAAAATATAATCCTGCAAATCTGGAGCTATTTTTAATAATTATATAAATAGATCAGTCAGTTACATCGAAAATAATTATTCCCCGAACTGTAAATTTTTCCGACACCTCTTTTTTGTCAATTTACAAACCTAAATATTGCCCCGACCTCGCGGGAAACAGCCCCAACATGCTGGCGCAAACGCGCATGGGTCATGCATGATAGCTGCGAAGGAAATACAACAGTCACATTCAAACCCCGGCGACAGGAGTATCTTGAATGACGGCGACCGACATCTATCGCTTGCCCATTACGAATTCCAGCGCCTGGACGCGCGCGGAGATTGAGGCGGATGACGATTGGGTTCATGTCTTGACCCAGGCTGAGATCGACGATCTCGACTGCGCCTTGCAGGGCGTACGGGGCCCAGGCGGGAAATTATCGGATATTTCCCGCACGGACTTTCCACTGCCCCTGTTGGGGCCAACACTCGCCAAAATTGAAGCCGATGTGCGGCGTGGGCGCGGGTTTTCACTGCTGCGCGGCATACCGGTTGCCCACTACGACCCTGACGACCTGTTCCTCCTGAAATGGGGCATCGGCGCGCATTTGGGCGACGCTATTTCGCAGAATGTCTATGGCGATATGCTGGGGCATGTCTTTGATCATGGCAATGACGACCCGGGCGCGACGCGAACACGCGGATATCAGACGAGCGCAGCGCTGGATTTTCACGTCGACCGGGCTGATATGACTTCGCTGCTTTGCCTGCGGCAGGGGCGTTCGGGCGGGCTCAGCCGTATCGTCAGTTCGATGTCGGTGCACAACGCCATTCTGTCGCAGCATCCTGAATGTTTGCCGGCGCTCTATGACGGCTTGCCCTATATCGTCACCGAAGCCGCCGGCGCCATGAAGACGTGGAACGGGCCGGTGTTCGATGTCACCGATGACGTGTTGAGTTGCTCGTTCCGACGCGGCACGATTCAAAAAGCCATCGACTCGCCTAGTATAAATTTAACCGCCCCACAGGAAGCGGCGCTGGACTGTATCGATACAGTTATGAACGACCCGTCGCTGGTGTTCACCATGGAACTACAGCCGGGCGACATTCAATTTGTGAACAACTATACAATCCTGCATGGCCGGACTGCCTTCGACGACGGCGCAGGTAGCGGTGAGCGACGCCATGTGGTGCGCCTGTGGTTAAAATTCTTCACCCCGCGCCCGACCAGCGATTACATTCGCGACCAGTACAAAGGGATCGAGAAGCAACTGGATCAGAACCCGGCGGGCTTCCGCACGCAATAGAGGGGCTCGACCATCTCGACATAATAAGGCACGTTGTGCAATCCAACCGGCTGACTGGCTAGCGGGCCAACCGCCCCGGTGCCGCCCATATCGCCAACAGCCCCTTACAAAACGAACAACACTAAAGGAATGACGATGCGATCGAACAAAATCAAACAGATGTGGCGCGACGGCGAATCCGCGAGCCTGGGCTGGCTCTCTGTCTCTCATGGCTTCACAGCCGAAGTTATGGCGCGTCAGGGCTTCGACGCTCTGTGCGTTGACTTGCAGCACGGCACAGCGGAAATGAATGACGTTCTGCCCATGTTGCAGGCGATCTCACAGACAGAGACCGTTCCAATCGTGCGCGTCGCCTGGAACGATCCGGCGGCGATCATGAAGGCGCTGGATCTCGGCGCTTATGGCATCATCGTGCCGCTGGTCAACACGGCGGAAGAAGCAGCGAAAGCCGTGGCGGCGTGCCGTTATATGCCCGTCGGCATGCGCTCATCCGGCCCCGTGCGCGCGGTGCATTACGGCGGCGCCGATTACGCCGCCAACGCCAATGACGAGATTATCATCATGGCGATGATCGAGACGCAGGAAGGAATCGCCAATCTGGAGGCCATCTGCGCCACGCCCGGCCTCGACGCGGTCTACATTGGGCCCGCCGATCTGTCCTATGCGCTGGGTCTGCCGCCACAAGCGGATAACCAGAACGAAACCCATCTCGCCACATGCAACAAGATCCTTGAGGTCGCGCATAAAAACGGCATCAAAGCCGTCATGCATTGCGCCAGCGCGGCGTTTGCGGCGGACGCGGTGAAACGCGGATTCGATATGGTTATGCTGACCTCCGACATGCAATGCATGGTCGCAGGCGCACGCCTTCAACTC
>JBLHZD010000147.1:0-9666 GCA_047631095.1 Alphaproteobacteria bacterium
CGTCTCGCCAAAGATTTTGAAAACCACAACAGAACCGCCCGAGCCTTCCTTCTCTTGGCGTCAATTCGTCTGATGATGAGAAAGATTTGTTTAAACGCATGAACTTTCCGGACGGACTCTAAGGGATCGCGTAGCGACGACATAGGCGGGATCGCGTGGCGACGACATAGGGCTGCTTTATAGGTCCGCTATAAAATGCCCGGCTTTCGCCTCGACAGTGCGCCTCAATCCCCCATAAACGTCACGAATGTCCCAAGGTCTTCACGCACGGTTCGAAGCTCGTTGATAACCGCCGATGTGTCTTCCTTGCCCAGAGACATGCCGCATACGACGCTCTGATTCGCTTCAAGCTCCAGATGCTCGCGGATAATATTGGGGAAATTGGCGAAGGCGGCCTGCGCGCAGCTATCCAGACCCTGTCCGCGCGCAGCCAGCATAACGTTTTCCAGAAACATGCCGTAATCGAGCCAGCTTCCCCACCCGAAATCATCATCAACGGTAAAGATCAAGCCAACCGGCGCGCCGAAAAACTTGAAGTTTTCAGCGTGCTGCGCCTGCATTTTCTCGGAATCGCCTTTCTTTATATCGACCAGCCCATACATGTCCCAACCGACCTTGCGACGGCGCGTCAGATACGGTTCGCGCAGCTTATCCATATAGAAAGGTTCGCGCTCGTTCTTATGGTCGCCGGTCCTGGCGTAAAATTCCGGTAAAATGGCGTTGCTCAGCGCTTCCTTGGCCGTCCCCATCAGGACATGCACCGTCCAGGGCTGGGTATTGGTGCCGCTGGGCGAACGTTTCGCCACATCCAAGATATGCGCCACAGTGTCCCGTGACACCGCCTCGGGTAAATAGGCCCGGACGGACCGCCGTGATTCAATCGCTTCATCTACGCTTATCATGTAACGCCTCTCCCATTGGGCATTCGCCACCCCCAAACCGGCAAGGCGCGTAACGCAAAAGTACGCCCGCACCGACGGCGCTCGTCCGTCAGTGTTCCGAGCAAATTCAATTGTTAGGAATGCAGAAATCCCGCCCCAATGTCAAAATTTAACATTGGGGACAGGAAAATTTAATTTTATGAAGTTATATTATTAGGTTATTCGCTCTATCTCATCTTTAATATTAAGTTTTTCGCGTTTGATCGCGCTAATTGTCGGCGCATCGGGCACGGGCCGACGGTTTTCGTTAGAGAGATTTTCGTCCAGGGAAGCATGTTTCTTTTTTAACGCCACTACTTTTGTTTCAATCGACATATTAGCGTCATCCTCTCTTGTTACGTTTTCTTGAACCATAGCAATCGATCTATGAATCAAATCTTAACACGCAGCCGCCAACACAACGACGGTTGCGACGCTTTCAGCCTATCCCAAATATTGGGATCTGTCCGAAAAATCGATGGAAATACGCCTGCCGATTCCGGCGTGAAATACACGGTTTTCAGCTCTGTTTATTAAATTGACCGAAAATCCCTGTCCAGGCGCCCCGCCGCCACCGCCAGCAAGGAAAAATCCGCCAAATGCTGTGCGTTTGGACGCACGCCCAACTGATTGGCGAGCGCCTCGAGGCTGCCCATCACCGCTTTTTGCGAATCAAATCCCGCCCCAGCCGACAAAGTCCCATCAAGACGCAACCCAACGATGCGCGTCGCAAGAAAATCCTGTTCGATCCGTTCGCAATCCAATTCAATTTGTTGAACTGCTGCGCGCAATCCTGTCTCATTTTTCGGATACCCGCCTATTTTTTGGACCTTCAGACGCCGCCGAACGTCTCGCAACGGCGTGATTATGGTGTCGCGCCAATCGCGTGTTTCCGCCAAAAGCGTGCGCCACGCCGGTTTGTTAAGGGTCAATTCGCAATACCGCGCGCTCCAACAGGCGAAGAGAAGCAAATTTACATCGAAACCATGCTTGTCCTGCAGGCGTAGGCAAGCAGGCGCGACGCCGTCTTTGGCGTATATCGCCAGTGAAAAATCCCAGAACGAGTTCGGCGACACCGCTCCAGCGCCCTATGCATCGCCCAGGCAAACGCCCAAGCCACGCGCTGTATGCACCAACGGCCCGTCCGGATCGACCAGAGCGGGCGTCGCGATAACATCTTCCAGCGGCACATCGACGACCGCCCGGTTCCGCCAGGCGACCATCCGGTTGAACGTGCCCGCCACCGCCAAATCAACGGCGTGGACGCCAAAGATCGACGCCATCACCCGGTCGCGCGCATCCGGCGCTGCGCCGCGCTGAACATGGCCCAATACCGTGACGCGGATTTCCGAACGCGTGATTTCATACAGTCGCTCGCTTAAAAAATGAGAAATGCCGCCATAACGCGAGGCGCCGCCCGCGTATTTTTGCCGCACCGCGTCGCCGCTTTCATTGGGCGTCGATTCCGCCACGATGATCAGCGCAAATTGCCGCCCGGTTTTCTGAATGGCCTCAATTTTCGCCACCACGTGCTCAAGGCGATAGGGAATTTCCGGAATCAAGATGACATCCGCGCCACCCGCAACGCCCGCCGCCAGCGCAATATGGCCTGCATCGCGCCCCATCACCTCCAGAATCATGATCCGGTGGTGACTGGCGGCGGTGGGTTGCAGATTATCCAGCGCTTCGGTCGCCACCTGAACAGCTGTATCGTAACCAATCGCGACTTCCGTCAATCCAATGTCGTTGTCGATTGTTTTGGGAATACACACCAGATTCATAGCGCCCTTTTGCGCCAGCTTGTACAGGATTGCCTGACTGCCATCGCCGCCAATCCCGATCAAGGCGT
This sequence comes from Alphaproteobacteria bacterium, assembly GCA_047631095.1. GTDB lineage: Bacteria > Pseudomonadota > Alphaproteobacteria > UBA8366 > JABJJH01. The sequence continues at coordinate 2,770 of JBLHZD010000147.1, forward strand.
CCAGCCCCAGCGCGCGATAGCCCCGGATCACGTCATCGGAGCGGTCGGATGTTTCGCCATATTCGTCGGGAAACGCAAACGGGTCGCCTTTATTCGTCGTCGCCAGAAAGGTCCCGCCCCGGCGCATGATCGATCCATCAAACATGTCCGGCGTTAGTGCGCGCGTAAGGGGCGGCTCGGCCATCAACCCGTGAACGCCTTCCTCCACGCCAATCATGTCCCAGCCGAGCAGCGCCGCCCGGTGGGTGGCGGCGCGCACTACAGCGTTCAGCCCGGCGCAATCGCCGCCACTTGTTAAAATGCCAATCCGTTTTCTTTTCGCCATTTTTGCCCTATACCGTGTTTGCGCGCGCGGCGCTCGATTTTCAGCGTCGAAATTACGCTAAATTTGGATATACTGTAACTCGTTCATGATTGTCAGGACCGTCACCCAATATGGATGAACTGGAACCCGACCGCCAGCGATTGGCTGTCCTTCGCTCCGAGCATCGCGACCTGGACGACGTCATTGCGAGATTGACGGAAACACCGGTCTACGACCAGTTGCAATTGCAGCGGTTTAAAAAACGCAAACTGGGACTCAAGGATCAGATTGCATACCTCGAAGATATTCTGGAGCCGGATATTATCGCCTGACGCCTGTTTCGAAGCCTGACACCTGTTTCGAATCGGCCGCGCCAGTTTTCCCCGACTACCCGTGAACACCACTGTTGCGCCGAAGCGCTTCATCCACCGCCGCCAGTGCTTCCACGGCGTTTTCTCCTGGCGTTAGGATATGCAGCGCCCATTTGATGGATAACGGTATTTCAACCGATTGGTAAACAAGTGGATGGCTTTCCAGCGAGGCGGCCATCGCGTGGGTTTCTTCCCGCGCGCCCTCGATATTTCGTCCGACCATAATCAAACCGAACACCGCGCCTTCGACTCGCCCGACGATATCGCCCAGCCTCATATTGTTGTCCAGCAACGCGCCAGCATGTTCGACAACGGCGTCGCCAATCGCCAAACCACGCGCCTGGTGAATTTCACATAGGTTTTCAACCTGTAACAAGGCCAGGCAACCGTGTCCGTCATCATTCGCCAGCAGCGTGAGACCGCGGGTCAGCTCGCGGATAAAGGCGCGACGATTTAAAAGCGACGATATGGGATCGCGATCCGCCAGCTCCGTCAAAAATTCAACGCGCTTCAGGTTTCGCGCCTGATTTTCGCGCAAATGCGCAACTTCCTCCAACAGGGCGACGAAAACGCGGCGCAAATCCGGTTCGATATCCGCTTCATCGACGCCGTGAAGCGCTGCGATATCCCGCCCTGAGTCCGGATGCGATTGCGCTTCGCCCTGATCTCGGTCATTCGATGTTTGCGGAAAAATTGCCGGCGCAACGCCCCGTTCGCCGCGATTGGCGGTCACAGGCGAAATCGGCGGCGTTTCCTCCACTTTCACGACATTTGCCCCACTATTGCAGACAGGACGAAATTTGACGCCTAACGTACGCCAATCACGCCTATTTCACTTACAATAACAGATAAACGCTGCTTGCGCGTAGCCAATTGATTCATATACTGCCCGCTTTCCGCTGATTCATAGTCAGCACGCGTTTCGTATACGGCTAGGTGAGCAAGGGACTAAAATGACCGATCAACCCCGGACCGACCAACCCCGAGTCGGCGTCATCATGGGTAGCCAATCCGATTGGGAGACCATGAAAAACGCCAGCGACATCCTAACGGCGTTGGGCGTCGCGCATGAAACGCGCATTGTCTCCGCACACCGCACGCCCAAACGTCTGAGCGACTATGCGCAAAGCGCGCGGGACCGGGGCCTGAAAGTCATCATCGCGGGCGCTGGCGGCGCCGCCCATTTGCCGGGCATGACCGCCGCGATGACGCCGTTGCCGGTCCTTGGCGTTCCCGTCGAGAGTAAGGCGCTGAGCGGCATGGACAGTCTGTTGTCGATTGCGCAAATGCCCGCCGGAATTCCCGTGGGCACCTTAGCGATCGGGCGCGCCGGCGCCGCCAATGCGGCCCTGTTGGCGGCCGCGATCATTGCGCTTGAAGACGATTGCGTTCGTGATGCGTTGGACGAATGGCGCGCACGCCAGACCGACGGCGTCGCGGAAGTCCCGACAGATGGCTGATGTGCCCGCCCCCATCGCGCCAGGCGGCACCATCGGAATACTCGGCGGCGGTCAGTTGGGGCGCATGACGGCGCTTGCAGCAGCCCAGCTGGGCTATCGTTGTCATATTTTTACGCCCGATGTCGGCGGCTCCGCCGGTCAGGTGTCCGCGGCTATCACAAACGCCGATTACACCAACCAAGAGGCGCTGGAGACCTTTGCGAACGCCATCGACGTCGCAACCTATGAATTCGAGAATATTCCGGTTGAAACCATTAATTTCCTGTCCGAACGCACATCGGTGCGCCCGGGCGCCAAAGCGCTTTCCATCGCGCAAGACCGGGGCGACGAAAAAGCGTTCCTGCAGGGCGCCGATATTCCCATTGCGGCCTACCGCATTGTCGAAAGCGTCGATGAGTTGGAACAGGCGTTAAACGCGCTGGGGCGCCCCGCCGTGCTGAAGTCAACGCGCCTGGGTTATGACGGCAAGGGTCAGGTTTTCATCGATGATGACAAGAACCTTGCGGAAGCCTTTGCGGAAATGGGCGCGGATCAAGGCGTATTAGAGCAATGGATTGATTTCCGCATGGAGATTTCCGTCATATCCGCTCGCAGCGCCGACGGCTCGTCCGACGCCTATATCGCGGTGGAAAACCGGCACAAGGATCACATCCTCGCTCAGACCATCGCGCCCGCGCGAATTTCGCCAGAACTGATGGATCGCGCTGAGAATATCGCCTGGCGAATCGCCAACGCGCTGGAGATCGTCGGATTGCTGGCGGTTGAGATGTTTGTGACGCACGACGATGAAATTCTCGTCAACGAAATCGCGCCGCGCCCGCATAATTCCGGCCACTGGACTATGGACGCCTGCGCCACAAGCCAGTTTGAACAGTTCGTGCGCTGCATTTGCGGATTGCCGCTGGGCGACCCGGCCCGTCATTCCGACGCCATCATGCAAAACCTGATTGGCGCGGACGTCAATAACTGGCGCGACTATCTGGCCGACGATTCAGCCCATATGCACTTGTATGGCAAGCACGACGCGCGGCCACGGCGCAAAATGGGCCATGTGAACCTACTTTTCCCCATCGGCTCCCTGCGTAATCAATCGGGCCTGTAATTTAGTCCTCAGGACAGCGGCGTAACGGCCCATCCGCGCGGCGCGCTTGCATCGCGGGTCGCCTTGATCGGCTGGGCGTTTTTCACCACTAAATTTCTCCCAAACGTCAGCCCGAAGGCCGCCAGCAACACCGCATAATTGCCGCCATGCGCGACGATCAGGATTTTGTCTTTGACCAGAACGTCGCGAAACCCTTGTAAGGTGCGCAACGTGAATTCCGACAGGGACTCGCCGTTATTCGGGTTATCCGACCAATTGAGATCCACATTCGACTGGCCCGCGTAATCGCCCCAATTGCGCTCCCAAAGACCGGGCGCCTTGTGAATAGGCTTCTTGCAGACATCGTTCACGATGGTTGCGGTTTCCCAGGTGCGCTCGAGGTCACTGGCGTGGATAACGTCAAAGGGTTCATCCGCCAAAAGCAGCGCCGCCTTGCGCGACTGCTCCCGACCCGTGTCATTCAGCGTCACGCCATGCTGCGTCTGCACGATCTGGCTTTTGTTGAGTGCAGTTTCGCCATGCCGGAGAAACCAGAATTCCGCCACATCCGGGTTAAACGCATCGACTGTATCGACAATCGACCGCATTTCATTATGCCATTCTGATGTGCTCATTTCGGAGGGGCGTCCCTGTTTATTACGAAAATTTATGTATGACTGCGCATAATATTATACCGGCACCGTTTCCAGCGCCGGTATAAATTTTTTACAACATAATACGGCTAAACGACAGGCTGCTTAAACCACAGGCGAGCGGTTGCCATCCACATTGATCGCCGTTCCCGTGACGTAGGAACCCGCGTCCGACGCCAGGAAGCAGGCCATATTGGCGAATTCTTCCGCCTTGCCAACGCGCCCCATCGGAACGGCCTTGGCCATATTCGCGTAAAATTCCTCCAGAGTCTGGTTGGAGCCCGCCGCGACCGCCAGTTTGTGCTTCTGGACGTGCTGATCGCTCTCGATCAAACCCACCAGCATGCCATTCACCAGCACGTTGTGCGGCGCGCCTTCGCCCGCCAGCACTTTGGTCAAGGCCATGCCCGCCGCGCGCGACACCGCGGTTGGCGCGCCGCCCGCTGACGGCGCTTTGGCGCCCACGTTCAACACATTGATGATGCGGCCCCATTTACGCTCGATCATGCCCGGAAACGCCAAACGGATCAGGCGGATGGCGCCGAACAGTTTCAGCTCCAGATCTTCCCGCCAAATTTCGTCGGTGACCTCCAAAAACGCGCCGCGCTGGGATGTGCCCGCGTTATTCACCACGACATCGACTTCACCCAGGTCGGACACGACGGACTTATACATCGAGGAAATCGCGCCCGCGTCGCACATATCGCACGCATAGGCGCCGATTTTTGTGGAGGTCACGGCTTCAATTTCCGCCTTGGCCTCATCCAGAACGTCCTGGCGACGCGCCACGAGCGCGACATTGGCGCCCGATTTCGCAAATTCCATTCCTATCGCCCGACCCAACCCAAGGCTGCCGCCGGTGACAATGGCCGTCCGGCCATCCATTCTGCATTCCATAATTCATCTCCCTGATACTCTCACAGCGAATCGCCGTGAGATATTTACGTTTAATTCAAACCACCGGGCATAAACCGCCATCCACATTGATGGCCGCGCCAGTGACGTATGACCCCGCGTCGGACGCCAGAAAGCACGCCATATTGGCGAACTCTGCAGCGGTCCCCATTCGACCCATTGGAACGACGCCGCCGGATTCAGCGATGTATTCGTCCAAACTTTGATTGGTTTCCAGATTTTCATGACGACGCGCGATCTGGTCGCTCACAATTTTACCAACAAGCAAAGCGTTAACCAAGACATTATGCCGCGCGCCCTCGCCCGCCAGAACCTTGGTCAGCGCCATCCCCGCCGCGCGGGACACCACCGTCGGCGCGCCGGTGGCGGGCGGCGCCTTTGCGCCCACATTCAACACATTGATAATACGTCCCCAGCGCCGCTCGATCATGCCGGGAAACACCAACCGGGTTAACCGGATCGCACCAAACAGTTTCAACTCCAGATCAGCGCGCCAGATTTCATCGGACACATCCAAAAAAGCGCCACGATGAGACGATCCCGCATTGTTGACCAGAACATCAATCGGCCCCAACTCTTGCGCCGCCGCGCCATGAGCCGTCGCAATCGCCGCTGGGTCGCTGACGTCACAGACATAAGTTCCGACCTTCACGGAAGATTCTGCCTCGATTGAGGCTTTCGCCTTCGCCAGTACATCGGCGCGCCGCGCGACCAGCGCGACATTGGCGCCCGATTTGGCGAATTCGCGCGCCATCGCCAGTCCCAGCCCCATACTGGCGCCAGTCACAAGGGCGGTCCGCCCGTCCATTCTGCATTCCATGATCGTCTCCCTGCTTGTTAAGCGTTAAGGCTCATTCTGCGGCGTCGCGCAGCGGCTTTGGTTCATTGATCGAGGCAATCGGCGCGCCCAGCGCTTTTTCGATACTCGGAATCACCTCATTCACCCAGCGTTCCATGCTGCGTATGGCGGTTTCCTGGGGCACTGCGCCAACCTGGAAATAAAAGGTCATATGCGAGGGCCGTACTTCGCGAATAATCGCCACGGCGCGTTCGGTAACGGTTTTAACGTCGCCCGCCAGTACATGCTCCGCCGCTTCCGCGAGGCTCGGTTCCGCGTCAAAGGGCGTTTCCTCGACCCAGTAATCATCCTCCATGCTTTCCCGACGCTCCCGCAGGCTGCGCGCAATGCGCTGCTGGAACCGGCAATTCTCGATATAATCGTCGACCACCGCCGGATCGTCGCTGATGCAGCAATAGGACAGCAGGCCAAGGCGCATCGTATCTGGATCGCGCCCGTTCTCCTGAAACGTCTTGTCCATGAAGTTTCGCACCGGGACCAGCTCCTCCAGGCTTGCGAACCGCGACGAGAAGAACTGGTTGTACCCCTTACGCGCGGCGCGCCCCACGCTTTCCGCGTCCTTACTGGCGTTCCAGATCGGCGGATGGGGGGTTTGAACCGGGCGCACGTTAATCGCGGTCGGCGGTTGCTGGTAGAATTCCCCATCATAGGAAAAATTCGGGTTGGCCAGCCCCAGCTCCATCATATCGAGCATTTCATTGGTCATCGCCTTGTGGTTTTCGATATCGACGCCGAAGCGCTCAAACTCATAAGTCTGATAGCCGCTGCCCACCCCCAGATCGAGACGCCCGTTGCTGAGCGTATCCACCACGGCGATTTCCGCCAGCAGCCGCGCGGGCGTATGCAGCGGCGGCACGAGAACAGCGGTGCCGAGCCGGATTTTCTCCGTCACGCCCGCCGCATAGGCCGCCATGGTCAGCGGCGAGGGGCACAGGCTGTAATTGGAAAAATGATGTTCAACGAACCAGGCATGCGCAAAGCCAAGCCGTTCGGCGGCGCGCGTTTGTTCAATCGACTCGTTGATGATCGCGCGCGAGTCCTTCGCCCGGTCCCGCTGCTGCAAGATATTGAATAACCCAAAATCCATGATATTTTCCCAGAACGACGTAATTAATGTCCCACGATATACGCGCGGCGGGAAATCAAAATTCCCGCAACCGGCGCGTATTGTTTCGAAGAAAAGCGATACGCGCAACCACACGCCCAAACACGCTCCCCAAAATATCCCCAAAAAAACATTCCATTGTTTAGCCG